>CAJWHS010000093.1 GCA_913041415.1 uncultured Acidimicrobiaceae bacterium | reverse complement strand
CCGCTGAGGGTTTCATCACCCTCAATTGGGTGCGTTGGTGTAACCCCGAGCGCGAGGAGCTGCTCTATGCCCAGCGCGCCACCGACGACCTCGACGAGCGGGTCGAGATCTGGAAGCAGATCCAGGTCGAGATGAACGAGTCCTACGCGTACATCTTCACCACGCACACAAACTGGACGATCGGCCACCAGGACCGCGTCCGGAACCTGTGCGGGCCAACCGGCCCTGATGGGCAGACCATGTTCTGCAACGACCAGGGCAGCCAATACTTCCACGACGTCTGGCTCGCCAACGGCTAGCCACATTAGCTGAACCTGACGGCCAACCGGGCCGCCCCCACTACCGGATGGTGGCGGGGGCGGCCCGCCGCCGTTTTCGGGATTGCCAGCTTGCGTTGTGCTTCCCGACAGGCGAGTGTGTCCAGCGTCACAGAAATTCAGGGTGACGAGGCCCGGCCCTGGTCCGAGGAGAACGTTGATGACCACAGCTTTGAGCACTTCGCAGCGTCTTTTCGCTTTACTTCTCGCCGTGGCGCTGCTCGCTGCCGCGTGCAGTTCCGACGACGGCGGCGATGGGAACACCACCAGCCCCGATACAAGCGGCGAGACCGGCACCGACGATCCGGCAGACAGCAGCGAGGAAGTCGGGGAAGGCGAGTCGGTCGCGCCGACTATCGCTGCGCCGCAAGAGGAGGAGACGGACGAGGACAGGATCCGCGGAGGTGGCGTACTCAGAGTCGCGATGGAGGCCGAAAGCGACGGCCTGAACCCGGTTGCTAACAATTTTGCCACCCCCGGCGGCACGATGGGTAGGGCGATCTTCGATCCGCTTTTCGTGATGGACGCAGACGGGAGACCGGTTCCCTATCTCGCCGCCGGTGCCGCACCCGTCGAGGGCACGACGTCGTGGCAGATCTTCCTGCGCGAGGGCGTGATGTTCCACGATGGCAACGAGATGACCTCCGACGACCTGATAGCGGGTTTCGAAGCTCAGTTGGCCGATCCAATAATTTCGCTGGCGGTCGCCCCAAGCTTTCCCAGCGAGAACCGCGCTGAGAAGATCGACGACTACACGGTGCAGTTCAACCTGCTGCGCAACACCGCCCATTTCCCGGCCAACCTCGCAAGCCAGCTCGGCATGGTGCCGTCGGCGGAATATATCGCCGCCGCTGCGGAGGACGAGACGCTGAATCAGATGCCGGTCGGCCAAGGGCCATTCCGGATCGTGAGCCGCGCTCAGGACGACCGCACTGTCGTCGAACGCTTTGATGGATACTGGCAGGGGTCCGACACGGTCTATCTCGACGGCATTGAGTTCTTACCGATCACCGATGCGGCCCTTGCCGCCGAGCGCATTGCCGCTGGCGACATCGACATGGTGTCGACTACCAACCCGGATGCCATCTTGACGTTGCGCGACGCCGCCGGGGTCAACACGATCGAGAATGTCTTCTCGTCGGACGGTTTCATCATGATGAACACCCGGGCGGCGCCCTTCGACGATATTCGGGTGCGTCAGACGCTCACCTTCGCAACCGACCGTGAGCTCTACGCCTCACTGATTAGTCAGGGCACGTCACCGCTGGCCGACTCAATGTTCCACCCCGATTTGATCTGGAACAACCCTGACGTCGTGCAGGAGGGCGGGACGCCTGAACTCGCAGGACCGCTTGTCGAGTCTTACTGCGCGGACGTGCCGGAGAGCTGCACCGACGGCAAGATTGACATTGAGTTGCAGTATTCCGGGCCGTCGGTCGTGGCGACGCGGATCGCCGATGTGCTCAGCGCTGGTTGGGAGCCGTTCTTTAACGTCACGGAGCAGGAGTTGTTGCAAGACGCTCACATCCTTGAGGTCGCCACAGGCCAGTTCCAGGTCGTGACCTGGGGCCAGTTCGGGTCGATCGATCCGGATAACGAGGTGGTTTGGCTTGAGTGCGCCACCGCTCAGGGCTTCATCACGATCAACTGGGTGCGTTGGTGCAACCCTGATCGTGATGAGCTGCTCTATGCCCAGCGCGCCACCGACGATCTCGACGCTCGCGTTGAGGTCTGGCGAGAGATTCAGGTCGAGATGAACGAGTCATACGCCTACATCTTCACAACGCACACAAACTGGACGATTGGCCATCGCGGGGAGGTACGGGGCATCTGTAGACAGAATGCCCCCGGCGGCGAACCGCTCTTCTGTAACAACGGGGGCCTAGTGCAGTTCAACCAGATTTGGCTCAGCGACGACTAATCGAGCCTGTCGCCAAGCTGGCCAAATTTTGGCAACCCGACTTGCGCAACCGCCCATCGAAACCCACTAGGGTATTGCACCTGTGGCGGGAGTCACATCAACCGATCCGCGTGGATCAACGACGCATCTGGGGTTCCAATGACATCTCGTTCTTCTCGGAGGACTTGGGCGCATCTGCTTGCGTCCCTGCTTACATTCACGATGGTTGCCGCAGCCTGCGGCGGCGATGACGACGGCGAAATCGGCACCGACGCCGGTGGGAGCGAAAGCGAGAGCGCTGCTGCCGCCGACGTAGCCGATGACGAGGGTGAATCGGTCGCGCCAACAATCACCGCGCCTGTTGAAGAAGAGGCCGTTGTGGAGGAGATCCAGCGCGGCGGCATCCTGAGGGTCGCAATGGAAGCCGACGGCGACGGTATCAACCCGGTAACGAACAACTTCGCAAACGCGGCGTACCTTATGGGACGGTCAATCTTCGATCCATTGTTTGCGTTTGACGCTGATGGGAACTGGTTCCCGCTCCTTGCAGAATCCGCTACCCCGGTGGAGGGAACCAACTCGTGGCAGATCAAGCTGCGTGAAGGGATCACCTATCACGACGGTTCGGAAATGACTGCCGACGATATGATCGCTGCTTTTGAGGCGCAGCTTGCTGACCCGCTCATCTCGCTTGCCGTGGCCCCGGATTACCCGGCCGAAAACGCCATCGAGAAGATTGACGATTACACGGTGCAGTACAACTTGCTGCGCGAGTCAGCACACTACCCGGGCACCCTGACCAACCAGATCGGCATGATCCCGCCAGCCAGTTACATTGCGGCGGCGGCCGAAGACCCGACGATGGACCAGATGCCGATCGGGCAGGGCCCGTTCAAAATCGTTAGCCGTGCCCAGGACGATCGTACGGTCGTCGAACGCAACGAGGACTACTGGCAGGGCACCGACAACATCCATCTCGACGGCATCGAGTTCCTGCCGATCACCGACACTGCCATCGCCGCCGAGCGTGTGGCTGCCGGTGATATCGATCTCGTCGTAACCTCAAACTCCGACGCGATCTTGACTCTGCGTGAGGCTGAGGGCGTAACCACGCTCGAGAACATCTACTCGGCGGAGAACGACATCATGATGAATACCCGGTCGGCGCCCTTCGACGACATCCGGGTACGCCAGGCCTTGACCTTTGCTGCGGATCGTGAAGCTTATGCAGCGCTCATCACCCAGGGCACTTCGCCTATGGCCGACTCGATCTTCCACCCCGACCTCATCTGGAACAACCCCGATGTGGTCCAGGAGGGCAATATGCCCGAAATGGCTGGACCGCTGATTGAGTCTTACTGCGCGGACGTGCCGGAGAACTGCACCGACGGCAAGGTCAATATTGAGCTCCAGTACTCGGGACCCTCGGTGTCTCAGACCCGTATCGCCGACATCTTGACCGCCGGTTGGGAGCCGTTCTTTAACGTCACCGAGCAGGAGTTGTTGCAGGACGCTCACATCCTTGAGGTCGCCACAGGCCAGTTCCAGGCCGTGGTCTGGCGTCAATTCGGTAATGTTGAACCTGATCTCGAGGTCATCTGGCTTGAGTGCGCGACCGCTGAGGGTTTCATCACCCTCAATTGGGTGCGTTGGTGTAACCCCGAGCGCGACGCTCTTCTCTACGCCCAGCGCGCCACCGACGACCTCGATGAGCGGGTAGAGATCTGGCGTCAGATCCAGGTCGAGATGAACGAGTCCTACGCGTACATCTTCATCACCCATGCCAACTGGACCGTGGGCTACACCGACCGGGTTAAGAACGTCTGCGGTCAGATGGGACCGAACGGCGAAACGCTCTTCTGCAACGAACAGGGGCGTCAGTTCTTCCACAACGTCTGGCTGAGCGAGAGCTGACCTCGGACAGGATGTTAACCGTCAACGTCGGCGCGTCGGGATCTAAAGGAGTCCACGTATGGCTCGTTTCATAGCGCGACGCGTCGTGCAGTTGGCCCTGGTGTTGCTGGCGGTGACGTTCGTTGCCTTTAGTGCTCTCAATTTCCTCGGCGACCCCCTCGTCAACATCGTGGGCCCGCTTGCGGCCATCGACTATTGCGACGAGGTCGAGGCGGGGCTTCGTGAAGACTCGTTTACGTCCATCAATAACTCGAGAGGCGACTGTGAGATCATTGGCGAGGTCAAGGCCGAGTTCGGTCTCGATAAGCCCCTCGCCCAGCGATACTTCACGTGGCTCGGCAACATCATCACTGGCGATTTTGGAACCTCGTTTCAGACCCAATTGCCGGTTAGTGAGATCATCGCCCAGAAGCTGCCGAAGTCACTGATGCTGATGGCGATGGCCCAGATCATTGCGTTAGCGGTCGCTATCCCCGTCGGCGTGTATTCGGCCTATCGGGCGGGTAGGGCCGTCGATCGGGCGACCTCGGTAGCGTCGTTTGGTCTGCTCTCGATCCCGAACTTCGCGCTTGGTGTCATCGTCTTGCAGTTCTTCACCCTGCGGAATCAATGGTTACCAGCGTCCTTCGACGACACCTCGTTCTTCACTCGGGTTCACTCGCTGTTTTTGCCGGCGACCGTCCTTGGTCTCGGCATCGCCGCCACTTACCAGCGGCTCCTGCGGACCGACCTGCTCACCACCTTGCAGGAGGACTTCGTGCACATGGCCCGAGCGAAGGGAATGACCGACCGTCACATTATGACCCGGCATGTGCTGCGCCCCTCGCTGTTCTCTCTCATCACGGTGTTCGGTGTGAGCACCGGTGCTCTGATCGGCGGCTCGCTTGTGATCGAAGGCATCTTCTCGATTCCGGGAATCGGTTCGGAGATTGTCACCGCTGTCATCCGTGACGACTTCCCGGTCGTGCTCGGCTCGGTGGTCGTGATCGCAAGCGGCTTCGTCGTTATTAACTTCTTCGTCGACCTCTTCTACACCTGGCTCGACCCGCGGGTGCGTGCCTCATGACCGGCTCCGTTCCCTCCACCACCGTGGTGGACGACATCGCCGATGACCATGAGGTTGACGACACCAGCATCAAGAGGCTTGGTTTCGGGTTCTGGATCGCCATCTCCTGGATTGGGCTCATCTCGATTGCGGCGCTCCTCGCTCCGTTGCTGCCGATCGCTGATCCAAATGAGATCGCCAACGGCGCTCCGCGCGATGGCATCCTTGGCGACAACTTCATGGGCACCGATGCGCTCGGACGCGACGTATTCGCCCGCACAATCTGGGGTGCTCGGATTTCGCTCGGGGTTGGATTCCTCGGCATCCTTCTAGGGGTTGTCGTCGGTGGTGCCCTCGGGATCGCCGCCGGGTACTTCAAGGGCCTTGCTGATCAGGTCATCAGCTTCTTGGTTTTCAGTCTCCTGTCGTTCCCATCCCTCGTGCTCGCCCTGCTCATTACCGCCTCGCTCAATCGCAGCTTCCTGACGGTGGCGATGACACTCGGCATCGTCGGCATCGCCCCGATCAGTCGTCTCGCTCGTGCCACCACGATCCAGTTCGCCGACCGCGAGTTCGTGCAGGCGGCTCGGGTCATTGGTGCGAAGAGCCGACGCATCATCATCAAGGAGCTGCTGCCCAACGTTTTGGTTCCGATGGGTGCGCTCACCCTGCTCGGCATGGGCATCTCGATCGTCGCCGAGGGCAGCCTCGCCTTCCTCGGCCTCTCGGTCGAGGGTGAGGCGATCTCGTGGGGCAAGTCGATCGTTGACGGCTCTCAAACCCGTGACCTCAACCAGAACTCGCACGTCGCCTTTGTGCCGATCTTTGCCATGTTCTTGACCGTGATGGCCCTGAACTTCGCAGGCGATCGGATTCGCGAATACACCGATGTCAGGGAAACGGCGTTCTGATGAGCGATCTGCAGCTCACCGTCGAAGACCTCTACGTTCGCTTCCCGACCTCTCGAGGAACGGTCGAGGCCGTCAACGGCGTCACCTTCACCCTGGAGAAGGGGCAGATGCTTGGCATCGTCGGCGAGTCCGGCTCGGGCAAGTCGGTCACCGCCAAGACGCTCATGAATCTCCTGCCTCGCACCGCCGAGGTCGACGGCAACATCACCTTCGAGGGCGAAGACGTCCGAGCCGTTGCCAAGGAGCGCCGCAAGCACTTCTGGGGCGTCAAAATGACGATGGTCTTCCAGGACCCGATGACCTCGCTCAACCCGGTGAAGCGCTGCGGTGAGCAGATCACCGAAACGCTCCGCTACCACCTCGGCGACACCAACGCGACTGCCAAGAATAAGGCCGTCGACCTACTGGAGCAGGTCGGCGTCCCCGAGCCATCCAAGCGCGTCGATCAATACCCGCACGAACTCTCTGGCGGTCTGCGTCAGCGAGTCGTGATTGCAATGGCGCTTGCCTGCGAGCCATCACTGCTGATCGCCGACGAACCCACAACCGCTGTCGACGTGACGGTGCAAAAGCGGCTCCTCGACCTGCTCGACGGCCTTCGCCGTGATCGAGGCATGTCTATGATCCTCATCACGCACGACCTAGGTGTCGCCCGGGGCCGCTGCGACGACGTGGCGGTGATGTACGGCGGCCGACTGGTCGAGCGGGCGCCCACCGAGACGCTCTTCGCCGACTCCCGGCACCCCTACACCGAGGCGTTGCTGCGCACGATCCCGCGCATTGACCAGCCGATCCACACCCGCCTCGAGCCAATCGCCGGTCGCCCACCGGAGCTCATCGACCCGGCCGAGGAGTGCGCCTTCGCGCTCCGCTGCCGTTACGCACAGCCTGATTGCCTCGAGGCAATCCCACCGGTGGGTGGTGTGAAGGGCCAACACGAATTCGCCTGCTTCCATCCCGCCAACACCGCTCGGGGGCGACAAGCGCTCGACGCTAATCTCGCCGCTGGTCAGACCGTGACCGGATTGCAGATCCAGGCCGCTGCGGGAATGAACTGATGGCCGGTACCGGACACGCTCCGCTGCGTGACGATCACAATGTCCTCTTGACGGTCCGGGATCTCGAAGTCGAGTTCCCCGTCGGTCGCAACGAGGTGGTTCACGCCGTGAGCGGCATCAGCTTCGACGTTGCTGAGGGCGAGACTCTCGGCATCGTGGGCGAATCGGGTTGCGGCAAGTCCACCGTTGCCAAGTCGATCGTTCGCCTCAACGACATCAAGTCTGGGAGTATTGATTACCAGGGCAACGACCTCGCCCAAATGGGAGGCGAGACACTCCGACAGATCCGTCCTGATGTGCAGATGATCTTCCAGGATCCGATCTCGTCGCTCAACCCGCGTCGCAAGATCCGTGACGTCATCAGTGAGGGCATTGCGGTGTGGGGCAACACGAAGGGGTCTTGGTCGCAGGAACGCATCGAGGAGTTGATGGTAGCGGTTGGGATCGACCCGAAGTTCGGCGAACGTCGCCCTCATCAGTTCTCCGGTGGTCAGTGCCAGCGCATCGGTATCGCTCGTGCGCTCGCCCTTGATCCGAAGGTGTTGATCTGCGACGAGCCGGTGTCCGCGCTCGACGTGTCGGTGCAAGCCCAAGTCCTCAACATTCTGGAGGACATGAAGGCCCGCTATGGCCTCACGTTGCTGTTCATCAGCCACGACCTTTCGGTCGTCAAGAACGTGTCCGATCGCATCATCGTGATGTACCTCGGTAAGTTCTGCGAGATCGGCAACGCCGACGAGCTCTACGAACGGCCCCGCCACCCGTACACCCGAGCGCTGTTGGCTTCGATCCCTGAGCCGGCACCGACGGTCGATGTCAGTGAGGGCGACATCGAGGGGGAGCTCCCCTCACCGATCCACCCGCCGGTGGGATGTCGGTTCAACACTCGGTGCCAGCACGCCACTGACATCTGTTTCACCGAAGAACCGGTGATGCAACAGGTCGGTGACCGCGACCACTATCTCGCCTGCCACCACCCAGTCGAGGTCTCGGTCGGCTAGCGCTGTCGCCGGGGCTTGTCAGCGACGAACCCAGACCGTCTTCGACGACACGGTCGAGGCGCCCTCGGTTGCCACCTTGACGGCGTTTTCGTCAAGGAGCTTGCGCAGATGCGAGAGCACGGAGCGGGCTGCGGGTTTGTGCAGCTCCTTGCGGACATCGGCGTAGAGCACGTCGACGATGTCGCGAGCGGACTTCGGGCCCGTGGCGAGCTGGGCGAGGATGCCGGCCTCGCGAGCGAGGCGATGATCGAGGAGCGCGGCCACGAACTCATGGTGCTCCTCGATCGGAGCACCATGGGTGGGATAAAGCCGCCGATCCTGGGGGCGGTCGAGCAGGACGCGCAGCGAGTCGAGATAGGCCCCGACGTCGCCGTCGGGTGGCGGAATAATCGTTGTGGACCAGCCCATCACGTGGTCGCCGGAGAGCACGGCGTGTTCCTCGTGCAATGCGAAGCACAGATGGTTGCTGATATGCCCGGGGGTGTGCAGCGCCTCGACGGTGTACCCAGGGCCGTCGACGATGTCACCGTGGGCGAGTGCCGTCTCCGGATCGAAGTCGATGTCGGGTGCGTGCTTTCGTTGGAACTCCGGGTCGTCCTCGATCTGCGGCTTCTGCGCCTCGCTAGTTTCACCCTCATCGTCGGTGTCGTCGTCGTGGTCCTCGCCCTCGCCGACCGCCGTGTCGGGGTGGGGTCCGAACCCGAGCACAGGTGCGCCGGTTGCATCGGCCAGCGCCGCCGCTGCAGGGGAGTGGTCGCCATGGGTGTGGGTGATGAGGATGTGGCGAACGCGCTCGCCGTCGAGCGCCCGCAACAGCGCCTCGACGTGTTGCTCATCTCGTGGGCCCGGATCAACGACAGCGACGTCACCCCGCCCGATCACATAAGTGCCGGTGCCGTGGAAGGTGAACTTTGACGGGTTGCGGCACACCATGCGGCGAAGCAACGGCGAGACATCGACCATCTCGCCGTAATGGGGCTCGAAGTCGACGATGAACATGGGTCCGGCCATGCTCAGGTCCCACGGGCGAGGCGGGCCTTGACCGTCTCCCGCCAGATGCGAAAGGCGATGAAGGCGAGCCCGGCGAAGATCACGAAGGCCGTGAGCAGTTGGGCGTAACCGCCGCGGTCACCCGGATTCTCCGGCTTCGGCCCGGCGGCGGGCGAGCCGATGATGCGGCCGGCGTCGTCGTAGAAGTCGGCGTCGCTCGAGTCCTGGGCGAGTTCGATGACCGACGTCAGCAGGGTCATCGTGGCGCTCATGTCTGGTTGACCTCGCCGGTCGCCGCGTCGAGGTAGGCAGCCCCTTCACCACCACCGTCGACGGGTATTGCGCAGCCGCTCATCCATCGGGCAAGCGGTGAGACACAGAACAGCACCACGTCGGCCACGTGGGCGGGTTCGCCC
>CAJWHS010000092.1 GCA_913041415.1 uncultured Acidimicrobiaceae bacterium | reverse complement strand
CCTCGGCTCGTTTTGCCGAGCCAGTCGAGCAGGATCCAGACGGCGCCTGCGATGACCCAGACACTGACAAACGAAAAGACGACCCGATCGCCGGAGAGGATCTCGTCGATGAACTCGCCAATCATCGGGAGGCGTCGAGGGCGAGGATCGCATCGACGATGACGTCGATGACGGCCTGCTCGTCGGCGTCGAGGAGGACGCGAGCGTTCGCAGGCGCAGGGCCCTCGTCCGCCCGTCCGCCTGGACGGTCGTCGACGACGGTCATGCCGCGGGTGATCGCGCCCGACAGTTCGACCTCGACGGGCCGTTCGACGCTGGCGAATAGTTCGGGGGCCACGACCGATATAACAGCGGTGGCATCGTGGATCGGTGCTCCGTCGCGCCCGGCGATCCCGTCGGCACGGGCAACGGCGAAGTCGAGAAGGTCGGCGGCGAGGGCGGCGGCCGGGCCGCCGGCCGCTCGCATGCGATCGCGGTCGGTAGCGCCCATCAGGACTCGATGGGTGACGTCGAGCCCGACCATCGTGGTCATCGGGAATTCGCGGAACACGATCGCCGCAGCCTCGGGGTCGGCCCACACGTTGAACTCGGCGACGGCGGTCACGTTGCCGACGTGGGCACCGCCACCCATGATGGTGAACCCACCGAGCTGGCTCGGTAGAGAGGGATCGCGGTGCAACGCCAAGGCGATGTTGGTGAGTGGCCCGACGGCCACCAACTGGAGATCGTCGACCGAACGGGCCATGTCGAGGATGAAGCCCACCGCGTCATCGGAGTCGATGTCACGGTCGAGGTCCGGGATCTCGACTGAGCCGAGGCCGGTGGGGCCGTGAACGTAGGCAGCATCGATCGTTGGGGCGATCAGCGGGCGTGCGGCACCCCGGTGGACCGGGATATCTCGGCCGCTGACCTGGGCGACAGCAAGCGCGTTATGGGTCGTGTGCTCGATGCCGACATTGCCGTTGACCGTCGTAATGCCCACGAGTTCGGTTAGATGGGCGGCGGCCAAGAGCGCGATGGCATCGTCGAGGCCGGGGTCGCAGTCGATCAGCATCGAGGGGCGTGACATGGCGTCGATGCTATGGGCGAGCGCAGCGGGCCGCAGGTCAGTTGCCGATGAGGTGCCCGACCTCGTCGGGTGTCGGCAGCGACGGTTGTGCCCCCGGACGCTGGGTGGTGGCCGCTCCCACCCTGACGGCCCAACGGGTCGCCTCGACCAGATCCAGCCCGCGCACCAGGCCATCGGCGAGCGCGCCGCAGAACGAATCACCTGCCGCCGTCGTGTCGACCGGGCTCACAATGGGAGCGGGTACGTGGGTAGCGTCGCCGTTGAGCGCCACGAGCGCACCCTCGGCACCGAGGGTGACGATTACCGACGAGCACGGCAGCCGGGTCGCGAGTTCGGCGGCGGCGACCCGGTCGACGGGGCCGTTGTGGCCGGCGATGGTGGCGAGTTCCGTCTGGTTGGGCACGAGCACGTCGATGTCGGCGAGCAGCGATATCGGGAGGGGTTCCAGCTGAGCTGGCGCAGGGTTCAGGATCACGGTGCCGCCTGCTCGGGCGGCAGCCGCGGCAACGGCGTCGAGCGGCACCTCGAGCTGGAGAAGGGTGACGACGGCGGTCTCGAGGATGGCTCCCGCCGCCTCGATGTCGGCGGGAGCGACCCGGCCATTGGCGCCGGGGCTTACCACGATCGCGTTGTCGCCGTCGGCTCCCACCGAGATCAACGCGACGCCATTGGGGACGCCAGCGGTGGTGAGGAGATGGCGGGTGTCGACGCCGTCACCGTCGAGGGCAGACCGGAGCATGGCCCCGCCCTCGTCGTCGCCGATACGCCCGATCATCGCAACCTTGCGTCCGAGGCGCGCAGCAGCGACTGCCTGGTTGGCGCCCTTTCCGCCGGGGATCCGATGCAAGTCGCCTCCGGGGACGGTTTCCCCGACCAGCGGGATGGTGTCGACCTCGACGACGAGGTCGAGGTTCGCACTGCCGACGACGGCGACCTCGATCATCGGCTCAGCGGACCACGCCATCTTCGAGCTTGTACAAGCGCTTGACCGCACCGACGAGGATCTTGCGGGCGAGCTTGGGGCTTTCGTCGAGTAGCGATGAGAACTCGCGCCGGTTGAGGGTCTCGACCACCATCGGGCTCTCGGCGGTGACGGTGGCAGTGCGGGGCACGCCGGCGATCACGGCGAGCTCGCCGAAGAAATCGCCGGGGCCGAGGGTGGCGACGAGGCACCCGTTGCGACGCACGCTGGCCTCGCCCTTGACGATGATCATGAAGTCACGGCCGGTGGCACCCTGCACGGTGAGATCTCGACCCTGACGGACGTTGGTTGTCGTCATGTACGACGCGACTTTTTTGATCTCCTTGGCGGTGAGCTCGGAAAAAAGTTCGATGCTCGCAAGGCGTTCGACCAACGACGGCATGTGCATGCACCCCCGAATGAGTGACCGCCCCGTTATGGGGCGGTCACGTGTCTATCAGAAGACGGCGACCGGGCTGACTGGTGCGCCGCAGCCGCCGACGAAGGGCTCGGGGTTCGCTGCGAGGAAGAAGGTGTGGCGGCCCTCCTCGGCACAGGTGACCGACAAGGCCTCGAGATCCCAGATCTGTCCGGTGGTGAGTCCCATATCGACGATCGCCAGGCAGTGGACCGCGAGCATGTTCTCGGGCTCAGGGCCGGGAAAGACCTCGAAGGTCATGACGTCGTCGGCGACGGCGGCGACGTCGTTGCGGTGGAACCAGCGGCACGCGTCGATGCCCGGGCCGGGGTTCGACGCGTCGCCGGCGGGACCCATGATGTACGAGAGCCCGCCGCCGTCCTTGAACGAACGGATTCGGCCCGTGCGGATCAGCACGATGTCGCCGGGCCGCATCTCGACTCCCGCCCACGCAGCCGTCTCGTCGAGTTCGTCACTCGTGATTTCGTGGCCGCCCGGGAGTTGGTCGACCCCTCGCATGGCGGCGACATCGAGGAGCACGCCGCGGCCAACAAGCTTGCGTACGTTGTCGATGCCGAGCACGGTCGAGCCGCCGAGCGCGGTGACGGTGTCGGCCGGGACACCGTTGTATAGCGAGCCTGCGTAGCTGACATGGCCTAGTGCGTCCCAGTGGGTCGCAGCCTGCAGACCCATGACGACGTGGTCGTCGTTGAAGTGGGGGACCATGGCGTTGCCGTCGGGGTCGCCGAGATCCGGGTTGTTGATGTAGTTCATCGCCCGCAGTGGGTTAACCCGGCCGGGTATCGAACCGATCTGGGGTCCGTTCGGCGAGAGATCGATCGCCATTGGGACCCGCCGACCGGAACGGATCGTCGACGCAGCGTGGGCAACCGCTTCGTCGGTCAGCAGGTTGAGCGTGCCGAGCCGGTCGTCGTGACCCCACCGGCCCCAGTTGCGGACTTCGGTACTGATCTCGTGGAAGCGATCGTTGAACGACATGGACCAACTTCCTAGTAGCCGGCGTCGATGTCGACCAGCCCGTCAAGGGGTTCACCTGCTCGCCAGGCGAGGTAATTGTGGTGGAACGTCTCGATCATCTTCTCGAACGCGCCCGGGCCCATCCACGAGGTGTGCGGTGTGAGGAGCACCTTGGGGTGGTGATACATCCAGTGGCCCTCGGGCAGTGGCTCGGGGGTGCAGACGTCGACCGAGGCCCGGGCGATTGTGTCGCTGTCGAGCGCCGCACGGAGCGCGTCCTGGTCGACGAGGGTGCCCCGGGCGATGTTGCAGAAGTGGACACCCGGTTTCATTTTCGCAAAGAGCTTGGTGTCGAACATGCCCTCGGTGTCGGGGGTCGAGGGAGCGGCGATTACGACATGATCGGCCTCTCCGATCACGGTGGCGATGTCGTTCACGACCGTCATCCCCGGGTGAGGTGCGTCGGTGCCTTGTCGGCGGACGCCGATGACGTTCATGTCGAGCGCGAGTGAGAGGCGTGCGACCTCGGCCCCGATGCCGCCCATACCGAGGATCACGACGGTGGCGCCCCGCAGGGTCCCGACCCGGAAGTCAGGTCGGGACCAATCGGCTGGCGGTTCGTCGAGGAAGACGTCGGGGAGCCCCTTGGCTGCTGCGAGCATCTGGGCGAAGACCCACTCACCGATCAATTCGCCGCTGATGCCGCGTGAGCAGGTGAGTGTTTGTCCCTGGAGGGCGTCGAACGGGAAGCTGTCGACACCGGTGCCGACGGTGTGCACCCACCTCGGACTCCGGGCCAGCAGGTCGACGAGGTTGGGGCCGCCGTCGGTGCGGGTCAACACTACCTCGCCGTCGATGTCGGGAGGGATCTCGCCTTCGCGTGGGCATTTGACGACGCGGATCCCTGGCCACTCGCGGACCTGGGGCGGAAGTGGGAACTCGCTGTGGTTGATGACGACGGTTTCCGTGGTGTCGGACATGGCACGGGACCGTACCCGCGGAGACCCCCGCGAGGAATCGGAGTACGGTTGGGCAGGACGGTGATGCGGGTATGACAGGTCTCTATCTCTTCTGTGCGGCGGTCGGTATTCCGTTGCTGCTGTGGTTTTCCTTCGCCGGTGATGCCGATGGTGGCGACGGGTTCGGCGACGCCGAGGCCGACGGCCCCCTTGCGTTCTTGTCGTTGTCGACGATGTCGTTCGTGCTGGGGTTCTTCGGTCTGACCGGTCTGTTACTCGAGATTGTCGGCACCGCCGGCCTCATCACCTTGCTTGTGGCGATCATCACCGCCGTCGCCGCTGGCGCGTTCAACAGCGCGGCTTTTCGTTGGCTTCGAAGAAACTCCAACTCCAGCGAGGTCATGGACCACGAACTCGAGGGCATGATCGCCAACGTGTCCCTCCCGATCAGCGGCGAACATCGTGGCAAGATCATCCTCACGAAGGCTGGCGCTCGCGAACAGATGACAGCGTCACCGGTCGACGGCTCCACCATCGATCCGGGGGAACGCGTCGTTATCGTACGGGTGGAAGGCGGGGTCGCCCTTGTCGCACCGCTCGGCCCTGATCTCGAACTCGGCTGACCCTTACTCGAATGCCCGGCTCGCCGGTCACCCACCTCCGGTCCGGCCGGAGACAACCAGGAAAGAGAGACCACTGATGGCTACTGCGCTCGTCTTGGCGATCATCGCCGTGCTCGCCGTCTTGTTCGTGATCATGATCGTCAGTTCGCTGATCGTGATCTGTCCCCCCAACAAGGTCGCCGTGATCTCCGGTCGAACGCGCACCCTGTCGGATGGCCGAACGGTCGGCTACCGCATTCTCAGGGGTGGCCGTACTCTTCGAATCCCGATCCTGGAGAAGGTCGCGTGGATGGATCTCAACACGATTCCACTCGAGGTTTCGGTAACCAACGCCTACTCCAAGGGAGCGATTCCGCTCAACGTTCAGGGCATTGCCAACGTCAAGGTGTCGAGCGCTGAGGGTCTGCTCGAGAACGCCGCTGAGCGCTTCCTCGACATTCCCACCGAGCAGATCGGCCAGATCGCCAAGGAGACCCTCGAAGCTAACCTGCGCGGTGTGCTCGCCACGTTGTCGCCCGAAGAGGTCAACGAGGACCGGCTGAAGTTCTCTCATCAGCTAATCGACGAAGCCGACGACGACATCAAGACGTTGGGTCTCGAACTCGACGTGATGAAGATCCAGAACGTAACCGACGACAATCTGTACCTCGACTCGGTCGGCCGTCGACTCACGGCCGAGGTCGTCAAGCAGGCCCGTGTGGCCGAGGCCGAACGGATGGCCGAGTCCGAGGCGGCCGAGGCTGCCGCTCGCGAACGAGCCCAGATCGCCACGGTGCAGGCCGACAAGAACATCGTCGAGGAGCAGAACCAGCTCCGTGTACGCACTGCCGAGCTTGAAGCGATCGCCAAGGCGAAGGAGGAGGAGGCGTCGGTCGCCGGCGACATTGCGCGTGCCACCGCCGAGCAGGAGCTCGAACAGCAGCGCATCGAGCTGGAGCGTCGTCGCCTCGAGGCCGATGTCGTCACGCCCGCCAAGGCCAACCTCGAAGCCAAGCAGCTTGCCGCTCAGGCGGAGGCCGCGAAGATCATCGAGGACGGCAAGGCTCAGGTCGAGGTGTTCCAGCGCCTCACGGAGCAGTACCAGGCCGCCGGCGACGACGGCCAGCGCATCTTCGTGCTCAACATGCTTCCTGAGCTCGTCGACAAGATCGTGTCGACGGTCAACAATGTCGACATCGACCGGGTCGCCATCGTCGACAACGGCGGTGGTCAGGGTGGGGGGATTCCTGGCCTCGTGTCGCAGCTGCCGGGTGCGGTCGTCTCACTCACTGAGCAGATCGAGGCCGCGACTGGGGTCGACATTCTTGGCTCGATGCGCAACGACCAAGCGATGTCGGAGCCTGATTCAGAGCTTCCTCCTCCTCCTCCGGCGCCGGAGGCCTGACCGGTCGGCCAGTTGCTGCGGACCTCGTCGTCGGGGGAGTGGTTCCGTCCGTGTGTGGACCACCGAACTCGATTCGCATCGCTGGGGCCGTTTCGTCCACAGTTGACCGATGGCCGACGAGCGCCGACTCACGCAAGCGCAACAGGAGCGCCGCATCCGAATCTTGGAGACCGCCATGCGTATGGCGGGCGAGGGCGGGTACGAGGCCGTGCAGATGCGTGCCGTGGCTGAGGAGTCTGGCGTCGCGCTCGGCACCATCTATCGCTACTACTCCGGCAAGGACGAGATGCTCATCGCTGGTCTTGCCGGCTGGCTGCGACGCACCCGTCGCCGGATCGAGTCCGGTGCGCTCGCCGGCGACACGCCGAGTGACCGACTCGTCTTCCTTCTCGAGCGTTCGGCCGCGCTTACCCAAAACCGGCCCACGCTGATGGGTGCGTTGATCCGGGCGCTCGGCACGACCTCGCCTGCGGCGATCGAACACAAGGTCGAGGTCGACACTCAATTCCGAGCGCTGGTCGTCACGGCGCTTGGTCCTGATCGGGGACTCGATGCCGAGGGCATCGCCAGGGTGATCGGCCATGTGTGGTCTTCGGCGCTCTCCCGCTGGGTCAGTGGCATCGCTCCCGACGAAAGCGTGCAGTCCGAGCTCACTCATGCTGCGAGAATGCTCGTCGGGGCTCCCGCCCGGGTGTGATCATCGCTTCTTGGGTGCCTCCACTGGTTGAGGGGTTGGGGTGGAGCGGGAACCCCCGGTTAGCATCCCGGCGTCCCACATTCAGGAGCTCGACATGACCGGACGTCTCGAAGGCAAGAACATCGCAATCACCGGCGGTGGGTCCGGCATCGGTAAGGCGATCGCTCTCGCGTGCGCCGACGAGGGTGCGAACATCGTCGTCGCCGACTATGGCGTGGCGATGGACGGCAGTGATCCCTCGAGCGAGGTTGCCGACGCCGTCGTTGCCGAGATCATGGCCAAGGGCGGCAGCGCCGTCGCCGTCGCCGGCGATATCGCCCAGTTCGATGTCGGCGAGCAGGTCGTCGCCACCGCTGTTGACAACTGGGGTTCGATCGACGGTGTCGTCTGCCCGGCGGGCGTGCTGCGCGAGCGCATGCTGTTCAACATGAGCGAAGACGAGTGGGATCACGTCGTCGCTGTGCATCTCAAGGGCCACTTCAACGTGTATCGGGCTGCGTTCGCCCGGATGCGCAAGCAGGAGACGGGCGGCTCGCTCGTGGGCTTCACCTCAGGTGCCTTCACCGCCTCTACTGCGCAGGCCAACTACTCGGCGGCGAAGGGTGGCATCGTCAGCCTCACCCGCTCGGCGGCCATGACCGCGGCCAGCCTGCGGATGCGCGGCGGCCCTGCGATCAACGCCAACTGCATTGCGCCGGTCGCCAAGACCCGCATGAGTGAGAACGTCCCGTTCGAGATTGAGACCGGCGAACCCGAGGACATCGCCCCGATGGCGATCTTTTTGCTCTCCGATGCCGGCCGCGATGTCAACGCCCAGATCTACACCGTTGTCGGTGGTCGCATCAGCGTCTGGAACCAGCCGATGGAGGTCCGCACGATGATGGCGGGCGAAGATGGCTGGACCCCGGAGTCGATTGCAGAGCGTTTTGACGAGGTCGGTCAGGAGCCCAATCCTTTCATCGCTGACCTCGAGCGTCGCATGGCGGAGATGGCCGCCGAGAAGGGCGAGTGATGCCTGCACCGCCGCCTGGTCGCGAACTGCTCACCGGCAAGCGGGTGGTTGTCACGGCGGCGGCCGGCACCGGTATCGGATCTGCCGTTGCGGAGCGTTGCCTGCTCGAGGGTGCGCAGGTCCTGATCTCCGACATCCACGAGCGTCGACTTAGTGAGACCGCCGACCGTCTCGCCGAGGCGACTGGTGTTCGACCTCACACAGCGATCTGCAATGTCACGGTCGAGGAAGATGTGCAGTCGCTCGTTGCGGCGGCGGTCGATGCAATGGGCGGTATCGACGTGATGATGAATAACGCCGGCCTCGGCGGACAGGTGAAGCTCGTCGACATGACCGACGAGCAGTGGTCGTCGGTACTCACCGTCACCCTCGATGGCACGATGCGCTGCACCCGAGCCGTCATGCGTCACATGATCGACGCCGGTATCGAGGGCGCGATCGTCAACAACTCGTCGGTCGTTGGCTGGCGAGCCCAGGCCGAACAGTGCCATTACGCCGCTGCAAAGGCGGGCGTGATGGCGCTCACCCGGTGCGCCGCGATCGAGGCAGCCGAACACGGCATCAACATCAATGCGGTCGCGCCGAGCATCGCCATGCATGCCTTTCTCGAAAAGGTCTCCGACCCGGATCTCCTCGACGGTCTCGCTGCAGGAGAGGCCTTTGGTCGGGCAGCAGAACCGTGGGAAGTCGCCAACGTGATGGTGTTCCTCGCAAGCGATCTCGCAGGCTACATGACAGGCGAAATCGTGTCGGTCAGCTCGCAGCATCCCTAACTGTCGCTTTCCAACCGCAATCACAGGTGGTAAACCTTCTGGGTCGGGTAGTGCGATCCACAGCCCGTTTCCATAGACCTTGGGGGGTCCCCGATGCAATCTCGATTTGCCCGTTCAAACCTGGTGAGGCTTCTCGCCATGCTCCTAGCCCTCATCGTGTTCGCCGCCGCATGTGGCGGGGATGACGACAGCGACGACAGCAGTGCCGACACGACGTCGGACAGCTCAAGTGACGACCCGGTGGAAGAGGACGACGGAGACTCAGTCGCGCCGACCATCACGGAGCCTGCTGAGGAGGAGGTCGTCGAGGAGGAGATCCAGCGCGGCGGCATCCTGAGGGTCGCAATGGAAGCTGACGGCGACGGTATTAACCCGGTCGCCAACAACTTCGCAAACGCGGCGTACCTGATGGCCCAGCCGATCTTCGACCCACTGATTGCCATCGACCAGGACGGCAACTGGTTCCCATTCATGGCTGAATCGGCGACACCGGTTGAAGGCACTAACTCATGGCAGATCACGCTGCGTCAGGGCATCACCTATCACGACGGTTCGGAGATGACTGCCGACGACATGGTTGCTGCTTTTGAGGCGCAGCTTGCTGACCCGCTCATCTCGCTTGCCGTGGCCCCGCAATACCCGGCGGAGAACCGCGTCGAGAAGATTGACGATTACACGGTGCAGTACAACTTGCTGCGCGAGTCAGCTCACTATCCCATGAACCTGACC
>CAJWHS010000091.1 GCA_913041415.1 uncultured Acidimicrobiaceae bacterium | reverse complement strand
CCCCGACCCCGCCGCTGACCTCGACCCGCAGGGGCCGATCCGGTGACGTGAACCCCTCCTGGACGAGCCTTACCACGCGCCGCACGACGGAGTCGAAGTCGACCTCGTCGGTGGCGTCGGTAGCCAATGTCTCGTGCACGATCGCAATCGAGCCGATCCGGCGAGCACTCTGAGCTACTGCATTTTTGGCCTCGGCTGATGTCAACCGGCGCGACTGGAGCTGCAGCAGCGACTGAATCGTCTGCAGGTTGTTCTTCACCCGGTGATGGATCTCGCGAATCGTGGCGTCCTTGGACACCAGCAGCCGCTCTCGACTGCGTAACTCACTCACGTCTCGGGTGAGCACGAGCACCCCGGTCGAGCGTCCCCTGGCGAGCAGCGGATGACACCGCAGCACGACCGACAGGTCGTCGCTGTGGTCGATCTCGGTGATCGTGCTGAGACGGGTCTCCAACGCGCGACGGACCACGGCATCGTCGATTCCAATCGACTCGAGGCCGCGGCCGATGATTTCGGCCCGCACCCCGAGGCGGTGCAGCGCCGACACGGCATTCGGCGAGGCGAACTCGATGCGGCGCTCGCGGTCGAGCACAATCACGCCATCACCGACGCGGGGTTCTCGGAATTCACCAAGCTTCTCGGGCCGCCCGAGTGGGAAGGTTCCCTCCTCGACCATCACCGCGAACCGCTGGAACAGCTCGCGGTACTCGCGTTCCAGGCCGCTATGGATCCGGGTGAGCCCGGCTTCGCCCTCCCGAGTGAGCACGGCAATGATCTCGCCATCATGACGCACCGGCACATGTTCGACCATGACGCTGCGGGTCCAGTTCGAGTTCGACTGACCCTCAAGCACGGTGGTGTCGAGGGTCTCCGATGAGACCTGCTCCGCCATCGGACTCTCGAAGCGCAAGCCGTCGATGAAACAACGCTGGACCATGGGCCGCGCCGACGATGCAACGGTCCGGCCTACGGGATCACCGGAGTGCGACGTCGGCCCGGTGGAGGAACGGATGTGACCGAGCACGACGAACGAAGTCGCGTCGGAGTCGACCGGTGCGTACAGCAACAGGTCAGCAAACGCGAGATCGCAGGGCAGGGCCCACGACCCGACGAGCCGCTGAAGATGCGAGATCGCAACGTTCGTCAGCTGCGTTTTGGCTGCGGCCAACTCGGCAAGGCTCGCCATCGCTTAGCCCGCTCGGCGATCAGACGATCAGCCGAACCCGATCGGGTTGCTGCCAGCCGGACCGAGCTCGACGAAGGCGAGACGGGCCGCCGGAACGGCGACCTCCTTGCCATTGTCGTCGGTGAGCCACAAGACACCCTCGCCACCGCTGATGGCGGTGTCGATCCGAGCCTTCAGGTCGTCTCGGTCGGTGTCGTCGGTGAGCTGCAGCACGATCGGCTGTGGGTTGTCGGTGACGCCAATGCGAATGTCCACGGTGGAGGTTCTCCAGTTTCGGGGGGTGTGTGATCAACCGTTGATCTTGAGCTCGGGATGGGTGCGCTTGCTTGGCCCGTGCGCGAGCACCCACTTTGCCATCTCCGCGAACGCAAGCGACGCCTCGTTCTGCGGATCGATGGCCATGACAGGGCGGCCCTGGTCGGAACCTTCCCGCATCGGCATGGTCATGGGGACCCGCCCGATGAGATCGACCTCGAGACGATCGGCGAGATCCCTACCGCCGCCGGAACCGAAGAGGTGATACTGCTTGCCGTCATCTCCGGTGAACCAGGACATGTTCTCGATGACGCCCTTCACCTTGATGTTGACTTGGTCGAACATGAACGCCGAACGCTGGGCGACCTTCTGGGCGGCCGGGTTGGGGGTGGTGACGACGAAGGCCTCTGCTGTGGGCAGGAACGATGCGAGGGACAACGAGATGTCGCCGGTGCCCGGCGGCAGATCGACGAGAAGGAAGTCGGGTTCGTCCCAGAACACGTCGGTGAGGAACTGCTCGAGCGCCTTGTGCAGCATTGGTCCCCGCCAGATGACCGGCTGATCTTCTTGCGCGAAGAACCCCATCGAGATGCAGCGGACGCCGTGCGTGCTGGGGGGCACAATCATGTCGTCGATGACGGTGGGCGGAAGCTCGACACCGAGCATGCGCGGGATCGAGAAGCCCCAGACATCAGCGTCGACGACGGCAACCGACTTGCCTTGCTGCGCAAGCGCAATGGCCAGGTTGGCGGTGACCGACGACTTGCCCACGCCACCCTTGCCGGACGCAATCAGTAGGACGCGGGTGCGGTTGCCGGCCTCAGCGAAGGGGATCGCTCGGCCCTCGGCGTGACCGTGCGCAGCCTGAGAACCGGCGGTGGTGGCGGGATTGCCATGCAGCATCTCGCGCACCTTCGCCCGCTGCTCATCGGTCATCACCCCGAAGTCGATGCTCACGAGGTTGACACCATCGAGGGCGGTGACCGCCTCGGTGACCTCGCTTTGGATCTGATTACGCAGCGGGCAACCTGCGATCGTGAGGTCGATGCCAACCTCGACGTGGCCTCCATCGATCGTGGTCGACCGGACCATGCCGAGGTCGACGATGCTGCGGTGGAGTTCGGGATCCTGCACCGGACGCAGGGCGTCGATGACGGCGGCTTCGGTGACGGACATGGGGAGTACTCCAGGGCAGGGCCAAGTGGGGGGGACGGAGCGGCGTGAATTTCTCCTACCGCCGTAGGTAGAATATCGGCGTGGACACCGTCTCCCCCAGCTCGGCACCGACCGGTTCGGCAGCCTCGAGCCCCACCGGTCGACGAGATCTCACCCCCACCGAGTTCGCGTCCACGGTTACGGCGATCACGGCAGCGTTCGGCGATCCGACACGCCGCGACATCTTCTTGTTCGCTCATGCAAACGACGACGGCGTCACGGCAGCCGAGACCGCCAAGCATTTCGACCTGCACGCGAATGTGGCCCGGCACCATCTCGACAAGCTCGCCTCCGGCGGTTACCTCGTCGTCGAGATGGCGAAGCCGAGCGGTGGCGTCGGCCGACCATCGAAGCGCTACACCACCACCGACGATCAGGTGCATCTTGAGGTCGACGTTCGCCAGGACGACATCCTCGTAGCGCTCCTCGGGCGAGCGCTGAAGATGCTGCCCGCCGAGGTCGCCGAGGAGATGGCCGAAGAGGTCGGCCTCGAGTACGGCAAGGCGATGGCCGAGACGCTCGAGCCGTCGTCGACCCATCGGTCGTTCCAAGGAGCGCTGCATGCAATCGCCGATGCCCTTTCGGCCCACGGCTTCGCCGCTCGCGCCGAGCACGCAGAGAAAGACGAAGAACTTCAAATCGTTGCCGAGCACTGCCCGTTCGGCGACGCCGTTGTTGAGCATCCGGTGATTTGCGCCGTCGACCGAGGGATCGTGAAGGGCATGCTCGCCCACATGATCGGCTCGACACCCGATGCCGATACCGCTTCGTCGCTTGCCCGGGGCGACGACGTCTGCGTCACCCACGTCTCGCTGTAGTCGACGGCAAGGAGAGGCGAACGGTCCGCCCCGGACCGCTATCTTGTTGGGCCGTGACCCTGCATCTCGTGCGCCATGCCGCCGCCGGCGATCGCTCCCGCTGGGACGGCGACGACCTCGAGCGCCCACTCGACGAACGAGGCCGCCTTCAGGCGGAGTCGCTTGCCGACTTCTTCGCCGACACGCTGATTCGTGCCGTGTGGTCGTCGATGGCCACCCGCTGCTCGCAGACGGTCGCACCACTCGCCGCCCGTCACGAACGCTCGCTCAAACTCCGTCGCGAGCTCACCGAGGGGGCGCGGCCGAACGATCTGCTGGAGTTGATGCGCACGGAGGCGCTCATCGAGGGTGACCTCGTCATGTGCAGCCACGGCGACCTCATCCCCGAGGTTCTCAACCAACTCCTGCGAGAAGGCATGTCGGTCATCGGTGGACGCGGCTGCGAGAAAGGCTCGGTCTGGACGCTCGAGGTGCGCGGCCGCGACATCGTGAGCGGCACCTACACCGCCACGCCCTGACGATGCCGCTGTGTCGGGCGTGGTCGTCGACCAGGCCTACCGGTCCGGGATGACCCGGATCGACGAGTAACACATCTCGTCGACGGTGCCCTCGTTCCATGTGACGTAGCGAGGCTCCTCGAGGTGAACGAGGCTTCGATCCCACCAGCACTCGAAGCGGACCGTGTCGCCACGCTTGATGCGGATCTCCTCGACCGGGGTGTAGTTGAGCTGCCACTCAAAACTCCACACCGGAATGTCGAGCAGGACACGCTCATCGGGTGTATCCGGGTGCAGGGTCATCCGGTACGCAGCACCGAACTCGTGCATGTGGCCGAGCACCGAGAAGATCGTGCCGGTGTTGCGGGCCGCAAGGTCGCACGAGCTGTGGGCAACCATGCCATCGAGTTGGTCGTAGTCGGACAGTTGTCCGCCACAGCCGCGGATCATGGCTTCCGGCAAGGATGCAGCGCCTTGTCCGTAGAGCTCGACGAGCTCGGCCAAGACCGCGTCGCGATCGCACAGCGGGGCACCCGTGGCGATCTCCTCTGGCGTGCAGGGCATCTCGGCGGGCGTCGTGTAGGCAGACGCCCGGATGCGACGAATGCCGGCGGCGACCTCCTCGGGGGTCGCGGTCTGCAGCACGATCGTGGACTGGTCGGGCGGGGTCTCGTGATCGAAGTGGTAGTGGATCTGATTGACGATCATGTCGCCCGGCTCAAGAAAGATGCCGACACCGTCGGGGAACTCCGTCGGCTGTTGGCCGGGCGCCCATCCGTCGATGCTGTAAACACCGTTGCTCGTCAGGCCCTCGCCGACATAGCACTGGTAGCCGGGCTTGTCGTCGACGACCGATCGGCGCTCAATCTCGGAAACCGCCGACGCCGGGACACGACTGATAATCGCATGGTGCACAACGCTCGCCGCATCGGGTTCGAAGCCCATACCGGTGATCCAGGTGCCATCGCCTTCGGGGTCGGGGACCTCGTAGACCTGGCAGCGGTAGTCGTCCTTTTGCTCGAGCGACCCGACATAGGGCTCGGCCGGGCTTGTCACGATGTTGCGTCGGATCGGATTGAGGAGCGGGGCGGTTGAGACGAGAGGCGTGTCGGGGGCGACATCGAGACCGCCGCCGTTGGCCGCCCACTCGGCGAGGATCACAAGTTCGTCGTCGGTGAGCGACCAGTCGTTGAGAAAGTCGGGGCTCTCCTCGGAGGGCAACCATGGCGGCATGTAACCGACGTCAGTGACGAGCGCGATGTCATCGGCAATCGCTGCCGCGTCACCGGCCGTGTCGAGGGCTAGCGTGCTCCAGCCCGGGCCACCAGTGCGGTGACAGCCCACACAGTTGGCCTGCAGCACCGGCATGACGTGCTCAGCGAACGCCCCACCGGCGAGCTCGTCGGCGGGAATGTCGCTCTCCAACGACCCAGAGTCGGTTGCGTCGAGGTCGATGCGGTCAGCGACCAGATCGAACTCGAGTGTGATCTCGTCGTCGGTGTGGGCGAGGCGAGCGATGTTGATCGGGCCGACGTCGAAGGCCGAGCCGAGGATCGACGTGGAGACCGACGCCAGGATCCGGCCGTCGGTGATCGTGGCCTCACCGGTGAACACGGCCTCGTTGGTCGTCTCCTTCACGGTGAGGTTGCCGGTGAGCGTCAGCGTCGCGGCGTCGCCATCGACGAACGAGGTCGGCAGGCCTTCGACCGACGTCGGCTTGAAGCGGGCGAAGGGGAAGTGGGTCGAGGCGAGGAAGTCGTGCCGGAGACGCTTGTCGCGCAGGTTCGAGTCGGAGGTGAACATCTCGACGTTGACGACAACCTCGCCGATCGTCGACGTACTTGGATCCTCGAGATCGAATAGGACGTCGCCGCCGACGACCGTGGTCGTGCCGACCGTCTTATTCTCCGTACCGGCGAGACGTTCGGTCACGACGTACCGGACCTCGCTGCCATTGTTGGGGCTGATGCGATAGAGCCGTTGGGTCTCCTCGTCGACCTCCTCAACGGCAATGGTTGGTGCCTCCACATCGGTGGTCTGCGGATCGCCGTCGGCCAGCAACCAATCCCACTGGTCTCGGGTCACCATCAAAAGGCTGCCGATGACCACCACACCGAGGATCGCGAACTGGCTGGGCTGAAGACGTCGCAGTACTGCCACACCACCAGTATGGGCCCTCGACTAACCAGCGCGAAACCATCCCCCCCCCCGGCTCAGGAACCGCCGATCGATTCCCGGAGACCGAAGGCCTGTATCAGCCCGCGCAGATCCGCAGGCCTCGTGTCGAGATCGTCAAACACCACCAGGTCGGCGGCGGCCGAAACGGGATCGCCGAGGAAGTTGTGGACGAACGCCCGGTACACGAGCGCCTCCGGGTGCACGGGATCGACGCCGAGTGCCCGGTCGAGGAACGTCAGCCCGATCTCGGCCGGAGCCAGCGCATCTGGGGCCGCCGACCGAGCGAGCAACCAACCCTGCCCGGCGAGCACGTCGGGATCTTCGGGCACCGACTCGAGCATCCACTCCCCCAGCTGGATGCCCGTGAACGGCTCACCCTGCGCTGCGAGCGCCTCGGTGGCGAGCAACACGTCGTCGACGGTGAGTTCAGTTTCGCTGAACGGCGCTGGATCATCGACCAGCGCAACCGGCTCGACACGGGCGAGTGCGTCGTTCCGGGCGATCTCCGCCAGGCGATCACGCAGACCCTGCTGAATGACGAGCTGCTCGATGAACGGGGGTGCGTCGAGTTGATCGAAGGCATCGAGATGCCCCTTGGCTGCGTCGACATCACCGACGTCGAGGGCGATGGCAGTGGCGAACACTCGAGCGTCGGCGTAGTCGGGGTCGATCGCAACGGCATCCTCGACAAGGAGCTGTGCGTCGTCGACATTCCCTTGAAGGCGCAGGAACCACGCCTTGTACGCGAGAGCCTCCGTGTTGGAGGGCGACAACTCGAGCACTTCGTCGTACACGTCGATTGCCGCGTCGAGACCACCTTCCCCGAACAGCTGCTGTGCTTCGAGCAAGAGCTCTCGGGTAGTGACCCGGATATCACCGGTGATCGTGTCGTTGAGTGTCCGACTGCCGGAGAACTGGGCGACGAGAATTCCGGCGAGGGTGGCAACGACGGCGATGCCGGCCAGCCACATCCAGCCTGCTCCCTTTGCCGTCGGTGCCTCGATCGGTGCGGGGTGCTCCCCCGCCTCGATTGCTCGCAGCACCCGAGCGGCGCGGGTGGTGTAGTCGGCCTTCAGCGACTCATAGTCGGCGTCGTCGAGATCGCCAGCGGCATACTCGGCCTCAAGGTCGTCGAGCGACCCGAGCAGGAAGTTGCGCTCCTCGAGGAGCGCAGGATCAACGCTCATCCCCGATCGGCCATCGCCTGCTCGACCAGCGCGTGATCCTCATTTGTCGCCTCGAGATCGGCGTCGCGCTTCCATCGACGGAAAACCAGACCAAGGCCGGTGGCCGCTACAGCTCCGCCCACGACCGGAAGGATCCACACGAGGGCGGTGACGCCTTCGGCGGAGGGCGTGTAGTCGACGTCTTCACCGAAGGTGCCGACGAGTTGGTTGCGAATGAATGCGTCGGACTGCCCCTCGTCGACCCAGACCCGAATCTCCCGTCGAATGTTGCGGGCGACGACGACATCGCTCTCGGCGACCGACTGACCCTGACAGACCGGGCAAGCGAAATCCTGTGCCAGCGAGTACGCCCGGTCAGCGTTGCTGAGCGGCGGACCCTCGTCGACGGCGGCGAAAACCAGCATCGACAACCCGAGGGCGGCGACGGCCAGCCACGACGCAAGACGGCGAGTCACGACGACACCTCGGTGTCGGCCTGCGCCCGGGCGACGAGATCCTCGATCTGGTTGTCGAGATCATCCCTGGTGATCCCGCCGATGAGCTTGGCGGCAACCACGCCACTCGGGGCGACGAGATAGCTCTCGGGAACGGCGGTGACGCCGTAGTCGACAGCGATTGACCCCGTGTCGGTGGCGATGACGGGCCAATCGCCGCCGTTCGCAAGGAAGAAATCGCGGACGTTGGCCGAGGCATCGTCGAACGCAACCGACACGACGATGGCGTCACCGGTGATCGCTCGCTCCTCTGCGAAGGCAACGAGTTCGGGGTGCTCGACAATGCACGGAACGCACGTTGTGGAGAAGAAATTGACGACGACCCACTGACCGCGATGGTCGTCGATGTCGAACCACTGCCCGTCGAGATCCTCGCCCTCGATGAGCGGAGCGAGCCGCCCCACAGCGGTGGAGTTCGCCGCACGTTCCGACGCCGGCTCGCCGGTGGCGAGCAAGACGATCAGGAGCGCGAAGGCCACCGCGACCGGGAGAACGATCCAGACCGCCGTGCGGTTGGCGCCGGTTTCGGCGGCGGGTGTCACGACGACGCCTCGACGGAGCCGGGTTCGGGGATCAGGGCTGAGGTCGGGGCGATCGGATTCCGACGCCGGCCCGGCACGACGGCGAGGGCCGTGCCCACCGCCATCACGATGCCACCGATCCACAACCAGAGAATCAATGGTTGGACCGTCGCGCGGAGCACCACGGCGTCGTCAGCTTCTTCGGGGAAGGACAGCACCGAGAGTGCAATGTCGTCCTGAAGGGTCGAACGGACGCTCGGGGTACCGATCGTCTGACCGGCGAACGGGTACGTCGAGATCGCCGGTGCGTAGACCTGACCACCGTCGACACGAATGTCGGCTTTGCGCTCCACCCGATTGGGGTACTCGACGATGCGAGATCCCTCATACGTAAGGGTGTGGCCCGAGATCACGGCACTGTCGCCAGGCTCGAGGGTGAATTCTCCCTGCCGGACGTACGCGTTACTCGCTGCGAACGCCACTGCGATCAAGACAACACCGAGGTGCACGATCATGCCGCCGTTGGTGCGACCGACCAGACCGCGCCAGCCCTGGCGTCGGGTGGCGAGCACCACCTGACGAAGCGCAGCACCGCCTGCGAAACCACCGAGGCCGAAGGCCAGCATCGGCGCCCAGTCACGAGCGCCGACGACGACGGCAAACACCATCGAACCGACGCCGAGCCAGGCGGGCCAGATCAGTCGATCTGACAGGACTTCGCCGCTCGCCTTACGCCACGGCAGGATCGGGGCGATCGCCATCAAGAACAGCAGGGTGAAGCCGATCGGCATGGTCATCTGGTCGAAGTAAGGATTGCCGACCGAGATGGTGCGACCGTCGATCGCCTCGACGATCAGCGGGAAGATGGTGCCGAGCAACACCACGAACGCAAAGCCGGCGAAGACCACATTGTTGGCCAGGAACGCGCCCTCCCGCGAGACCGGCGAGTCGATACGACCGGGCGACCGGAGCTCATCTCCTCGCCAGGCGATCAGGCCGAGCGACACGATGACGATCAGTGCGAAGAACGACAGGAACCACGGGCCAATCTGGGACTCGACAAAGGCGTGGACCGACTGCAACACCCCCGAACGGGTGATGAAGGTGCCGAGGATGGTGAGCGCGAACGTCGAGACGACCAGGGACAGGTTCCAGACCCGCAACATGCCTCGACGCTCCTGGACCATCACCGAATGGATGAACGCCGTGCCGGTCAGCCACGGCAGGAACGACGCGTTCTCGACCGGATCCCATGCCCAGTAGCCGCCCCAGCCGAGGGTCTCGTAGCTCCACCACGCACCGAGCACGATGCCAAAGGTGAGATAGCCCCACGCCAGCACGGTCCACCGGCGGGGGG
>CAJWHS010000090.1 GCA_913041415.1 uncultured Acidimicrobiaceae bacterium | reverse complement strand
GGTCAAGCTCCCCGAGCGCATCTCGTCGGGCACCCACGCCACGTGGGCGCAAGATGGTTGCCGCGTTCGCGATCACCGATGCCAATGACACCGTTCGTTCCATCATCGTCACCGGCGCCGGGCGAGCCCTCCTTGCCGGCGCCGACGCCAGCGGTGGCGCTGACACCTTCCAGGGCTCATGACCGCCTAACCCACCGGCGTAAAGGTGGGCGGTGAGACAGCCGCCTTGCCATAGGTCGCCCGAGAAGCGTCCCACGGGCTATTGCCGCCCCAGCAACGACCACGTAGATGAACATCCACTTCGGTGCTGTGTACAGCGAGAGGACAAGAGACGCCAGCAAGATGGTGCGAGTCCGGTGCGAGCCGCCAATGTGCTTCGGAACACGTCTCATCAGAAGCAGTAGCACGCCGACTGCGAAAACCCGGCCGCCAATCGAGTGAACAAAAGGAAACCAGCTGAACGCAGAGAAAATCCATAGGGCCAAATCGGGCCGGTCCCGGCTTCTCAGCTCATCCGCAACAAGAGTGTCGTAGTCAAAGAAACGGAACTCAAACAAGCCGCTCCCAACAGCGGCCAATGCGTTTCCTAGCTGACGCCACGAACCAAGCCGCTCAAGAGCCAGTAGAGAAACGTCATAGGCTTCGGACGGAAATAGGTACACTAAAGCCGCGGGAACGAGCAGGGTTGCGGTCAAAAAGTCCCGTCGAGCTGCTACTCCGAAGCGAACGGCGCCGGTCAGCACTTCATGGGGCTTCTTGACCCAAACAAGGGCCGGCCAATGATCCCACATGTACCAAACGTGGGGACCAACCAATCGAAGGAACAACCCAAGAGCGGTCGACGCCGAAACACCTGGCTCTTGACCGTTCGAGGGCGCCCCGTAGCCTCAGTCGAGGTCCTCCACGACCCGCATGGCGTCCATCGTCGATGGGCCCACTCCCTCAGGTCCCGGCACTTCGATGATCGGGTCGTCGACGTCGTCGAACTCGAGCCGCAGGGCCTTCGACATCGTGGCGTGCATGTCGTAGGTGCAGACGATGTAGGTCAGCTCGAGAATCTCCTGCTCGGACAATCCAGCGCGGAGCGCGTCGAACAACTCGTCGGGAACCCGTCCGCCCTGCAGCACCAGCGCGTCGGTGTAGGCGAGCACGGCTCGCTCGGTGGCCGAGAAGACGTCGGCGATGGCCCAGGCTCGGATCGCCCCGATCTTCTCCTCTGGCAGCCCGACTTCTCGACATGCCTTCACATGCTGGGAGTAGACGAACTGGGAACCGCGAGCCCAGCCGGTGCGTGTCTGCCCCAACTCTCGCAACTGTGGATCCAGCAGCCGGTTGCCCGAGCGGTAGAAGCCGAACCCGCCGACGATGTGGTCGAACAGGTCCGGCACCAGCGCCGTGACCGTCCACCAGTCGCCGGGTGAGCCGGTCGCCGTGCCGGGCTCGTCGACGGGGTCGCGTTCCCCGAACAACATGCCGTAGAGGGTCTGGGCGAGCTCGTGGGCATCGGTGGTGTGGACCTGTCGGAGTCGAGGCATGCACCGTAAGGTAGGCCAACCGATCGGGCCGAGTCTCGGGGAGTCTGCGATGACCGAAATCACCCACGATGTGCGTATGGAACGGCGCGACGAACGTCGGCTCGTGGCGCCGTACCGCGGCGGCATCGCCTGGCGCCTTCTCGCCACATTCGCTGCGTTCAGTGTCGCATGGATTGCGATCCTGGCCGCCGGGTTCGTCGGGGCCGTCCCGCTGTTGCTTGGCGGCATCTTGAGCTTCGTTGTGGCGACGACCTTCTACATGCCGATGCACGAGGCGACCCACGGCAACGTGTGGGGCGACACGAGGAAGGGTCGTTGGGTCGAGGATGTCGTCGGCATGCTTTCGGCGATCCCGGTCGGTTTCTCGTTCAAGGGGCACCGCGTGAGCCACATGCGGCACCACGCCTTCACCAACGATCCGCAGAAGGACCCTGACTTCATCGCCCAGGGCCCGCTTCGCGACTTGCCAGTCAAGTTCTACGGCGCCGTCATGGTCCAAGCCCTGTTGCCGTTGTTCGCCTTCGTGCCCGCAACCCAGGTGCTGTTGCCTCGCGCGATCCGAGAGAGTCAAGCCGAGCGGGTTCTCCAAGACGAGCGGTACACGTTCCGCTACTGGTTGGTCTCTACCACCGTGCTGATCGCCGCCTTCGTCGCTGGTGTCGGCGTTGAGGCGCTGGTGCTGTGGTTCATCCCCACCAAGCTCGTCTTGTGTTGGCTGACTCTCATCTTCGCCTGGTATCCGCACCATCCCGCCGAGGGGAAGGTCGGCCGCTATGTCGACACCCGCGTTGCGGTGTTCCCCGGCTCACGGCTGGCCATCCGAGGCCACGACTACCACGCTCTGCACCACCTCTTCCCGCGGGTTGTGCACTACAAGCTGCCGAAGCTGTGGCGGGAGATCGGCCCGCAGATGACCGCCAAGGGCGTCCGCACCGAAGGCCGGGCGCTCGGCGCCACGCAACCGATCACCTGGTAGCGAGCCGCGGAGGCGTCAATCGACGAGATGGGCGGCGGCGCCTCGGGCCGCTCCCTGCCGCACGTTGACGATCTCGACTGCAACATCGTTCTCGTAGTCGCCGATCTCCTCGACAATGCGACGCAGCGCCGCCGCCGCCGAGAAATCCATACGTCCGACGCCGGCGAGATCGAGGACAACCGTGTCGAGATCGTGCTCCTCGGCGATCGCTGCCCGGATCAGCCTCTCGACATTCGGGATCGTGGCAAACCACAGCACCCCCTCCGGCGCGACCGTGAGGGTGTTGCCCACCCGAACACTCGGGGTCGTGACGGACAGTTCTCGGTAGAGATGCGCAAGCAGCGCAAGCCCGACACCGACCATCACGCCACGCTCAACCCGCGGGGCCGACGCCAGGGTGGCCGCAAGCGTGCCGACGCCGACGAGTGCCTGCAGCCGATTGGCTCGCAGCAGCGCCCAGAGATCATCGAGACGGATCAGCTTGGCGAGGGCGCCGACCACGATCGCTCCGAGGACTGCGTTGGGGAGCGTTTCGAGCAGCGGCGTGAGCGGCAGTGCCAGGAGCACGAAGGCACCGGTGATGGCGCCAGCCCACGCACTGGTGGCTCCCGCCAGCTTGTTGAGCGAACTGCGGCTGAACGAGCCACCGACCGGGAACGCACCCGAGACCGCAGCGGCGAGGTTGGCGACACCCTGGCTGACCATCTCACGGTTGGCGTCCCAACGCTCGCGGCCCTGAGCAGCGAGCGTCCGAGCGATTGAAGACGGTTCGGCAAACCCGACCAGGGCAATGACGAGCGCTGGGATCGCAAGATCGCCGGCGCGATCCCATGGGAAGTCGAACGTCAGCGAAACGAAACCGCCATCGAGTTCGCCGACGGTCGATCCGTCGTAGTCGACCGCCCTGGAGACGATGACACCGACCACCACGGCGACGAGCACGCCGGGGAACAGGGTGTGGAGTCGGCGACCGCCGAACATCAGCACGAGGGTCATCGCCGCAAAGCCGATCGCAGGCCATTGCCACTCCCCCGGGGACGTGAGCGCCCGGAGGGCACCGGCCAGGACACCATCGCCATCGGTCGACGAGTCGAAGACCTTCGGTAGCTGGCTCGACAGAATCAAGATCGCAGCGGCAGTGGTGAAGCCGGTGAGCACCGGTTCGGAAAGGAGGTACGCCACGCCGCCAAGACGCAACAGGCCGAGCAGGATTCGGAACACACCCACCAACAAGGCGAGCAGGGCGGCGAGGGCGATGTACTCGGGCGATCCCGGGGTCGACAGCGGCTCGAGCGCACCGAAGGCCAAGAGGGCGGTGAGGGCAACCGGGCCGGTCTGCAGGTAGCGCGAGGAGACGAACAACGCAGCGAGGATCGGCGGCAGCGCCGACGCAAAGAGGCCATATTGGGGCGGCATCCCGGCGATCTCGGCATAGGCCAGCGACTGCGGAAGAGCGACGAGAGCGACCGAGATACCCGCCACCAGGTCCCCGGTGGACGGCTTTGGCATGGTGGTCAAGCCCATCATCGGCCTTAAGCGTAGAGGATGAGGCGATGGGCCAACGGCTAACTTCTCCTACACTGCCGACGTGCCCTCGTCCGCCAACCCCGAGCTGGTCGTCCTCCAGGAGACGTGTCGGGCTATCACCCGCCTTCGCGACGAAGCAACTGCGCGCAGCCTCGCCGAAATGGTCGTGCGTCGCTACGCAAACCTCACCCAAGCCAACGACGACGAGGCGAAACGGTCGTTCTTCGGCTTCCTCATCCGAGAGTTCGCACCCGACCCCACCGCCGTGACTGCTGCGATCGCTGCGTACCAACACGCCCCCGACGCCACAACCGCTCACAACCTCTGGACAGCGTCGGAGGCTCCCCGGCTCGACCTCTTCCGTTCAATCAATCTGGCCGACGACGGTATCCACACCCTGCTCACGATGCGGGCCGACGCACTGCGCCTGCGCGACGACGCAATCGCCCCCGCCGAGCGCGACCTCGCTTATCTGCTGTCGTCGTGGTTCAACCGGGGATTCCTCGAGCTGCGGGCGATCGACTGGAAGACCCCGGCCGAGACCCTCGAGAAGCTGATCGAGTACGAAGCTGTCCACGAGATCCGGGGATGGGACGACCTCCGACGTCGACTCGAGCACGACCGCCGTTGCTACGGCTTCTTCCATCCGAGCCTGCCGGCAGAACCCCTGATCTTCGTCGAGATCGCACTCGTCCACGACTTAGCCACGCACATCGAGGCGGTCATCGACGCGCCCGTGCCGAACGAGGACCTCGCCGATCCCGACGGCGCTCACCCGGCGGACACGGCGATCTTCTACTCGATCACCAACTGCCAAAGTGGCTTGCGAGGCATCCCGCTTGGCGACTTCCTACTGAAGCAGGTCACCGACGAACTTCAACGCACGGTGCCGAGCCTTCGCCAGTTCTCGACCCTATCCCCCGTCCCGGGATTGCGCCGGTGGGTCGACGACGAAGGGATGCACGTCGACTCGAGCACCGGCGGCCTACAACGACTGACCGCTGAGTACTTGCTGCAGGCCAAACGCGGCGACGAGCCTCGAGATGCGGTCGCCCGATTCCACCTGCGCAACGGCGCTCGACTCGAGCAGATCAATGTCGGTGGCGATCCATCACCCAAGGGTGAGGCCGAGTCCTTCGGCGTCTTGGTCAACTATCTCTACGACCCGGACCAACTCGCCGAAAACCACGAGGCGTACATCAACGAGTTCCGGGTCGCTCACGCCCCCGCCGTCGGAGCCCTGCTCGACGCCGGGCGTTCGAAGCCGCCCGACAGCTGAGCAAACCGTCGGCACGCTCCGGCCGCTACGGTCATGGGCATGGCGACCCTCGTCCGTCCACCCAAGGCCCCGATCGTGCTCGACCAGGTGGTCGAAGATCCCGACGCGATCCGGCAGATGGCTCGCGACAACGGTCCGTACTGGCAGCCCGGCCGCACGATCGCCTCCTCGAAAGCGACCATCGACGTTGCCGACAACGACGGCGATGACGACGACACCGACTTCGCGAACGCCATGGTCGGCCCGACCTTCCGCGGGCAGTGGGCCTTCGGCAAGCCACAGGTCGATGGCGCCGAGGCGCTGCTCCACCACGAGGGTTTCCACGCCGCTGCCCGGCGAATGTACGGCTGGGACGTGATCGTCCCCGAACAGGTCTACGTCAACCTCACGACCCCGATCGGACGCCAGGGCTTCAGCCACACCGACATCCCTGAGTTCCGGGGTGTCGATCGCCGCAACGCGCCGGCCTGGCTCCTCATCGCGATGGGGATCAGTCGCTTGTTCGAGGCGGAACGCATCCATATCGTCACGGCGGTGGCCTGGTTCTACCGGGGCGAGGCGGGCGGCTTCCGCTACTGGCCCGAGGGAGTCGACGGGCCCTCGTTCCTGCACGACGACACCTGGAACACGGCGATCGTCGGCGACAACGACTTCATGCCGCATGAGGTGCAGCGGGTCGGGCCGAAGGGCTCAATGAAGCCGGGCGGCATGACCCTCTCGTCTGGACTCGAATGCGACGGCACCAACTGGCACATCACCGATCGTGGCTCGGTGCTTGCGACCTATCCCGACGATGCCGTCCGTCTTTCGCTTTCGTGGAAAGCGAAGCTCTACCGCGACCAGGCCGAGCGCATCGATGCCGACGCAGGTATCGGCCTCACCATCGACGAGGCCATCGAACGACTGCGGATCGATCTTGCCGCCAGCGAACAGCCCGAGGAACTCGCGGCTGACACGATCGACTCCCAGGACCTGCAGGCCCAGTTGATGCGTCGCTACTCGGCGTACGCGATCAGCGCCCCGCCGGCCTAGGCGAACTCTTCCCGGACGCCGTAGGTGATCGCCGCGCCGATCGCCATGCACGTGGCGACCACGGCCCACATCCACGAGTAACCGAACTCGTCAATCGTCCAGCCGGTCACGAGCGGGCCGAGGAACACGCCGAGGTAGATCCCCATCTGGGTCACGCCACTGGCGGCGCCGGCCGCGTCGCCATTGGCTCGCATGATCCCGAAATTCGTGAAGACCGGCCACGACCAACCAGCGCCGAACGCAAGAAAGGTGACGACGACGTGCAGCGCTGTGATCCGGGGAGCGAGACCCAGCATCCCGAAGGCGCCGACGCCGGCCATGAGCGCCGCCATGGAGTACGGCAGCGCCCGCATGGCGTCCATCCGGAGTCCCCAGAACAAACGGACGCCGACACCGAAGGCAGCGCCGATGCTCAGGAGCCAGCCCGACATGCCCTCACCGAGTCCGGCGTCGACGCCGGATGCGACGAGCCATGAGGTGAGGCCGCCGGCCGAGAACGAGAGGAAGGCGCCACCAACCATCGACCAGTAGAGCGCTCGCTGGGTCGACACCGGTTTCGCCGTCCGGAGGGTCTGGACCCCACCGGGTTCGATCACGCGAATGACGAGGACGAGGGCAGCAGCGGCGATGCCGACCCCGAGAACAAACGCCGAGCGCCAGCCGAGCGTGAGCGCGAGGAGCGGCACCGTTGCGCCACTGATCATCGCGGCGGTGGGCATACCGGACTGTTTGAGAGCGATCGCTAGACCCAGCCGCGGCAGACGTGCCCGGGTGAGCGCCAGATTCACGGCCGTCTGGTTCGCGGCATTGACCACGCCACACACGGCGAGCAGCGCGACGACCACGCCGAACGAATCGCCGATCGCAGCAATCAACCCCTGAGCGACCATGGTCGTGATGAGGCATCCGATCAGCTGTCGGCGCGGTCCCACGCGTTGGACCAGCCGCCCACCCACGATCGAGGCGAAGGTCGCCGCCAGGAAGTAGGTGCCCATCGCCCACCCGTAGGTGGCGGCGCTGACGTCGAACTCGTCACGCACCTGCACGGTGATGGCCCCGATCAGAAAGCCGGGGTACACGCAGCCGACAGTCGCCACGACCGTCGTGACGACGATCAGGCGGTTCGAATTGTCAACGGTTCGGTCGGTGCTGGTCACGGTCGGCAAGATCCTCATCGGCGAGGATCGCAGCAATCGACCCCAACCGCACCGACGGGTCCTTTCTTGCGCTCGTAGACGTCGAACGCCATCACGCACCACAATGGCGGCCATGGACAGCCTCACCGTCGCCCGCAGCCTCCGAGGATCGATCGGCATGCTCGCCATGGCCTGGCTCCTCGACGAGTCGACCATGCGGCGAGGTGCCGAACTCGGCCTCAACGCTGAAGGTATGGGTGGCTACGCCGTCGGTCGCCTCGGTGTTCTCGGCGACTGCCCGGTCGACAACGTTGTCGGCGCTGCCTACTTCTGGGAGCCGGCGACCATGACGGCCATGGTCGAGGCGGGCCGCGCTGCGATGAGCCCGGCCGAGGGTGCGGCGGTCTACACCCAGATCTGTCAGGAGTGGGGAGCGGAGAAACTCGCCGGCATGGAGGGTGTCGAGCGGCTCGGCGAGATCCTCGAGAAGGTCGTTGCGTCAGCCTCGCCGCTCGGCGCTCCCCTCTTCGCCGGCTGGCGCGACATGCCTCGACCCGACGATCCTGGCCCGGCCCTCACGTTCCATCTCGCGCAGGTGATGCGCGAGCTCAGGTTCAGCCGTCATGCCGTCGCAATCCAGGCGGCGGGGATCGGCCCGCTCGAAGCGATCCTGTCGGGGCCAGCCGGTGCGTGGAACGCCAAGATGTTCGGTTGGCCCGGGCCCTACCCCGATGTCGCCGACCTCGTCGAGGCCCGCGAGGCGGCCGAGGCCGCCACAGATCAGATGCACGCCGTCGACCTCGACGTGCTCACCGACGACGAACGCGCCGACCTACGAGACTTGGCCAAGGCCGCCCGCGCCCACCAGGGCTGATCCAGAATCGAGTCCCGATGACCTCCGACAACCGCAACGAAGCCGGGTTCGATCTCGACCAGATCGACCGCCTCCTCACCACGACCCGCTCGGTACGCAAGCGACTCGACTTCGATCGCGACGTACCCGACCGGCTGATCTTCGATTGCATCGACTTGGCCGAGCAGGCGCCGAGTGGCGGCAACGACGCAAGTCGCCGATGGCTCGTGATCAAGGACGAGGCTACCAAGCGCAAGCTCGGCGAGATCTACGCCCGCAACGGCGAGTTCATGATCAATGTGGCCGATCGCCTAGAGGGCAGTGGCCACGGCAAGGAAAGGGTCTTCAGCTCGAGCGCCTATCTGGTGGAGAATTTCGCCAAGGCGCCGGCGCTCGTCATCGCTGCGATCTGGGGCATCCACGACAACTCGGGCCGTCCCGGCCTGTTCGACTCGGTGATCCAATCGGCGTGGAGCTTCAACCTCGCACTGCGCTCGCGCGGCCTCGGCAGCACGTGGACAACCCTGCTCAACGCGAGTGTCGACGAGCTCGCCGGCATCCTCGGCATCCCCGACGGCATCACGACGATCGTGACCTTTCCGGTCGCCTACACGAAGGGCACCGAATTCAAGCCCGCCGCCCGACGTCCGGCCGAGCAGATCACCTACTTCGATCGATGGGGCTTCACGAAGGCCCGCGCGTCCGAGGACGGGGGCGTCAACTTCGAGGACGGGCTCGGCGTGGTGGCCGAAGTCGACATCGAGGCAGCCCCTCGGAAGGTCTGGCCCTTCATCAGCGACATCGAGTTCCCGGTGGAGGCCAGCGAAGAACTGCAAGGCGCAGAGTGGAACGGTGAGGCCCGGGGCCTCGGCGCCACGTTCACGGGCCACAACAAGCTCGGCGACATGGAGTGGTCGATCGAAAACCACATCACCGACTATGTGGAAGGTCGCGTCTTCGAGTGGGGCACGGTCGACCCGGCGAGCCCGGGAGGACGTTGGCGGTTCGAAATCATGGACCAGGGCGTCGGAAGTCGGCTGCGGTTCTCGATGGAGATCGGTACCGAGAACAACCTGACGATCGGGTTCGCCGAGGCATCGGAGAATCCGGTCGCGGTGATCAACGGGCGGCGCAAACAGATCCGCACCAACATGCAACGGACCTGCGACGCCATCAAGGCCGCCGTCGAAGCAGCGGACTGACCAGGTTTCGACCGCGTCGGATGCGGTCGCCGAGGTCAAGAACTCGCGGCGAGGAAGCCGTCAGCCGTTGTGGGGCACGTACCGGTTGCCGGCGTCAGGGTTGTCCGATGCGGCGATCCGCTCCTGCACGTCAGTCAACTCGCTGCGCGCTTCCCGGCTGTAACGCGGGTTTGCCGCGACTTCGTCGCCCGGCAGCGGCGGCAGCGTGA
>CAJWHS010000089.1 GCA_913041415.1 uncultured Acidimicrobiaceae bacterium | reverse complement strand
GACGATGACACCACGATCACCACACCGCAGACGGTGATGCCGATCGCGGTCCATGTCCGCCGATTCGTTCGTTCACCAAAGAACACTCGCCCCACGACCGCAGCGATGATCGGTGAGGCCGCCACGATCACGACCACGTTCGCCACATCGGTTTGCGTGATCGCGATGATGAAGCACACCTGACTGACCCCCGAAAGGATCCCGACCGAGGCCAGCCCACGGGGCGAGGCCCGGAACGCGCCGATGACATCGCCACCTCCCATCACCTTCTGGAGGACCAGTTGAACCGGCAGCGATACGACGGAGACGAGGAAGGCCATTGTCCAGCCGTCGATGTCGGCGAGCCGCACGAAATAGGAATCGGTGGAGACCAACAACATGCCGAGCGCAGCAAGCACCCAACCCCGCTGCCGGCCTTCGACCACCTTCAGTCCTCGCCGCGCAGCGCCTCGGCGAGGGCCCGAAAAGCCCGACCGCGATGGCTGATCTCGTGCTTTTCGTCACCCATCTCCGCGAACGTACGACCGTCTCCTTCGGCCGGAACGAACACCGGGTCGTAGCCGAAACCGCCATAGCCCGCCGGGGTGAGCGCGATGTGACCCTCAGCGGCACCTTCGACGCTCAACGCTCGACCGTCAGGCCAGACGACCATCACGGCAGTGCGGAACCGGGCCGTGCGCTGCTCGTGGGTCAGCGCGCCGACCCGCTCGAGTTCGACCATCAACTTGTCGACATTGTCCTGATAGCTGACATCGTCGCCCGCATAGCGAGCCGAAAAGACGCCCGGCGCACCGTCGAGCGCATCGACCTCAAGGCCGGTGTCGTCGCTGACCGCAGGGGCTCCTGCCGCCTCGCACACGGCAACGGCCTTCAGGCGAGCGTTTCCCTCGAGATCGGGGGCATCCTCCACCACATCACCAAGACCAGCGGGGCGAGGCTGAAGATCGACGAGCCCATCGAGGACGAGGGCGATCTCCGCAACCTTGTCGGGGTTGGCGCTCGCACAAACCAGACGGGGCAGATCGACCATCAGCGTCCGCGGGTGCGGGGCGCAGGAGCTGCGCTGAGCACGGCCCGTTGCGCCTCGGCGATTGTGGCGACGCCACCCTCGGCAAGGTCGAGCAGGGCGTCGAGTTCGGCTCGCGAGAACGTGTTGCCCTCGGCGGTGCCCTGCACCTCGATTAACTGGCCATTGCCGTCCATGATCACGTTGAAGTCGACGTCGGCGGTCGAATCCTCCGGATAGGGCAGGTCGAGGACGGGTTGACCGTCGACGATGCCGACCGAGATGGCCACGCACTCAGTGGTGAGCGGATTGGCCGAGATATGGCCGGCCTGCAGGAGACGCTCACACGCGTCGTGCAGGGCGACGAATGCGCCACAGATCGACGCCGTGCGGGTGCCGCCGTCGGCCTGGAGGACATCGCAGTCGAGCCGGATCGACGTCTCACCAAGCGCCCGCATGTCGGTGACCGCACGCAACGACCGGCCGATGAGCCGCTCGATCTCCTGGGTGCGGCCTTTTGCACCCCGACGCTCACGATTGATGCGCTCCGGCGAAGAACCCGGAAGCATCGAGTACTCGGCAGTGACCCAACCCTCACCCTTACCTTTCATCCAGCGGGGCACGTCCTCCTCAACCGATGCGGTGCAGAGCACCCGGGTCTCCCCGAAGGTCACGAGGCACGAGCCCATGGTCATGGTCGTGAAGTCGCGGGTGAAACTGAAGGGACGCAGTTCATCGGCCTGGCGGCCGTCGTAGCGGGTGGACATGGGCACTCCCGAGGTTCGAAGACAGATCAGATGATGAAGGTGCAACCCGGCAAAGCGACCTCCACGGGGCCACCGTAGGCGGCCTCGGCTTCGGCGCGGTGCGCTTCCGGGTCCGAGCCCGGCACAAGGTGGGTCAGCACCAGGCGTTTGACACCGGCCTGACGGGCTCGGACGGCCGCCTCGCGAGCGCTCATGTGAGGGATGGAGCCACCTTCGAATGCCGAGAGGTGGCTGGCATCGGCAAGAGCGAGGTCGATCTCCGAGGCGGCCTCGGCGAAATCCCAGCCGGGCCCGCTGTCGGAGGTGAACACAAAGGTCTTGCCTTCGACCACCACGGTCGGAGCGAGCGTCTCGACGGGGTGATCGGCGAGGGTGAACGACCAGGACTGGTCGCCGATCTCGAGCGTCGACAACGGATCGATCGTCGTCCAGTCAAAGGTTTCGGCTCGTCCGGAGATCGTCACTGCGTCATTCAACGCTTTGGTCTCGGCGGTGCCGAACACCGGCAGCCCAGTGCGCACCGCGAAGTAGGTGAAGACGTTGCGCAACACCGGCAACTCCATCCAGTGGTCGGGATGGCAGTGGGTGAGAACGATTGCGTCGAGGTCGAGCAGGTCGATCTCTGTCTGCAGCGGACCCACCGTCCCGGGACCACAGTCGAGCAGCACGGTCGCGACCGGTGAACGCAGGAGATAGCCGGTGCACGGGTTGTCGGGCGCCGCGTACGAACCCGACGAACCCAAGATCGTGACGGAGAAGGTCATGCCAGGTCCCATCGGTAGGCGATCACGGTGTCGAGTTCGGGCCCGAGGAGCCATCGGCCGAGCCGGGCGAAGGTCTCGATGTCACCGCTCGACACGAACGTGTGCCGACCCGTACGCCCGCCATCGGCCTCGAGCCCAGAGGCGGCGAGTGCCGAGCTGACAGCGAACGCGGTCTCGTCAGCGGACGACACGAGGACGACGTCGCGACCCATCACGTCGGCGATGGTGCGGGCGAGGAACGGGTAGTGCGTGCAGCCGAGCAGCAAAGCATCGACCTTCGCATCGGCGATGGGTGCCAGGAGGCGCTGGGCGAGCACTCGCACCTGCTCGGAATCGGTCTCACCCCGCTCGACAAACTCGACGAAACCCGGACACGCAGCACACGTGAGTTCAATATGCGGGGCGACCTCGGCCGCCGCTCGCTGATACGCCCCGCTCGCAATGGTGCCGACCGTGCCGACGACCCCCACCCGATCGGTGTCGGTGACCGCAAGGACGGCACTGAGTCCCGGCTTGACCACGCCGATCACGGGCACATCGAAACGGGCCTGAAGTTCATCGAGCGCGACGGCAGTCGCCGTATTGCAGGCCACGACGACGAGCTTGGGGTCGTGGGCTTCCACCATCCACTCGGTGATCTGGTGGGCGTAACGCCGCACCTCGTCGTGTGGACGAGGGCCATATGGGTACCGACCCGTGTCGCCGAAATAGACGAGGTCCTCGTTCGGGGCGAGATCGATCAAAGCGCGCGCGACGGTGAGACCCCCGAAGCCGGAGTCGAACATCGCGATGGGGCGGGGCGCTGCCGACGACATCGGCGTAAGCCTAGATCAGCGTCGGGCGACACCGAGGCTGTGAAGGCTCAGCGCTCTTCCTTGAAGACCACGTGCTTACGGACGACCGGGTCGTACTTCTTGATCTCGATCCGCTCTCGCGTGTTGGTCTTGTTCTTGGTGGTCACGTAGGTAAACCCCGTACCCGCCGTCGAACGCAGCTTGATGATGGGACGCTTGTCGCTCGCCATGACAGAACCTCAGACCTTCTGGCCGGCGGCGCGCATGTCGGCGACGACACGCTCGATGCCACGCTTGTCGATGGTCTTGATGCCCTTGGTGCTGAGGTTCAGCTTGATCCAGCGCTTCTCGCTCGGCAGGTAGTAGCGCTTCGTCTGCACGTTTGGATCCCAGCGACGGCTGGTGCGACGGTGCGAGTGAGAGAGCTGCTTACCGAAGTGAGGCTTCTTGCCGGTGACTTGGCAGATCTTGGACATCGGAGACTCCAGGGAAATGCTCGCATCGCGCGAGCGAAGAACGGCCTAAAACTGTACCGCCCCAACCACCCGTCTCCACCCGCCCCGGGACTGTCCCGGCATCACCGAGCCAGCGACTGGGCAGTAGCCTGGCGATCGTGAACAGCCCTGCCGACACTCCCCTCACGCCCCTCACCGGGGTCGAGACCGTGCTGTTGGCTTCACCGCGAGGCTTTTGCGCCGGCGTCGAGATGGCAATCAAGGCCCTCGCCTGGATGGTGCGGGCGTTTGAACCGCCGGTGTACTGCTACCACGAGATCGTGCACAACCAGCTCGTGGTGGAGCGATTCGAGGAGTCCGGTGTGATCTTCGTCGACGACATCGCCGACGTGCCGGCCGGTCGACCGATCATGCTTTCGGCCCATGGTTCGGCCCCTGAGGTCGTGTCGGCTGCTCGGGCCCAAGGTGGTTATGTCGTCGACGCCGTCTGCCCCCTCGTCACCAAGGTCCATCACGAGGTCAAGACACGCGCCGAGAAGGGCTACCAGATCGTCTACATCGGTCACGAAGGTCACGAAGAGGCGGTTGGCACGATGGCGGTTGCGCCCAACCACATTCATCGCGTTGAGTCCCGCGAAGAGGTTGCCGCACTCCCCCAACTCGAGCAGCCCGTCGCCCTCCTCACCCAAACCACGCTGTCGCATCGCGAGCGGGCGGACGTCCTCGAAGCGACCAAAGAGCGTTTCCCGGACCTGTGGCAGCCTGGCCGCTCCGACCTGTGCTTCGCCACTACCAACCGCCAGGCTGCGCTGATGGAGATCGCCCCGCGCTGTGAGGCCGTGGTCGTGATCGGCTCGGCGAATTCGTCCAACACGAACGCACTCGCCGAACTCGCCCGAGAGGCCGGATGCCCGGAGGTGTACCGCATCAACGGGCCCGACGAACTCCCGGCTCGACTTCCCGCCATCGTCGGTGTCACCGCCGGCGCGTCCGCACCCGAAGATCTTGTCCGTTCGGTGATCGATCGTCTTGCCCCCAGCGAGGGAGTCGAGGAAATCCGTGTCACCGAGGAAGACGAATATTTCCCGCCGCCTCGCAATCTGCGCGAGTTGCTCGGTGCGATCGACGCAGTGACGCTCCTAACCTTCGGCGGCACTGACCGGGCGGCCCTCGACGACCGCAGCATCGATGCATCGGATGTGCTCAAGACCCTGGCGGGCCCTACGCCGTGATCCGGCGGCACTTACTCGTCATCGGCTGGCGCGCGTGGATCACCATGAGCGGCCTCGAATGCCCGACACCGACAAGGCCAAGATCGACACCGGCGCTGCCACCTCCGCCCTGCACGCCTCGAAGCTTGAACGCTTCGAGGTCAACGGCCATCCGTGGGTGCGGTTCACCGTCAGGTCACACTAGCGGCGAACGAGCGGGGCGACGTGCGTCGAGACACCGTTGATCGACGAGCGACGGGTGCGGACGTCGAACGGCAACAGCGAACTTCGACCCGTGATCGAGACCGAGATCTCACTCGGTGGGCAGGTGTGGACCGTCGAGTTCACGCTGACCCGCCGCAACGCCATGGGATTTCGTATACACCTCGGCCGGAGGGCACTGCGCCGCCGAGCCGTCGTCGATGTCAGCAGCTCCTACCGCCTCGGCGTGCCACCGCCAAGCGACGTGGAAGAGTGAGCGCCACTTGGACTCAGGGGGCGGGCTCGTCACCAGCGAGCACTCGCGCCTCGATGTAGAGATCGCCGAGCTCGGCATAGAGCGTGTCGGTGAGGTCGGTCACTGCACCTCGCGGCACCCGTCCCTCGAACGTCGGCGGGTAGATCGGATCACCGATCACGGCGACGACCTTGCGCAGGCGCGGGATTTTCGAACCGAGCGGGAGTGCTTTCACGCTGCCACCGATGCCGACCGGCACGATCGGAACACCTGCACGGGCAGCCACAAAGGCCGGCCCGTCGAGCACCTGTTCGCGCGCAAGGCGAGGGCCCTCCTGGCGCGTGCCCTCCGGAAACATCACGAGTGGTTCGCCAAGGGCGAGCACGTCCTGTGCCGCCCGCAACGCCGTGCGATCGGCAGCGCCTCGTTCGACCGGGAAGCCGCCCATGACCGAAAGGAAGGCACCGAGCGGTTTGGACTTCCAGAGGCTCTCCTTGCCCATGAACCGCAATCGTCGAGAGGTGACCATGCCGATGATCGGCGTGTCAATGAAGGAGCGATGGACACCGCTGAGGATGAACGGCCCCTCCGGGAGGTTCTTGCGGCCCTCGACCCTCAGTCGGAACAAGACGAGGATCATCGCGTAGAAGACCCGCCAGAGGATCCAGTAGAGGATGCGTCCGCCGAGGGTCTGCTCTGAGCGTTCGACACCGTCGACATCTTGAGCGCCGAAGCGATTGGAGGTCACGACGAGGCCTCCCCATCGAGCAGCCTGGTGATCGTGGCGACCACTTCGTCGATGTCGAGGTCGGTCGTGTTGACGACCGTGGCGTCGGCGGCCTCGACCAGCGGGTCAGCGGCCCGCGTGGTGTCGAGCGCATCACGTCGAGCGATGTCGGCGGCAACCTGCTCGTAGTCGAGATCGGTCATCTCCCTGGCCCGACGCCGGGCCCGTTCCTCAGGGTCAGCGGTGAGGTACACCTTGAGCTCGGCATCAGGGAAGACAACGGTGCCGATGTCTCGACCCTCGAGTACACCTCCCCCCTGCCGGACCGCCCACTCACGCTGACGGCTAACGAGTTCCTTGCGAACCTCAGAGTTCGCAGCCACGGCGCTCACCGCCCGGCTCACTTCGGGTCCGCGGATTTCGACCGTAGCGTCGACACCGTCGACCATCACCCGATCGAGCCCAATGTCGAGATCGACCAGCCGTGCGGTCGCCGAAGTAAACTCGGCGTCACCGGGATCGCCACCCGCTCGCAGCACTGCGAAAGCGACCGCCCGGTACATGGCGCCCGTGTCGAGGTACTTCAAACTGAGCCGCTTGGCGAGGGCCCGGGCCACGGTGGACTTGCCCGACCCAGCCGGACCATCGATCGCAATCACGCGCATCGGAGGATTCTGCCCGCTCACCGCAGCTGATCCAAGGCCTGGAAGAAGCTGGGGAACGTCTTGGCGACACAACCCGGGTCGCTGATCTCGATGCCATCGACGACGAGCCCGACAAGCGAGAACGCCATCGCCATTCGGTGATCGTCATAGGTGTCGAAGGTGGCGGGGTTCGGCAACCCAGCGGGGCGGATGACAAAGCCGTCGTGGTGTTCCTCCGCGTCGACGCCGGCCCGCCGCAGCTCAGTGACCGGACCGGTGACACGATCGCTTTCCTTGTCGCGGATGAAGCCGATGCCGTCGACCCGGGTGGGCGACTCGGCGAATGCCGCCACCACGGCAAGCGTCGGCGCCGTGTCGGAGATATCGCTCAGATCGACCTCGATCCCGCGACTCGCTCGACCGGAAATCTCGACATGGCCGGGACCAAGGTCGACGTGACAACCCATCTCCCCGAGCACCTCGGCAAACGCGACGTCGCCCTGGAGCGCATCGCGCCCAAGGCCGTCGATACGAACCCGACCTCCGGTGATCGCAGCTGCGGCCAGAAAGTACGACGCAGCAGAGGCATCCGGTTCGATGTGGTAGTCGGTGCCGACGTAGCCGCCACTGACACTCCAGAGTCGATCGCCGTCGTCGTCGACCTCCGCGCCGAACGCTCGCATGACCGCACTGGTCATCTCGATATAGGGCCGCGAAATCGGTTCGGTGGTGAGGACCACCCGCATCGACGAAGCCCCACCGGCGAGCAGAAGGCCAGTGATGAACTGGCTCGACGTACCGCCCGGCAACGACGTCTCGGCCCCGTCGATCGGGCCCGTGATGCGAGCCGGCAATCGATCGGGCTCGCCGAGTTCGGTGATCGTGACACCCATTGACCGCAGAGCGGCGAACTGATCTCCCATGGGGCGACCCCGCATCTGCGGGTGAGCGTCGACGACGACCGGCACCTCGCCGAGCGCCGCGAACGGCACCGCAAAGCGGGCAGTCGTCCCCGACTGGTTGGCATCGATGTGCGCCTCGGTGCCCGGCAGGTGACCGCCACACCCATCGACCTCTATGGTGGCGGTTCTCTCATCGGCGCTGGTCGAGATGCCGAGCCCATCGAGCACGCCGAGCATCGCTTGCGTGTCGTCGGCGAAAAGCGCTCCACGCAGGACACTGTGTCCCTCGGCGAGCGCAGCACACACCAGTGCACGATTGGTGATGCTCTTCGACCCCGGCAAGACGACATCGACGTCGGGCGGCGAAACCAACGGCTCGATCGGCAACGGATCCGGAAGCGTGCGCGGATCGATCATGCGTCGAGCGAACGAGACGACGGCCGGTAGCCGAGCGCCATCAGCCCACCCTGCAGGCGCTCGGTCATCGCCGTCTCGACGACGAGCACGACGACACCCCGGGGGCCTTCGGCCGAGTGAGCGATCTCGAGGTCGTAGATGTTGACGTCGAGATCGGCGGCGAGGGTGGCGATCGCGGCCAACTCACCCTGTCGGTCGAGCACAGGGACCCGCATCTCGCTCATCGCCTCAGTGCTCGGGATCGTGGTCGGCAGGTTGCGACGAGCGACGCGGGCGCTTTCGAGTCTCGCAAGGAGTGCCGCACGGTCCCGCTCAGACACGACGTCGCGGATCGCCGAGAGTTCCGAGATCAGCTCGTCGAGGGCGTCGACGATCGGATCGGCATTCTGCACACAGATGTCAGGCCAGATCGCCGGATGGCCCGCCGCGATACGCGTCATGTCACGGAAGCCACCCGCAGCGAGCCGCAGCATGGCCCGCTCCTCGGTGGCTCGCCCGTCGGCCAGCCGCATCAGGGTGGCTGCCGTGAGATGGGGAACATGGGAGATGACGGCGACGAGCTGATCGTGACGTTCCGCAGGGATCGCGATCGGATTGGCACCCATCGACTTCGCGACATCGCGGATCGTCGCGAACACGGTGTCGTCGGTGGTGGCGGTCGGGCACAGCACCCACATGGCGCCGCTGAACAGGTGCGCAGCCGCACCTTCAAGGCCGTCCTGCTCACTGCCAGCCATCGGATGCCCGGCAACAAAGCGAGGATCCTCGATCGATCCGGCGATCGCTGCCTTCACCGACCCGACATCGGTCACGGCTGCCACTCCTGCGTCGAGGAGACGTTGTGCGAGTTCCGCAACACTGTCAGCCGGTGTGGCAACCACCCCAAGATCGGCGGCGGGCAGGGTGTCGAGCGAGCCGATCTCGTCGATGACACCGCGATCGACCGCATCGGCAAGGCGGTCGGCGTCGAGATCGACGCCGACGACGTGCCAGCCCTCGTCCCGCAGCGCAAGGCCCACGGATCCTCCGATGAGGCCCACGCCCACGATCAGGGCCTGCTTGGCGTCAGTCACGGCAACGCAGGTTACCGGGGAGGCTCGGAGCCGGTGGCAGGTTTCTCGGATGCCGACGCAACCTCGAGCGAGCGGACCTCGTCACGGGTGAGCTCCCGCCACTCGCCTGGTGCCAGACGCGGATCGGTGATCGGCCCGATCCGAGTGCGTACGAGCCGAATGGCCGGATGCCCGACCGCGTCGCACATTCGGCGAACCTGCCGGTTTCGTCCTTCGTGGATCGAAATGCGGAGCAGGTTCGGCTCAACCGCCGTGACGCGGGCACGAGCGGTCGGCCCGTCCTCGAGGTCGACGCCGTCACGCAACGTTCGCAGCGAAGCCCGCGAGGGTTCACCTTCGACCAGAGCGAGGTACTCCTTCTCCACGCCGAAGCTCGGGTGGGTGAGGTGATGGGTGAGCTGACCATCGTTGGTCATGAGCAACAAGCCCTCAGTCTCGGCATCGAGACGCCCGACCGAGAACACCCGCGGCTCATCGGGCACCACGTCGACGACGGTGGGACGACCTTGCGGGTCGTCGGCGGTCGTGATGACCCCGGCCGGTTTGTTGAGCAGGTAGTAGACGAGGTCGGGCCTCACCCCGACAGGAGCACCGTCGACGGCGACGACCTGGGTCTCGACATCGACCCGCTTGCCGAGTTTGGCGACGACCTTGTCGACCGTCACCCGGCCCT
>CAJWHS010000088.1 GCA_913041415.1 uncultured Acidimicrobiaceae bacterium | reverse complement strand
CGCCCCAGCCGCAGCCGATGTCGAGCAGACGCATTCCAGGCTCGAGCCCAAGTTTGCGGCAGATCAGGTCGAGCTTTGCCCCCTGGGCGGCATCGAGGTTCTCGGCATCGCGCCAATACGCGCACGTGTAGATCATCCGTTTGTCGAGCATCCGCTCAAACAAGTCGTTGCCGATGTCGTAGTGGGCCTGGGCGTTCTTCTTCGCCTTCTTTTCGTCCTGGCGGTTACCGAAGCGGCTCTGCAATGCGAGCTTGAGTAACGCTGGCGATGGTTTCACATAGTCAGCGAGGTTGGTCTCCTGAGCGACAGCGAGGAACTCATCGAGATGGTTCGCCGTCCACCACCCCTCCTGGTAGGCCTCGCCCAGCCCCAACTCCCGATCGCGGATGACCCGCTTGTAGAACCGGTCGTCGTGAATGTGGATGTCGGCCGGGCCGCTGCCCCCGACGGTCACACCAATCTTGCCGAGTAGGTCAGCAGCGAAGTGTGCTGCATCCATGGTTCCGGACTCCCTTCCCCCGAGAACCCGAGGAGTTGTATCTTCCCGCACAGGTCGGTGGCTCCGCCACCCATCTTTGAGGTGGCGCCAATGCCGCACGCCAAACGCAGTCGCACCCCTGACAGGACTCGAACCTGCAACCTTCGGGGTAGAAACCCGATGCTCTATCCAGTTGAGCTACAGGGGCGCTGTAGAGGGTAGGCCCCCGGGGGTCGGTCCCGATACACTTTCACTCCGCTTCGGCCTTCGGGTCGCAGCTTCACACCGGGCTCTTGAGTCCGGCGTGGTGGGCGTAGCTCAGTTGGTTAGAGCGCCTGGTTGTGGTCCAGGAGGTCGGGGGTTCGAATCCCCTCGTTCACCCGTAGAATTCTCACCGGAGTAATTCCTGCACCTCTAGCTCAATTGGTAGAGCATCGGACTCTTAATCCGCAGGTTCTGGGTTCGAGTCCCAGGGGGTGTACCCAGCGTCCTCGCTACGAGGACAACGCAAATCCCGGCCTCGTGGCCGGGATTTCGTCATTTTCAGCCTCGGCGCACCTGGCCACTGGCGACCACACGTGCGACATCGAGCGGATGCACGATGCCCGGTTCGGCGGCGCACACCTCGGGAATGGCATTGACGATGCGGTTGGCGGCAGTGGCATTGCCGCCGCCGGCGGCGCCAGGTTCGCCGTGTTCGGTGCCGTGGACCTCGACGGTGAGATCTGGGCGGCCAGAAACGGTGACGGCGTGCAGGCCCTGCCCGGTGTGCGGCACGGGCCACTCAGGGGCGCAGTCGTCGTCGATTCGGGTGATGTGCTCCATCACGATCAGAGGGTGGCCGTCGACAATGCCCTGCACCTCGAAGCGGAAGGCGCCCATGCCGCCCTTCTCGAAGTCGCCCATGCCGGCGACGGTGACCGTGCGTTCCAATGCACGCTTCTCGACGACGGTGTGGATCTCGTCGATCGCAACACCCAGACCATCAGCGACGACACGAACGACAGGGCCCCACACCATCTCCAACGCGAAGTCGAGCAGCATCGGCGGGGTGGCTTCCATGGGCCCGCCGAAGCCGATCAGCGTGCGAACAGCGTCAGGCTGGTCGTAGAGCGCATAGTTGAAGATCTCTCGGCTGCGGATCTCGGTGATGTCGGCGCTCATCCCAGTGAGGAACAGCGGGAGAATGTCACAGATCCAACCCGGATCGATGCCCGAGGCAAGGATCGACGAACCACCGTCGTCGCAGGCCGCTCGGATCGACTCGGCAAGCGCCGGCGGCGTCGAGGGCGGGTGATAGAGCGGGTAGAAGCTGGGGGTCACCACGTTCGTTCCGGCCCGCAACGCCGCCTCGACCTCGGCCTGTGACTCGACGGGGCGAAAGTCGGAGTTCACCGTGTAGACGACGGCGTCGACGTCGGATGTACAGGCGAGATCAGTGTCGTCGGTGGCCGCTAGGCCCAGCGGCTCCAGCCCGGCCAACTCGCCAGCATCGACACCGACCTTGTCCGGGTTGGCCACGATCACACCGGCCAGTTCGAGGTCTCGATGGGCGGCGACCGCCCGGATCGCCGGACGACCGACGTTGCCCGTACCCCATACCACTACTCGCGTCATCGTGACCTCCCTGCCGCACACGATCGTAGAAACTCCTGCCCTTGGTGTCAGATCCCGTCGGTTGTCACCGACCGGTCATCCTCGGGCGCGACCGAGCAGCATCGACCTTGAACCAGCGCGATACTGCATGAGATCGATCGTGGCCTGCAGGCCAGAGAGGACCGCCATGCAACTCGTCAACACTGAGACCATCCCCGGCTGGAACATCACCGAGGTGAAGGGGCTTGTCAGTGGCAACACCATTCGGGCAAAGCACCTAGGACGTGACATCGGCGCTGCGTTCAAGAACATCGCCGGTGGCGAGTTGAAGGCCTATACCGAACTTCTCGCCGAGTCGCGGGCCGAGGCCACCAGCCGCATGGTTGCCGAAGCGCAGACACTCGGCGCAAGCGCAATCGTGAACGTCCGCTTCACGACCTCGACCGTCGCCGGCGGCGCAGCCGAAATGTACGCCTACGGCACGGCAGTGGTGGCGGTTCCGGCGCCGTGACCGGCGTCCTGATCCAACTCGCGATCCCGCTGGTGTTGATCGTTGCGGCCGTCGGCGGCCGCATCGCTCATCGTCGTCGCGGGGCCCATATCGAGCGTCGCTGGGCCGATGTGGCCCACATCAATCTCTCCCCTCGTCCCACCCTTCCCGGACTCGACGAGCCGCGTCACGGCGAGCTCGTCGTAGGAAGCGTCGTCATGGGCGCCGACTACATCCGTCAAGTCGTCGGCGCATGGCGAAACGTAGTTGGTGGAGAGATCCGGTCCTTTACCCCAGTGCTCGACCAGGCCCGCGCCGAGTCGAGTCTCCGAATGCTGGAGGCCGCAAACGCTAAGGGAGCGGTTGGCGTCGTCAACGCGCGCTTCGAGGCCGTTCGAATCAACAACAACGCAAGCGAACTCCTCAGCTACGGCACCCTCGTCTCCTAGACGGCGACACGAGTCACATCGTGGAGCCGCGGCGCGAACTCGGATCAGACCTAGGCTCGGCTGTCCCCTTTTGGAAGTTGCGCAATGAGCGAGTCCGACGCCCCCACTATCGAGCCCGAGCAGGTTGGCTTCGCTGCGCTCGGTCTCCGAGAGCAACTCCTCGCCCGCCTGCTCGAACTCGGCTACGAAGAGCCCACACCCATCCAAGCGGAGGCGATCCCCCACCTGTTGACCGGCGTCGATCTGCTCGGACAGGCCGCCACCGGCACCGGCAAGACGGCGGCATTCGCCCTCCCCATCATCGAGGCGATCGCGTCGAACTCGCCGGCCGTGCCCCAAGCGCTCGTCGTCGTCCCGACCCGAGAACTCGCCGTCCAAGTCAGCGAAGCCATGCACACCTACGGCCGAGGTCAAGGTCTCAAGGTCGTTCCGATCTACGGCGGCCAGCCCATCCCCCGCCAGCTCCAGGCACTCCGCCGCGGCGTGCATGTCGTCGTCGCCACCCCTGGCCGGGCGATCGACCACATCCGTCGCGGCTCACTCGAACTCGACGACATCCGCACCGTCGTGCTCGACGAGGCCGACGAAATGCTCGACATGGGGTTCACCGAGGACATCGAGACGATCCTCGAGGAAACACCCGCGGAACGGCAGACGGTGCTGTTCTCGGCGACCATGCCGCCCCGAATCCAGAAGATCGCCGAGACCTACCAGCGCGATCCCGTGCTCGTGAAGATCGCGGCGGCCGACACGGCTGCCGAACGCGCCCGCGTGCGCCAGACCGCCTACGTCGTAGTGCGCCAACACAAGGCTAACGCACTCGGTCGCGTCCTCGACATGGAAGCCCCCGTCGCCACCATCGTCTTTTGCCGAACTCGGGGCGAGGTCGACGAACTCACCGCCACTATGAACGGTCGCGGCTACCGGGCCGAAGCCCTGCACGGCGGCATGGATCAGCAACAGCGCGACCGTGTCATGGGTCGCCTCAAGGACGGCACCGCCGAACTCCTCGTCGCCACCGACGTCGCCGCCCGCGGTCTCGATGTCGACACCCTCACCCATGTCGTCAACTACGATGTGCCATCTTCGCCGGAAAGCTACGTCCACCGCATTGGTCGAGTGGGACGGGCCGGCCGCGAGGGCGTGGCGATCACGCTCACCGAGCCCCGTCAGCGTCGGCTGCTCCAGAACATCGAGCGGCTCACCAAGCAGGAGATCGACATCCAGAAGATCCCCACGGTCGGTGATCTCCGGACCCGCCAGATCGAGGTCACCGTTGACGCGATTCGTGAAGCGACGCTGAGCGACGATCTCGAGGACTACGAACAGGTGTTGTTCGAGCTCGTCGCCGACGGCCACCCTGACCGCGATGTCGCTCTCGCCGCTATCAAGCTCTTCCATCAGGCACGGGGCGCCACCACCGACGAAGTCGAAATCCCCGACGCATCAGAACGCAAGCAGCGTGAGCGGGACCGTGGTTCGCGGGACGGCGGCAGGGAGCGCAAGGGCGGTCCAAAGAGCCAAAAGCATGGCAACGTCGGCCCCGGCACCGGGTTGATCTACGTCGGTGTCGGTCGGCGGGGCCATATCCGCCCCGGCGATCTGGTCGGCTGTATCGCCAACGAGACAGCACTGACCGGCCGAGACATCGGACCAATCCGCATTTCGGACCACTACTCGGTCGTAGGCGTGCCCGAGGCCGAGGTCGACTCGACGATTGCGGCAATCAACGGCACGACGATCCGAGGGAAGCGGGCCAAGGCTCGCCGCTTCGTAGAGAAAGACTGACACCCGCGTCTCGTCGCTCTGCAGCCAGAGGTCGGTCAGACGATCTCCGGCTCAGCTGCGATCGCGTCAGCCCAGGATCTTCTGGAACGCCTCAGCATCCTCGGGGCTGTTCACCGGAACGGAGAACTCGACCCGATCAAGGCGAGAGGCGAAACGCTCGTTGAGTTTGTCGGCGATCTGGTCGTAGGTTCCGATCGTCGCGATCGTGCAGAGCATGTCGTCATCGACGAGACCCGGCATCTCCTCCCACCGACCGGACCGACTGCACTCGCTCGCCTCTCGGGCCCGGTCCTCCCAACCGTGGATGGTAAACGCCCGTCGATACGATGGCGTCGACAAATAGAATGCACACCGGGCTCGCACCGCACGGATCACTCGTTCGAGACGCTCCTCGTCGGGTGCCGTGCCAATAAGCGGCTTGAGACAGACCTGAACCTCGTCGACATCGCGGCCCGCGCAGGTCGCACTTCGAGCCAGATTCAACAGCACCTCCCCGTCGATGTACTTCGTCGTCACCACCGGATGCAAGTGGATGCCGTCGGCGCACTCCCCTGCCATCGCAGTCATGTTCGAACCGATGACGGCGACATGAATCGGGATGTCAGGGTGGTCGATCGGACCCGGATCGAACAGCGGCACCACCAGGTTGAGTGTGTAGTGCTCGCTTTCGAACTCGAGTGGCGTGCGATCCTGCCAGCACCACCAGACCGCCCGCATTGCGCCGATGTAGTCACGCATCCACGGTGCGGGAGCGTGTCAATCCAGGCCGAAACGACGCTGGATGTGGGCGCGTACCTGAGCGCCGAGCCCCAGCATGAAATGATCCTCACTGAGCCTCGCCAACGGCCATGCCGACATCGCCGTAGCGGTTGGGCTCCGGGGAAACGCCATTGCGACCGACGTCCTTAGCTGGATCCACTCGGTTGTCGCCGCACCGAAGGCCATCATCTGGAAGGAGTCGTCCTTGGTCTCCTCAGCGAGCACCGCGTCAAGACCAACGTCCTCCGCGACCTTCGATAACCGGGCGAAGTCCCGAATGTCGGGCGGGGTGTCGGGTTCACGCAGCCCGGGATTGAGCTTGCCGAGCGGGAGCAGCCATTCGATCTTCATCGCCGCCGACCGAAGTCCGGCTGGCGTGTACGGTCCGTTGCGCACCCAGGCAACCAAGCGCCGGATCTACGTCAAGGAGTTCGTCTAGATGATCCTCTTCCCCGCCGACGACGGAGCGGCATGCACAGCACAACAGTTCCTCTGCGACGGAGATCGATTCTGATGATTGACATCGTGGACGATGGTCGGGTCCGCACCATCACGTTCCAGCGGCCCGAGGCCAAGAACGCAATGAACACCGAGATGTGGGACGGCACCACCGAGGCATTCCTCGCCGCAGCCGACGACCCCGGTATCGCTGTCGTCGTGCTCACCGGCAGCGAGGACTCCTTCTCGGCTGGCCAGGACCTGATCGAGATGGCCCAGCTCGCCACCGGTAACGGTCCCGAGCAAAAGCACGGCTTCGCCGGCCTGTGCCGCACCCTGATCGACTTTCCGAAGCCGCTGATCCTCGCAGTCAACGGCCTCGGCCTCGGTTTCGGAACGACGATCCTCGGCCTGTCCGACCTCGTCTTCGCCTCGACGAACGCCCGTTTCAAGTGCCCGTTCACTGCGCTCGGGGTCGCTCCCGAACTCTCGAGCAGCATGACCTTTCCGCGCCTCCTCGGCCGTCAAAACGCAAGCTGGGTGCTGATGAGCAGTGAGTGGATCAGTGCTGAACGCGCCAAGGACATGGGCCTGGTCTTCGAGCTGTGCGAGGCAGACGATCTCATGGATCAGGCCATGGCGGCCGCCCGCACCCTCGCTACGAAGCCGATCAGTTCCCTGATCGAGACCAAGGCGACCATCGTCGAGCCGATGCGCGACGCCATGCTGGCAGCCCACGAACGCGAGAATGCCGCCTTCGCCAAGCTGATGGGCACGCCGGCCAACATCGAGGCGATGACCGCCTTCGCCGAGAAGCGCAAACCGAACTTCGACGGGATCGAGGGCGGGTGATCGACCGCCCAGACGCCACGCTGCTGCTGGAGGCAATGGCGGCGACCCTCATCGACACGGTGATGCCGGAACTCTCGGGTGGCGCACAGCACCAGGCTCGCATCGTCGCCAACCTGTGTCGCGTCGTGGCACGGGATCTGGCCGACAATGCCACCGACACCGCGGCAGCGCTCACTGCCCTCCTCGGGACCGAAGGTTCTCTCGACGACCTCGCAGCGGTACTCGACCACCGCCTCGCCGAAGGCGAACTACTCGACGAAGCGCTCCCGCTCCTCTTGGCCGATGCCGCACGGCGCGCCGAGGTCGCCAAACCGGGCTACACCGATGACACGAACTGACCAGATCGCCATCGGTCTCGGCGAACTCGTCGGCGCCGAGGCCCGCATCACCGGCATGGCCTCGGTGGGTGCGCAGCGCGCCACGTTCTTCATCGACATCCTCGACGGCTCGAGGAGCACGCCGGCGGTCGCCCAAGTGAGCGCCAGCGTTCTGGGCGCGGTATCCGCTTCGGCGGAGGCCGACATGCTCCGCCTGGCCGACGGCGCCGGCGTGCCGGTACCTGATGTCATCGCTGTGTCCGACGACCTCCCCGGCGTTGGCGCCCCGGCGCTAGTCGTCAGCCGCGTCGAGGGACGCACCGTGCCACGTCACATCCTGCGTGGATTAACCGATGAGGCGGCGGGTGAATCGCTCGCTCGCCAGTGCGGGGAGGCGCTCGCCCGGCTCCACACCATTGGTGAGGCGCAGGCACCTGCGTCGCTCCCTCGCCTCTCGCACACCGCCTATGTCGACAACCTCGAGGCAAAGCTCGACGCACTCGGCGACGTGCGACCCGCCGTTCGAGCCGGGTTGGCCTGGCTGCGGGCAAACCCGGTACCCGAAGCGCCGATCACGCTCGTCCACGCCGACTTCCGCAATGGCAACATGATCGTCGACGACAACGGCCTTGCGGCAGTGCTCGACTGGGAACTCGCCCAGGTCACCGACCCGATGCAGGACCTTGCGTGGATGTGCCTGCGCACCTGGCGCTTCGGCAACGACGCCAAACCCGTCGGGGGTTTCGGGTCCGTCGCCGCACTTCGCTCCGGGTATGAGGCGGCGGGCGGTAGCTGGCGCGACGATGCCGTTCACTGGTGGTCGGTGGCGCGATGCGCCTGGTGGGCGATCGGCCTCGCTGGTCAGGCTGCCGCATTCACCAGTGGCCTCACCGATGCGATCATGCTGGCCGCGAGCGGGCGACGGGTTCCAGAACTCGAGTACGACCTGCTCCGCCTGATCGCTGACGCCCCCACCGACTGACTCGGCAACGACCCGAGGGCTCACTCACCTGATCGATCGAGATCTCGATCGCTATTTTGCCGACCTGGGTTGCGTTCTCGCCGCCACCAGCATCGAAACCGCATTGGTGACAGCTGGCTAACGTCTTCTCGATGCGGCCCCTCTGGCAGTTGATCAGCATGCTCGTCGGCTCGTATCTTCTGTCGGCCCTGGCCGCAACGCCTGCGGCCGCTGACCCCGCCACCGATGCGCTTGAGGCCACCGATCTCTCCCCTGACGAGTTCATGGCCGCGTTCGACGACGCAATCTTCACCGGCCTGCAACCGATGATCGGGCCGCCGCCCTCGATCACCGGCAACGCCGACGTGGACAACCGCATACGAGAACTCGCCGAAGCCCGCGGCTACGAGCGCCGAGCTGAACCATCCATCCCCCTCACCCGCATCGACGGCCGCTTCCTGCAGCCCCAGGCTGCATCGGCGTGGGAGGCGCTACGCACTGCGGCGGCGAATGCCGGCCACTCAATCACGCTGACGTCGGCGTACCGCAGCGCAAGGCACCAGGCGTGGATCTTCCGGAGCCGACTGGCCGGGACCTCCGACGCTGCCCTCGGCACCCTCCTCGAAACTGTGGCAGCACCGGGCTACAGCAAGCACCACACCGGCTACGCAATCGACCTCCGTTCGGGCAACTCCGCGCTGTCCGACTTCGCTGCGACGCCCGCCTATACATGGCTGTCCACCAATAACTTCGCGAACGCCAAGGCTCATGGATGGATACCCTCCTACCCCTTCGGCATCGACGACCAAGGCCCAAACCCCGAACCATGGGAGTTTGTCTGGGCAGGCGCCGTCAGCATCATCTGCGCGGATTTCACACCCAGCGAGGGAAATCCGTTCTGCGACACGCTCGACTCGATCTTTGTCGACGACGTGACATGGCTCCACCAGACCAAGATCACCACCGGCTGCACCGAGATCCGTTTCTGCACCCAGCGAGCCGTCACTCGTGCGGAGGGCGGAACCTTTCTTTGGCGGCTCTTCGGCCGGTCGTCACCCTCCCAACCCGCCGGGTTCGACGATGTCGCTGAGGGAATGTTCTACGCCGACGCCGTCGCCTGGATGTTCGAGAACAACATCACCACCGGCACGAGCCCGCTCACATTCTCGCCGTCCGACCCGCTCACAAGGGCCCAGTTCGTAACCTTGTTGTGGCGAGCGGCAGGGCAGCCCACGCCCGCCAGGCCACACCCGTTCGAAGACGTCGGGGCCGATTCGTTCGCTAACGACGCCGTCGCCTGGGCAGCTGGTGAAGGCATCACCAACGGCACGGCACGGACGGCCTTCTCTCCCTCTGACATAGTCACCCGCGGTCAAATCGCTGCGTTCCTGCACCGCTTCATCGATCTTGTGCCTCTCTAGGGGCTGCGGCGGCACGCGGTGGGTTCGATCTCACTGATACGCCGGACGATCCGCGCAGCGACCCTCGTGAAGGTGTCCGCCCCGAGGCAGGATTATTGTTGGCGCATGGCGGTTTCCCTCGGCGAGCTCACCTTCGATAACCGGTTCACCGATGACCTCCCCGGCGATCCGATCGATCTCAACCAGCCCCGACAGGTGCACAACGCGGCATACAGCCGGGTGCGGCCCAAGGCGACCGCATCGCCAAAGCTAATGGCGCACTCGCCTGAGGTGCTCGCCGATCTCGGCCTCGACGCGCGGATTGCCGACACCGACGAGTTCGCCCGAGTATTCTCAGGGAACGCCACCCTTGCTGCG
>CAJWHS010000087.1 GCA_913041415.1 uncultured Acidimicrobiaceae bacterium | reverse complement strand
GGCGGCGGCCTTCTCACTTTCGATCCGCGCCGCTTCTGCTGCCTCTGCGGCAGCTTTTTTCTCGGCCTCGATCCGCGCCGCCTCGGCCTCTGCGGCAGCTTTTTCCTCGGCCTCGATCCGCGCCGCATCGTTCCTCGAGGTGTTCAGGCTGACCAAGCGCGACCTCGACCAGGAGCTCCGCGCGCGCGAATTCGACATGTCGCGCATGCTCTCGATTTCGCCGCTTCAACACTTCGTCTGCCGATTCGCCATCGATACCAGTCGTCGATTGAGCTATACCTTCGTTCTGAATCGAGGAGGACGGCGAAGTAGACGAAAGGAGAGACGATGCAACATGTTCCTGTGTATCATCGCCATCTTCGTCTTCGTCTTCATCAATGCCTCCGATGTTACTACCAGATAGATTATATGAAGCATCCGTTGACAACGATGCCGCCGTTTCTTCTCCCCCTGCAGTTCCTCCGGAAACATCTGCGGACAAGTTCGTCACTGTGTGGCTCGCCATCACTGCGGTGGCACCTGCCGACGGATCACCTAATCTATCTGAGGCTACATCACTGTTACTGGCTTCGAACGATCGTTTCGTTCCTACTACTGCCATGCCACCGAGTCGTTCAAGCCCCGGCGCGGGCGCCGTTGCGTCCAGCGGTGGAAGCCCAACCGCGGGCGCGGCCTCCTCCTCGGCGATCGCCGGCGCCGCCCCGGGCGCGGGCGCGGGCTCCGACGCGCCGCTCGCGAGCTCGCGCAGCGCGCGGACGTTGCGCCGGCGGCGCCGGCTCCAGCCGCGCCAGGGCGCTCGCTGGGCGGGATGAGCTCGTCGGGGGCGCCTAGCTCGTTGAAGCAGATGGAGAAACCGACGAGTTCGCCCGCGTGTTCTCAGGGAACGCCACCCTTGCCGCGATGGAGCCGTACGCGATGGCCTACGGCGGTCACCAGTTCGGGCACTGGGCCGGCCAGCTCGGCGACGGACGAGCGATCGCCCTCGGCGAGACCGTCACCGACAACGGCGCCCGCCACATGCTCCAGCTGAAAGGCGCCGGCCCCACGCCCTACAGCCGCCGGGCCGATGGCCTCGCCGTGCTCCGCAGCTCCGTGCGCGAATTCCTGTGCAGCGAAGCAATGCATCACCTTGGTGTCCCCACGACTCGTGCGCTGAGCCTCACCACCACCGGCGACCAGGTGATGCGCGACATGTTCTACGACGGCCACCCCGAATGGGAGACCGGTGCCGTGGTGTGCCGCGTTGCTCCGTCATTCATTCGATTCGGCACGCTCGAACTCCCGATGTCGCGCGACGACGGCGAACTCCTCCAAGCCTTGGCCGACCACACGATCTCACTGCATTTCCCGGAGATCGCCGATGGCCGCACGGGCGGCTTCGAGGCCGCTGACTACGTCGCTTGGTTCCGCGAGGTCTCGAAACGTACTGCCGAGATGATCGTGCATTGGCAGCGAGTCGGGTTCGTCCACGGCGTGATGAACACCGACAACATGTCGATTCACGGTCTGACGATCGACTACGGCCCGTACGGCTGGCTCGAGGACTACAACCCCGGCTGGACCCCCAACACCACCGACCGCGAATACAAGCGTTACCGATTCGGTGCGCAGCCACACATTGGGCAGTGGAACTGCACCCAGCTCGCCAACGCGATCTATCCGCTCGTCGGCGAGGTCGAGCCGCTCCAGGAGGCGCTCGAGACCTACGTCGACGTGTTCAACACCGACTGGCGTCGAATGATGGGCGACAAGCTCGGTATCGCCGAACTCGACGGCGAGCGCGACACCGAACTCATCCACGACCTGCTCGAGCTCCTCCCGAAGATCGAGACCGACATGACTCTCTTCTTCCGAGCGCTCGCGAACGTCTCGACTGACGACGATCTCGACCTTGACACTCGCGTTGCTCCACTCCTCGGGGCCTATTACGACCCGGACACCTTCACCGGCGATGTGCGGGCCGAGACCGATGCCTGGCTCGATCGCTACATCGCCCGACTCCGCGAGGAAGGTCGCGCCGACGCCAATCGTGCCAAGGTGATGAATGCGGTCAACCCGTTGTTCGTCTTGCGCAACTATGTCGCCCAACTGGCGATCGATGAAGCCGACAACGGCGACCCGTCGCTCATCCTCGAGCTGCTCGACACGCTTCGCACGCCCTATACCGAACAACCCGGTCGGGAGCGCTTCGCCGAAAAGCGCCCCGAGTGGGCTCGCGTGCGACCCGGTTGCTCAATGCTCAGCTGCTCAAGCTGACGGTGTCAGGGCTCAGCTGCTCAAGCTGACGCCTGCTCGACCAACCACACGACGGCTGGATCGATCCCGCCCAGCAGTTCGGGATGCCACTGCACGCCGAGGGCGGTTTTGCCGTCGATCTCGACCGCCTCGACGAGGCCGTCGTCGGGCTTGCCGACGGTACGGCCGACCGGGATGATGCCGTTGCCGAACTGGTCGATGCCTTGGTGGTGGAGGCTGTTCACCTCGATCTCGTCGCCGTACACGGCATGAGCCACACTGCCGGGCTCGAAGGCGATGCGGTGATGGGTCGCAGCAGGGTCGTCACTCGGTTCGACATGGGCGGGAAGGTGCTGGTGCAGCGTGCCGCCGAGGTGGACGTTCATCATCTGTACACCGCGGCAGACACCGAGCACGGGGAGGTCGATCTCGAGGGCGGCGTCGAGAAGCCTGCGCTCGTGCGCGTCGCGATGCGAGTTGGTGTTACCGAGATCCGGGTCGGGTTCCTGACCGAACTCAGACGGATCGATGTCGTCGCCGCCGCTGAGCAGGAGGCCATCGAGTCGTTCGAGGATCTCTGGACCGGCATCGGCCGGAATCCAGACGGGGATTCCGCCGGCCCGTTGCACGGCCCGGGCGTAGTCGCCATAGTAGATGTCGATGTCGACGTTGCGCAGCACGTCGAGCACGTCGATCAGCGTCGATGCCGGTTTCTGCTCGCCCGTGATGCCGATGAGCGGTTGCATATCCGGAAGCGTACGTCCGCCGAGAAGGCGTTCGTCAGCCGCGGCTCGTTCGCAAAGGCGTATTTGTGTGACGCGCCCGCTGGGTCAGCCAGACCACGGCAGCGAGGATCATTGCGCCGCCAGCGAGCGTAGCGTCGGTCGGAGTCTCGTCGTAGACCCACCAGACCCAGACCGGCCCGAGCACGATCTCTGACATCAGCAGCAGCGAGCCGTCCGGCGCCGGTACGGCTTGCTGACCCCAGTTGAAGAACGGCAGCGGCATCCCGATCAGCAGAGCCCCTGCCAACAGGCTCATCACGAGATCTCGTCCGCTCACGTCGAAGCCATTGCCGAAGGCGGCGACCAGCGCCGCACCGGTGCCGCAGACGCCTCCTGCGATCAGTACCGGCACGACCGGATCTCCCTCGCCACCGGCCCGGATGAGGGTGGAGTACATCCCGAGCCCGAGCGGGATGAATCCGACGATCAAGATCGCCCAGCCGATCCCGGCGTCGAGCCCCGACGAGACCATGACCGCCACGCCGACAATCGCCGCACACGAGGCGATGATTGCGTCTCGCTCGAAAACCTCGCGCAGGATCAGCCAGCTGAAGAGCGCTGCGGCGAATGGCGCAAGTGCCTGGAACAGCAGCACGAACGCAACATCGGCACGACTGAGCGAGACGATGAAGCTGATCATCATCGTGCCGAGCAGCACGCCGGCAGCAGCGTGCTGCCAAGCAAGCCGGCGAGCGACACCGCCGAGATCCTCGCGGTTCTGCCACCACGCGATCGGGGCCACGACGAGAACGGCACCGACACCGCGAAAGGTCAGGTACTGCCAGGCGTCGATGTCTTCAGCGGCCCGAAAGAACAGGCCGCCAAAACTGAACACCACGCCGGCAGCGAGAACCGCCAGAGCACCACGACGACGGTTAGGAGCCAACTCAGATCTTGCGAATTGTGTCGCCTTGGCGGATGGTGCCAGGCGTGACAACGCGGGCGTTCACGCCGCGGAGGTGAAGTTCGGTGCCGAGCTCGGAGTTCACGAACCGGTGGGCGTCAAGACCAAACCGCTGGGTGAACTTCGCACACCCCTGATGGAGCTGATCGGTGATCTCGATCACGGCATCGCCGATCGCAAGCTTGGTCCACGCCGGCAGGTTGGACTCGCTGAGGTCAAGGTCGACGATCAGCTGATCACCGGCCAACGCCATGCGCTCCGGCGTGCCGGCGAGCTGGGCGAGGATCCGGGCGTTCATGATGTTGAGCTGCATATCAGGATGCGGGTCGCCGTCCTCGGTGCGTGACGACGGGCGCTGGTTCCAGCTGTCGCCGGCGAGACCCTCTTCGACGTTGAGTTCAGCCTCGGCGAGCGCCACCCGAGAATCGATCTCGGGACGCTGCACGATGAGTACGAGCGTGCCGTGATCGCTTGGTGACAACTTCACATGATCAATGCCAGCCTCGATCTCTGCAGTGGTCAGGTGCACGACGTCGCCACTCATGAACGCAACCCTACGACAGGGGCGGCACGCCAGTGAGGTTGATCTCGTTGAGAAGCCCCCCATCGATCACGATGGCCTGGCCAGTGATGGCGCTGCTCTCGTCGCTGCCGAGGAACAGGACGAGGTCAGCGATCTCCTCAGGTCGGATTGTCCGACCAAGCGCCGCCATGTCCGACACCTGCTCCCGGGTGATGAGGCCGATGCCGAGGACCTGCTCGAACATCGGGGTCTCCACCACACCCGGGCAGATGCAGTTGGCACGCACCCCTTTGCGGCCGTACTCAATCGCAACGGTGCGAGTGAGGTTGATCAAGCCGGCCTTCGCGGTGCAGTACGGGGCGTTCGCGGCACTGGCTGCGAGGCCGTACACCGATGAGGTCGAGATGATCGACCCGCTTCCCTGCTCCACCATGTGCGGAAGAGCCGCCTGCATACCGAAGAGCGGCCCCTTGAGCATCACCGACAGGCTGGCGTCGAAGCCGTCGAGGTCGAGATCAGCTACGTACCCACCGGTCGACGTCGCAGCGTTGTTGAAGATCACGTCGATGCGGCCGTGGTCGCCGACGCACCGATCGACCGCAGCCTTCACTTGATCGGGATCAGTGACATCGCAATGCACATAGGTGACCGCTCCGCCAATGTCCGCGACCATCTCGGCGCCACGCTCGTCATCGATGTCCGCCGCAATTACTGCCGCACCCTCTGCGACGTAGCGCTTGGCCGTGGCCCAGCCGATCCCGCCGCTCGCTCCTGTAATGACCGCTGCTCGTCCGTCCATACGTCCCATGAGCTCAAGTCTGACCGGTCCGACCCGACCGAGCCATTCCTCGACCCGCTGGGACCGTGCGCTCTCCTATGCAAAAGCCAGAGGGCTTGCCGTGCGAAACTCGGCGAGCCGCCGAAAACACGGCGCGAAGCTTGATCAGTACAGCCCAAGGAGGCGCCCCGAGAGGGCGACGACCGCGACGATCATGACCGGGCGTACCGCCCTCGCTCCCGCAGCGACATTGATCCGGGCGCCGAGCCAGCCGCCGATTGCAAACCCGATCGCCAGCGGTAGGGCCAGCGCCCAGTCGATGCGGTCGTTCAGCAGAAAGGCCGGCAACGCGAAGAAGGTGAAGAGAGCGGTGGCGATCACCTTGATGTGATTGGCGATGAGGAGGTCGACTCCGGCTCGGGCGAGTGCCACCAAGATCATGAGCCCAACACCAACCTGGAACGCGCCGCCGTACGTCCCGATTGCGAAGAACACCATCGAAGTGACCCAGGCTGGCCATTGCGGTTTCTCTGCAAGCGCTTCGGTGTCCGGCTTCCGCAACGAGAGCACCAGGATCGGGATCATCAGCACGCCGAAGATCTGTTCGAAGGTGTCGTCGGCGATCTGGCTGACGACGGTCGAACCGATGATGCTGCCAAGCACCGCCGGAACCAGGATCCGTATTGCACCCTCCATGCCCTTGACACCGTGCTTGGAGAAGGTGCGTGCCGCGTTAAGCGTGCCGGTGAGGATGCCCACGCGATTCGTGCCGTTGGCGACCGTGCCGGGCGCCCCGACGAGCACGAGGGCTGGCACCGTTATCAGCGAACCACCGCCAGCGAGGGTGTTGATGATTGACGCGATGATTCCGACTCCGAGGAGCAGGAGCGAGTCGACTAGGTCCATGCCGGGCGAGACTACCGGCCGGCCTTGGGACTGGTCTCTACAATGTCGACATGCCAATCTCCCGTCGCCGCACACGCGCCGTCATTTTTGCCGTCATCTCGTCGCTCGCAGTTGGCCTGGCTGCGCTGGTCGTGGCCTTAGGGGCCGATACCGAACGCATCGGCTCGTATTGGATCTCGGGCGAACTTACCGACGAGGGGCTGACAGTGGTCGAAGTGATTGACTACGACTTCGGCGTGGAGTCTCGACGGGGCATCTTCCGGAACGTCCCCGATCTTGTCGAAGGCAGTGTGCGGGTGTCGTCCCCTACCGCGCCGGACGACCTGCGCATCACGGACTCTTTCCGTCAGCAGGAGATCCGCGTCGGGAATCCGCAGATCACGATTTCGGGGCGACATCGCTACCGGATCAAGTACACACTCGACCGCGACGCCGTTGTGCGGGACGGGTTCTTCAGCTGGAATGCGGTCGGGTTGGAGTGGACCGTGCCGATCAAGGAAGCGACCGTCTTCGTTGCGCTGCCAGAGCCGACCGACATCAACTGCCGCGTCGGGAAGCCGTGGTCGTCGTCCGACTGCCCGCTTACGACACTTGCCTCCGGAGCGCTGCGCACAAATCTGGCCGATCTTGCCGCCGGCGAGGGCGCCACTGTCAGCGCCTCGCTCGGAATCGGCGGCATTCCGGCGCTGCCGAATGCGCCAGGCGGCCCTGCCGACGATCCTGGCAGCGGGCTAGTCGCTCCGGCCCTGATCTCCGCTCTCGCTGCGCTCGCCGGTGCGGTGGTTTCGACAGTGCTGGTCCGTCGAGCAGGCCGCGAACGTGTGTGGAGCGGCGGCGCAGCCAACGCTGCCTTCGGTGAGTCTGGGGAAGGGCTCGGCTCCCGCCTGATGGACGAACGAGAGCTCGCCGAACTCGCCACGATCGAGTTTGAACCGCCTCGAGACATGAGTGCCGTTGAAGGTGCCCTGCTTCTTCGGGAACAGGTGCTTGACGAGCACCTGTCCGCCTGGCTGCTTGAGGCCGCTATTCGCGGCGAGATCGATATCAGCGATGACGACGACCCAGTAATCACCCACGGTACTGCGCCGCCTCACCCGACAGTCCATCAGATCCTCGACGGCATGTTCGACGGTCGATCGTCGATCGAGCTCGGGTCCTACGATGCCAACTTCGCCGAAGGGTGGGTGCAGCTCAAAGGCGCGTTAGACGACTGGCTACATGGTTCGGCGCACTGGGACAGCGCCGGCCGGCGCCGCCGCGGCCTCGTTTGCGCCGCCGGATTCTTCGCCCTCCTGATCGGACTTGGCATCGGTGGCTTTGCCGTTGCCAACGCCGCCCGCGACGGTCTTCGCCTGGCGCCGCTCATTGCCGCTGGCGCAGCGATTGCCGGTGCAGCCCTCGGCGCCATCATTTCGTCGTACGAGTTGCTCGTGCGCACCGAAGCCGGTTCGGCGCTGTGGCTCCGCATCGAATCCTTCCGTCGATTCCTCGAAAACTCCGAGGCCCGTCACGTCGAGGAGGCAGCCGAAAAGGGCGTCTTGCGCCACTACACAGCCTGGGCGGTCGCCCTCGGCGAAACCCGCTCCTGGACCCGTGCCGTCGAAGCGGCAGCCGACGGCAACCCGCAGGTGCGGTCGACGATCGGCCGAGACTTGGCGTTCCTTCACGTCGGATCGTCGATCACGAGCGCAGCAAAGTCCGCCTCAACTGCGCCGTCGAGTTCGGGCAGCGGCGGTGGCTTCTCCGGCGGATCAGGTGGTGGAGGAGGAGGCGGCGGCGGAGGTTCGTGGTAGCGGCAGGCACAGCCCCTGCTTGGGCGGAGCTGTTCGTCGCGTCGCCCACGTAGCTCGCTGCGCGAAGATCACGCCCAAGAAGATCGACGTGCTCTCCAACTGTGCCCCGGTCCTTCGGGCCGACCCGCACTCGCTCGAAGACGACGCGCTCGCCGAGTCGATCGAGGCGAGCCAAGCGGCCGCGTTCGATGCTCTGAGCCTGTGGGGCTTCCATGTCATATTCGGCGGCGACGATGCCGCCCTCAGCTGGGTCACAGGTGCGTCCGATGAAACAGCCGCCGAGATCGATAGCCCGATCGCGCTCGCCGACCAACTCGGGACTGTCGTCATTCACAGCCCCACGCTCGCCCCGACGGGGATCTCTTCGCCACAGCGGAGAGCTACGCCCAGATCGCAGCGCGGGTCGAAGCGGCTGGCAAGGTCCTCGGTCTGGAGTTCCTGCCGTAGACGGGCATCCCGACCTGCGCGGTCGCCAACCAGCTCTGCGAGCACGCTGGGCCTGCTGCCGGCATTCTCCTCGACACGTGGCACTGGGTTCGCCAGCCTGGCAGCACCGAACTCGACCTCCTGCGCTCACTTCCGGAACATCGGATCACACGCGTGCAACTGAGCGATGTCGCCGCCAGCACCGAACTCGAGCCAGAGCCTGAGGCGATGACCGCTCGGCTGCTGCCCGGAGACGGCGTGGTCGACTACCCAGAGCTGTGGGAAGCGCTCGACCAAATCGACGCCACGCCGGTCGTGGCTGCCGAAGTGATGGCAGCAGAGTTCGTGGCAGAGGGCGAATCGTCGATGACGGCGAAGGTCCACGACGCCTGCCGGTCAGTGCTCCCCTAGCGAACGAAGAACCCGACGATGTCGCTCATGTCGTTGCGGGTGCTGGGATCGCTTCCCTCGTATACCTTGCGCCGAGTGAGCTCGTAGGGGCCGATCAACCCCTCATCAACTGCCTCCTCGAGCCAAGCGGCGAATCCGAGATCCTCAAAGTGCGCAGCGTTCACACCGATCGCACAGCGACCTCCCGGCATCGTCACCCGGATCAGCTCGCGCAACGGCTCGGGTGGCAGATGCCCATGGGTGAACGTGCCAGCCGACGCAACGGCCGCATAGGTGTCGTCGGGCACGTCCATCCCGATCGTCAGATCGGCCTCAAGCAGATGCCGGTAGACGCCCTTCATTGCCGCCTGTTCAAGCATCTCGGGCGAGATGTCGACCCCGTCGATCTCGCTCACGCCCCGCTCGCTGAGCGCTCCACCGACCACCCCTGTTCCGCACCCGACGTCGAGCGTCGGACCCGCAGGGCGCAGATGAGCGACGAGAGTGTCGGCGACATGCAGGTGGTATCGATACGCCTTGGCGGCAACGAACGTCTCCTCATAGCTCGACGCCCATTCAGCGTAGAGCCGTCGATTTTCGTCGGGTGTCTCGACCGCATAGGCCGCTTCCAAACTCGGCATGATCTCGTCGTCCCCCATGGACTGACGGTAGTTCACCCCTTGGTGGGTGGCCGAGCGACTCGCACGGTAGTTCCATCGACGACGAGTTCGTCGCCGACCGCCACCCGTAGATCGCCGCCGAACATTACATGGTCGGCGGCGATCTGCAGGCCCTGTACCGCAAGCACCGCGCGCACCTCGGCGCCTCTCGTCACAGCGGCGGCGTGGCTCCCTCGATCACCGAGGACCGTCACGACCGCTGCGCTCCGCACCATCGAGGTCATGTCCGACAGTGCGCTCGTCTCTAACACGAGAACGACCGGTTCGCCGCGGTCGATGGTGTCGATGTCGACCTGGACCATAACTCGACCGACGCCGGCGGACGCCGGTTGTCCGTCGGCAACGATCTCGGCGCTGAGCGGAAGTTGCTCGTGCTTCTCGACGGTCGTGAAGGTACGGAGCTGCAGACACCAGAGCTCGCCTCGCTCGACCGTGAACTCGAGTTCGACTGCGGATCCGAGCGCAGCGTCGAGCTGTTCGAGCGCGGCAACCAAGCGTTCGTGAGCTTCCGGCACCCGGTCAAACATGTCGTTGAGGGAGACCACCGGCAAGGCCGCCGCCATCACCGCATCGCCCTTCACCCGCCAACCAAAGGAGCCGATGGCTCGTTCCTCGCCGGTCACC
>CAJWHS010000086.1 GCA_913041415.1 uncultured Acidimicrobiaceae bacterium | reverse complement strand
GAGTCCGACGATGATGAGCTTTCGGAGTCCGACGATGATGAGCTTTCGGAGTCCGACGATGATGAGTTGCCGGATGACCCCTCGCTGCTAGAGCCGTGGTCGTTCTTGTAGAAGCCGTCACCTTTGAACGAGATCCCGACCTTGGAATACACCTTCTTGAGCTCGCCTTCGCAGGTGGGACACTCGGTCAGGGCGTCCTCGGAGAACGACTGCCAGATCTCAAACTTCTCGCCGCAATCGTTGCATCGGTAGTCGTAGGTCGGCACGTTTCGGAGGATACCGGTACCCCTGCCGGCCGGCACCGTACGATAGGGCTGTGCTTTTGGCTCTTGGTGTCATCGCCAGCTACATCGTCGGCACCTTCCCGACCGCGCAGCTCGTCGCCCGCCTTGTGGGCGCCGACGATCCGACGACCCAAGGCTCGGGCAATCCGGGTGCCTCGAACATGTATCGCACTGCGGGGAAACGAGCGGGTGTGCTCGTCGGCGTGATCGACGCCCTGAAGGGGGCGGTGCCCGTCGGCATTGCGCTGCTTGTCGCCGGTCGTCCCGAGGCGCATGCGGTCTGGGTTGCGGCGGTGGCTGGCCATGTGTGGCCGGTGACCCGTCGGCTCCGAGGCGGGAAGGGTGTCGCTACTGCAGGCGGTGGCGGGCTGCTGATCTCACCGCTCATCGGCATCGCGTGTGGCCTGCTTTTCTTTGCGGTCGTGAAGTGGGGTCGCGTCGCTGCGCTCGGTTCGCTGTCGATCGCGATTGTCTTCCCGGTCGTGAGTGCGATTGCCGGTCGGCCCGTGTGGGAGGTCGCCGTCGGAGCTGGGATCGCCGCGATCTTGGTGGTTCGTCATCAGTCGAACATCCGACGACTTCTGGCTCGAGACGAAGCAACGGTATGAACGTTGGGATGCAGCGTTACCGGCGATGTGTGAGGAGAATCCCCTGATGCCCGCGAGTGTCCGAACGGCGGTGATCCCTGCTGCGGGGCTCGGCACCCGTCTCCTTCCCGCCACCAAGGCCATGCCGAAAGAGATGCTCACGGTGGTCGACCGCCCGTCAATCCAGTGGGTTGTCGAAGAGGCTATCGCTGCCGGCATCGACGACATCGTGATCATCACCAGCCCTCACAAGAAGGCGCTGGAAGATCATTTCGATCGCATGGCTGAACTGGAGGCTGCGCTCGAGGCCAAGGGGAAGCAAGAGATGCTCGGCTCCGTGCGTCACATCACCGATCTCGCGACTTTCCACTTCACTCGTCAGGGCGCGCCGCTCGGTCTCGGTCACGCCGTCGGTACGGCGGCCCGCCATGTGCGCAATGAGCCTTTTGCCGTGCTGCTCCCCGACGAGTTACTTCCCGATGGCGGCCAGACCCTCTCGCGCATGATCGAGGTTGCCGAGGCGACCGGTGAGTCGGTGATCTCGCTGGTCCCGGTCGAGGGGCCCGAGATCTGCAACTACGGCTGTGCCGGCTTCAGCGAGCGAGAGGGCAACGTCATCAAGGTCGATCGGCTCGTTGAGAAGCCCACCTTCGAGGACGCCCCGTCAAATCTCCGGATCACGGGCCGGTATGTCCTCACGCCCGACATCTTCGAAAAGCTCGAGCGCACCGAGCCGGGCAGGGGCGGCGAGATCCAACTGACCGACGCCATGGCGCTGCAGATTGACGACCGTGGGATGCGCGGCCTGGTGGTCGACGACGCGGGTTTCGACGCGGGGCAGAAAGCCGACTGGCTCCGAGCCAATGTCGAGCTCTCGCTGCGAGGTGACGATGGCGCCGAAGTGGCCGCCATGCTGCGTGCTGCTCTGGAGTCGAACGGCTTCTAGTCTGGCGGGGTGATCCCCCTCGACGAAGCCCGCCAGTACGTCCTCGACCGTGTCGCCCGTCTTGCGTCGGCAAGCACCCCGCTCGCCGATGCCGCCGGTCTCGTTCTCGCCGCCGACGTGGTTGCGGCCGAACAGGTGCCGCCGTTCGCGAATACGGCCATGGACGGTTTCGCCGTCCGGGCCGCCGATGTTTCATCCGTGCCCGTGACCCTCGAGGTCGTCGGCACGGTTGCCGCCGGCTCGACACTCGACGGTGAAGTCGGTCCTGGCCAGGCCGCCCGCATCATGACGGGCGCGCCGATGCCCGACGGTGCCGACGCCGTGGTCATGGTCGAGAAGACCACCCTCGACGAAGCAGCTGGCACGGTGCTCATCGACTTGTCCGTCTCTGGGGGCAACCATGTGCGCCATGCCGGTGAAGATGTCGAGCCCGGCGACCTGCTCTTTACTGCCGGCACCCTTCTCACCGCCGGCCATCTCGGCGTGCTTGCGAGCGTGGGCGTTCAGGACGTCGAGTGTGTGCGGCGACCGAAGGTGGGTGTGATCTCCACCGGCGACGAGCTCGTCGATGACGGCCGACCCTTGCAGCCCGGAGAGATCCGCGATTCCAACCGACGCACCCTCCTCACCCTTGTGGCCGAGGCCGGTTGGGAGGCGGTCGACCTCGGCATTGCGGTCGATCAGCCCGACACGATTCGCGACGCCTTTGCTGCGGGTGCGGTCGAGTGTGATGCGATCCTCTCGTCGGGTGGCGTCTCGATGGGTGCGTTCGACTATGTGAAGGTCGTCCTCGACGAGATTGGCGATATGCGCTGGATGCAGATCGCCATCAAGCCGGCCAAACCGTTCGCCTTTGGTCTCATCGGCACGACACCGGTGTTCGGCCTTCCGGGCAATCCCGTGTCGTCGATGGTTTCGTTCGAGCTGTTCGCCCGGGCGGCGATTGGCTTCATGGCCGGGCACGACGACACCGACCTTCCGCTCCTGCGGGCGATCAGCGAGGACACCCTCGGCCATGGCCCCGATCGCAAGACACACTTCCTGCGGGTCGAGGGCCGAATCGACGACACCGGACGCTGGCACGTGCGCCGGGCCGGTGGCCAGGGTTCACATCAGCTCACTGCGATGGCCAGAGCCGATGCGCTTGCGTTGGCCCCCGACGGGGTCGAGATCGAGCCCGGCGACGAGGTTCGGATCCTGCCCCTCCGGTAGTCTTCGCACATGGCACGGCAGCTGATCGACGGTTTCGGGCGGGTTCACCGCGACCTGCGCATTTCGGTCACGGACCGCTGCAACTTCCGTTGTCAGTACTGCATGCCCGAGGAAGGGATGCAGTGGACACCTCGCTCCGAGATCCTCACGTTCGAGGAGATCGAGCGAATCGCCCGAATCATGGTCGAGCGCTACGGGGTCGACGGCATCCGTCTGACGGGTGGTGAGCCGCTGGTTCGTGCCCGTCTCCCGCTGCTCGTCGAAAAGCTCGCCGACCTCGGGGTCGACCTGGCGATGACCACCAACGGGGTGTCGCTCCCGCTGGTTGCCGAGGAACTCAAGAAGGCGGGCCTGCGGCGGGTCAACATCTCGCTCGATTCGTTACAGCGAGATCGCTTTCTCGAACTCACTCGACGCGATGACCTGGATCGCGTGCTCGAAGGTGTCGACGCGGCGCTCGCTGCCGGATTCGACCCGGTGAAGGTCAACGTCGTGGTCATGAAAGGCATCAACGACGACGAGGTTCTCGACTTCGCAGAATGGGGGCGCGAGAAGGGCGTGATTGTCCGTTTCATCGAGTTCATGCCACTTGATGCCGACCACATCTGGAATAACTCACTGGTGTTCACCCAGGCTGAGATCCTCGAGACGCTGCAGTCGGCGTACGACCTTGAGTCAGTCGCCCGCACGTCGGCACCGGCCACCCGCTGGCGCTACGCCGATGGCGAGGGTGAGATCGGTGTCGTCGCCACCGTGAGCGAGTCCTTCTGCGACACCTGTGACCGTGTACGGATCACCGCCGACGGTCAGTTCCGTTCGTGTCTGTTCGCCACCGACGAGACCGACGTCCGGGCGCTGTTGCGCAACGGTTCGTCCGACGATGTAGTGGCCGAGGCACTCGAATTTACGGTGGCCGCAAAGTGGGCGGGTCACCAGATCAATCAGGTGCACTTCATCCGGCCTCGGCGCAGCATGAGTGAGATCGGGGGCTGACATGACCGACCACGGCTTTACCCATCTTGACCCGCTTGGGCGGGCCCGGATGGTCGACGTAACACCCAAGGAGCCGTCGCACCGTCGAGCAATCGCCCGCGGTCGGGTCCATATGACCCCAGAGACAGCCTCGGCCGTCACCCAGGGAGCGATCAAGAAGGGCGACGTGCTCGCTGTCGCTCGCGTCGCCGGGATCCAGGCCGCCAAGCGGGCATCGGATCTCATCCCTCTGTGTCATCCGCTGATGGTGGGTGCGGTCACGGTCAACTTCGAGATCAACCATGACTCGATCGAGGTTGAGGCTGCGGTCGACACCTTCGACCGCACCGGTGTGGAGATGGAAGCGCTTACGGCGTGTTCGGTCGCGGCGCTGACGATCTACGACATGTGCAAGTCGATGGACAAGTCGATGGTGATCGGCGACATCGCACTTTGGGAGAAGACCGGCGGCAAGTCCGGTACCTATCGCCGTTCCGGCGCCGTCGGATAGCCCCACAGTCGACGGCATCGCCTTATTCGCCGGATGGTGGACGACGGGCGGTGATGAATGCTGTTCAGCGACATGCCTGTCGTGTCACGGCGGTGCCGCAGCGGTTGCTAGCCGGTGGCTGAAAATGTGCAGCTTGCGTTGCCTCTTGGTGTCGATTCGTCATACAATCGACACCTGGAGTGCGGGATCTACCGACCGGTAGACCCGAGCGAGTGCCCCGTCTCACCGGCCCAAGTGCTCGTTTGGAGGATTCGACATGACAACGTCGATCGTGTTGCTGGCTTTGAGTGCGGGCTGGGCTGCCTACCTGGCCGTGTGGTTCAAGGACGCTCGGAGAGTGTCGCAGGGTCGCACCGACACGATCTCGTCGTTCTCGCACGGGATGGGATCCCTCGGCGGCACCGCCGCCCGCCCCCGATCGCTCACCGCCGCCGGCTTCGTGCTCGCCCCTCGTTCGGCCGGCGCCGCCGCCCGTCGTCGCCGCGAGATCGCCGCCTTCCTCTGCACCCTCGCCGCACTCTCGCTGCTCGGCGCCTTCGTGTTCGGCCTGATCGTGCTCGTCATCCATCTGGTGATTGACCTCGCAATCGTCGCGTACGCCTATGCCGTCGTGCAGCGGCGCAACCTCGTCGCCGAGCGCGAGATGAAGGTGCAGATGCTGTATCCCGAGCATGTCGCGTCGCTGGACGCCGAGCGTCGCCGCCGGGTGAACGCCTGACCCACACACGTTCGAACGGCCCCGGAGCTCGGGGTCGGTTCAGATTCGCAGCCGCTACGCTGTGGTCTCCAACGGGGGTGTAGCTCAGTTGGTAGAGCGCCTCGGTCGCATCGAGGAGGCCAGGGGTTCAACTCCCCTCACCTCCACCCCGAGAAGTCCCAGTGTCGGTTCCGCCGGCCTGGGATTTCGTTGTTTTCGACTCGATCTCGGCGACGCTGCCGATGCCTAGATCCGGGGGATCTGCCCGCCATCGACCGCAAGGATGTGGCCGGTCATCCAGGCCGCTTCGTCGGACAGGAGGAACAGCACCGGGCCGACGTGATCATCCGGGGTTCCCATCCGCTTGAGGGCCAAGCTCTGGACGAGCATGTCGTGGAACTCGGCGGGAACCTGCTTCTGCATGGCGGGCGTATCGGTCGGGCCGGGAGCGATCGCATTGACCCGGATGTGTTGGCTTCCCAGTTCCTGGGCCAGGCACACCGTCACCGAGTTCAATGCGGCTTTGGCGACGCCGTAGAAACCCGAAAGGGACATCCACGCCGCCGTCGACGACTGGTTGACGATCGATCCGCCGCCTCGTTCGCGCATCGAAGGCACGACAGCCCGGGTGCAGTAGGTGGCACCCAGAACATTGACCCGCATGAAGGTCTCGACGTACGACGGGTCGGCCGTCGTGATGCCAACCCCCTCCATATCGCCGAAGATCGCCGCATTGTTGACGAGGTGATCGATGCCGCCGAACGCTTCGGTAGCGGCGGTGGCCATCGCCTCGCAGCTGCCGAGATCGCCGACGTCGGTATGAACGAACAGGGCGCGCTGACCGAGATCAGCCGCAACCGCAGCACCGGCTTCCTTGTTGAGTTCGGCGATGACGACGCTAGCCCCTTCGGCGTGCAACGCCCGGGCGTACGCCTCGCCGATGCCGCCCCCGGCTCCGGTGACGACGGCGACGCGGTCGGTGAATCGTTGGGTCATCAGGCTTCCTCCATGGTGATGGTGCGGTAAACGGCTGGCATCAGGGCACGGATCGCATCGACGACTGCCACGGCGCCCGCGGCGGGGTCGCCGAGCGTCGTGGCCAACTCGAGATCTTTTGTGGCGATGCCGACCTGGGTTTCGAGCATGGTGCGGAACTCGCCCGTGACGTGTTCTGGGCCGATGCCGAGCAGCCCGGCCCATTGTTCGGTGAGCGCCCCGAGCATCCCGGTGTGTCGCCATGCCTCGATCAGCGCACTCGGGTCGCCGCCGGTGTTCGCCATGCCGTCGTGGGCGATGGCGGCTGCGGTGAACTGGGCGTAGGTCATCACATTGACTGCGATCTTCAGAGCCGCGCCGGAACCGATGGGCCCGGCATCAATGACCTTCGAGCCGAAGATCGCAAGTAACTCAGCGACGATTGGTGGAGCGTCGGTGAGCCCGCCGGCGAAGATCGCGAGCTCGCCCCGACGGGCTGCTTCATCGCCGCCCGCGACCGCGGCATCGAAGACGAGGCCCTCCCACGCCGCCACCCGGGTCTGGGCGGAGCGAATCGTGTCAGGGTGGACCGTCGAGTGGATGAGAAGGATCTGGCCTGCTCGCCCGACGGTGGCGAGTTCGTCGATCACGGCATCGATGTGCGCGGCGGCGGGAACACACGTGCTGATGATGTCGGCCTGCTCTGCGACCTCCTCGGTGGAGCTCACCGCGGTCGCCCCGCGCTCGACAGCGGCGTCGACTGCAGCGGGGTTCACGTCATGGGCGATCACCGCGGCACCGCTCGTCGCCAGGCGTTCGCACATGGCCGATCCCATCATGCCGAGGCCGATGTAACCGTGGACAGTCATCGTGCACCTCCGGGTGCTGGTCGGGCGAGGGCCTTGGTCTCCAGGTATTCCTCGAACCCGGCGACACCCATCTCTCGTCCGATACCGGATTGTCGGTAGCCGCCGAATGGCACGTCGGCGGAGTACCAGACGCCGCCGTTGACCGACATCGTACCGGTGCGGATACGGCGAGCGACCGCAAGCGCCCGCGCTTCGTCGGCGCCAAAGACGTGCCCCGAAAGGCCGTAGATCGAGTCGTTGGCGATGCGGACGGCGGCGTCGTCGTCGTCGTAAGGGATCGCGACGAGCACGGGTCCGAAGATTTCCTCGCGAGCCACCCGCATCTCGGGCGTGACGTCGGCGAGCAGTGTCGGGAGGTAGAAAGCGCCTCCGTCGAATCCCTCTGGGCGAGCTCCGCCGCAGATGATCCTTGCGCCCTCATCGAGGGCGGACTGCACATAGCCCTCGACGCGATCGCGCTGTCGGAGATCGATGAGTGGCCCCATCGTCGTGCCCTCGACCGTGGGTGGGCCTGGCGTGATGCTGACGAAGAGTTCGCCGATGGCGGCCACGGTCTCGTCGTACCTCGACCGCGGGATCAGGATGCGGGTCGAGAGCGCACAGCCCTGCCCGCAGACAAGCGCCGTGCCGAACGCAGCCGTCATGGCCGGGCCGCTGACGTCGTCGAGGTCGTCGAGCAGGATCATTGCCGACTTGCCCCCGAGCTCGAGAAACACCTTGGTCACATGCTCCGCCGCCGCTCGCATGATGGTTTTGCCGGTTGCGGTCGAGCCGGTGAAGGAGATCATGTCGACGCGCGGGTCCTCTGTGAGGAGTTCGCCGATAGTGGGGTTGGCGGCCGAGATCACGTTGAAGACACCAGCTGGGATATCGGTGTGCTCGGTTACGAGTCGACCGAGCGCCAGTGCGCTCCACGGGGTCTGCGGTGCCGGCTTCAACACCACCGTGCAGCCGGCGGCGAGTGCCGGTGCGGTCTTGGCGAGGTTGATCTGTGTGGGCACGTTCCACGGGGTTATCGCCGCCACGACCCCGATGGGTTCCCGTTCGGTCCAACGTTCGGCTCGCCCGCCGACGGTATCGGCGATGCCGAGCGGGGTCGTCCATTCGAACGACTCGGCGAGGTCGGCGTAGTAGGGGAGGAACTTCAATGGCTCGCCGAGGTGAGCCACGTCGCACGCCGCTTGCGGCGCACCAACTTCGGCCATCGTGATCTCGGTCATCTCCGCCACGTGATCGCGAAGCGCAGCGTCGAACTGCCGGAGCCCGCGCACGCGCAACGCAACATCGTCAGCCCAGCCGCTTTCGTCGAAGGCCCGGCGGGCGGCGACGAGCGCCCGTTCGATGTCGGCCGGCGAGGCGTCGGCTGCGACGCCGATCTCCTGGCCGGTCGACGGGTCGATGTTGGGGTAGGTCGCGCCTCCCTCGGCAGCGACGAGTTCGCCATTGATCGTCAGGCGGGTCTCCGGCCAGCTCATGATGCCGCCCCGACGCGATGCCCGGGAGTGAAACTAATAGGCAGGCTCGTCCATCCGGTGACGTTCGAGGAGTGAAAGCGCGCCTTGCGTTCGTGATCGACGACGTAGTCGGGCAGGCGGGCGTGGATCTGCTCGAGGGCGACACGTCCTTCGAGGCGGGCGAGCGCAGCACCCAGGCAGAAGTGGGCGCCATAGCCAAAGCCGAGGTGTCGGTCGGGGGTGCGCGTGACGTCGAAAACTTCGGCTGACGCGCCGAACTCGCGATCGTCGTGGTTCGCAGCACCGATGAGCAACAGCACCGAGTCACCGGCCCTCATCATCTGGCCGTGACGCTCGATGTCGGCGGTCAAGGTGCGGTGCATGTACTGCGTCGAGTTGTGGAATCGCAGCACTTCTTCGACGGCGGTTGCCATGCGTTCGGGCCCAGCAGCGAGCAGCGTCTGCTGGTCGGGATGGCGGGAGAGGAGTTCGACGGCGTTCGCGACCATCTTGGTCGTGGTTTCGTGCCCGGCGATCACGAACAGCACACAGAAGCCCAGCAGTTCTTGTTCGTTGAGCTTTCGGCCGTCGACCTCGGCATCGAGGAGGTCAGTGATCAGGCCGGTGCGATCACCGGCACGGCGGGACTCGAGGTCCTGCACGAAGTAACCGAGCAGTTCGAACATGCCGTTCATCGCTTCTTCGGGCATCTTCATTGATCCGTCCTCGCGGATGAGGATCTTGTCGGCGGACACTCGCAGAGCTTTGCGATCGTCCTCCGGGATTCCGAGGACGGCGCTAATGACATCCATGGGAAACGGCCCGCTGATATCCGTGACGAGGTCACAGCTACCTATCTCAATGATCTCGTCGATGTAGCCGTCGACGATGCGGCGGACCTCATCTTCCATAGTGAGGACCCGGCGGCCGGTGAAGACGCGAGAGACGATCGAGCGGAATGCGGTGTGGTCGGGCGGATCGATTTCGATCATCTGCTGGAACGTGGGATCAACGCCGACAGGTCGTCGCGCCTCGAGGGCAACACCACCAGCCGACGAGAACGTCTCATGGTCGCGAAAGGCCTCCTGGACGTCGTCGAAGCGACTGAGCACCCAGAACCGAAGCTCGTCGTTCCAATACGCCGGCGCCTCGTCACGTAAACGGCGGTACGTATCGTAGGGATCGTCGTGTAGCACGAAGGCATACGGGTTGTAGGTGACTGTGTCGCTCATGTGTCGTCGCTCTCCTGCGCCGCCTCGAACGTTGCGATGATCTCCTCTGTGGGGACGGTGAAGTCGGCAACGTTCGGGTAACCGGCGTATGGCGCCAGTTGGATGAGACATTCGCGAAGTTGATCGGGGGTGAGCTCGCCGCGGTCGAGAGCTGATTGCGCTTGAACCTTCCACGTCTCGGTCGAGCCGAATGCGGCGATAGCTCCCAAAACCAGCAGTCGGCGGTCGCGTATCGGTAGCTCAGGCCGATCCCAGATCGTGCCGAAAATTGTCTCGAGCATCACATCGTAGAACGGCATTGTGCCTCTGGGGATGGGGAAGACATTGCCGGCGTAGACCTCGTTGATCTTCGCAGCACCGCGTTCCCATCGGTCGGTAATCTCGTCACTCATAGGGTCTCCATA
>CAJWHS010000085.1 GCA_913041415.1 uncultured Acidimicrobiaceae bacterium | reverse complement strand
AAATCAGCGGGTGGCGAGCTGCTTGCCCAGCTTGCGCATCCCGAGCCTGAAGCCCACCGCACCGGCAACCTTGGCAATGGGAGCAAGGAAACGCGGCAGGTAGCGGACCTCGACATCCTCGATCCAGACGACCTCGCAGGCCGTCTCGCTCGTCGGTTCGATGGTGAAACCCGCCCTGCCGGTGAGCACCGGGCCAATTTTCTCGACCTCGCAGTCACCCATGTCGGCACCGTCGTCCCAGGCGCAACGAGTGACCCGCATCTTGTCGGGGAGAGCCAGCGGGCCGTAACCGGTGGTGGCGGTGAACTCCGAACCGACCGCTGTTGGGTCGCCATCGGTGTGGATCTCAACCTTGGTGGCGGGGATCCACGTCTCATGGCCCTTCCAGTCGATGAGCGCATCCCAGACGACCCGAGCCGGAGCATCGAAGGGCTGGGTGACGGTAAATCTCACGTTGGCCATGCAATGACGGTATGGAGACGCAGAGCGCTCTGCCACCCCGGCCGCTCCGGGTGGGCGTGGCATCTGCCACTCGCGCAGACTGCTCGGGTGACCGCCGATCGTCCCGCACTCTTGCTCGCCCAGGATCTGGGCTACACCGTCGGCGAAGACGGCACCATGACTCCGACGGTCGTCCTGCACGTCGACGATCACCCTGAAGTCGCCGACCTTGCACGCGTTCACGCCATCGAAGGCATCGGCGACGTGCGCACGACGGGCCGCCGCGTCGACAATGCCGGTCCAGACGGGGCACCGATCTTTCTTCTTGGCGTCTCGCTCACATCACCGGTTCGGGCTGCGTTCGCGATCATGTTCCCGTTGCCCGACGCCGAGGCTTTCCTCCGCGACGCCGGTCGGGGCGGGCGACTGGCGTTGGCCACCACTGATGTAGGGTCAGTCGGGGCTGAGCGGCCCTTCTGGTTGGCGATCGATCTTGACGGTCGATCGCTCGAACAAGCCCTCGACGTGATCTGACGCTCGGCGTCATGCGAAGGGTGGATCCGCGCGGTGCGGTATGCCGTTCAAGATCAAACGGCCCGTAGCTCGGTCGTTCGCTTCACGACCTTCATGGCGAGTTAGGACGTGAGGGTCTGGACGTGGGGGAGCGCCGCCAACTCGTCCATGTGGATGGTCGCGAATGCCTTGGCGTCGGCGGCGACGACACGAAGGAGATAGTCGGGCTGACCCATTATGCGGGCCGCTTCGATGATCTGGTTGCGGCAGGTGTGCTACCACCGGTGTTCGCCGCCTCCGACGACCCTGAGCGACTCGTGCCGATCGTCACCCGTCCCGAGCGGATTCGGATCGCCGTCGCGGGCGACCGGACCCGGACCAACGCCTTCAGCAACGAGTGGCCCCACGGCTGGTGGACCACAAAGGTGGTCGGTCACACACCGGCAAGCGATGTGGTGTGTTCCGTCGACGGGTCGTGCAGAATCGTCCGGTGATCCTCTACGTCGACAACGAACACGCCTCGACGTACGGGCGGGCAGGCGACTGGCTTCTCGCTGCCCGCACCCGAATCACCTATCGACTCGGTGACCTGGCTGGCGATGTCTGTCTCCTTGCCCGATACGGCGACGTCGACCCCGACCTGATCAGGCGGCACGGAATCCGGGCGGTGTTCATCTCTGGTCATGGCGCCCCACCAGAGGCATACGACGAGCGCGAACGTGAAGGCCTCCGCGAGATCGTTCGCCTGGGCGACCTTCCCGTCTTTGGATTCTGCGGTGGGCTGCAGTTCATTGCGGGTGCTCTCGGCGTGGCACCGGTTCGTATGGGCCGTCTGCTCGACGATGCGGACGACCCGCACCCCGACTACGAGCCCGGCTGGATCACCGAGCTCGGCTACGAGCCGGTCCAGCTGGTCGGTGACCACCCATTGCACGACGGGCTCAGCACCGCCCCCGTCTTTCGCCATGCGCACTCGTACCACCTGCCCCGACTGCCCGACGGGTTCGTCCGGCTTGCCGAGACCGACCCGTGTCCGATCCAGCTTGCCGCGCACGAGGAACGACCGCTCGCTGGCGCTCAGTTCCACCCCGAGTATTGGACCGCCGATAAACCCGACGGCGAACGTCTCATCCACAACTTCCTCCGATGGGCCGGGGTGACCTCGTGACGGCACCGCTCGACACGGCCCGTCATCCGCTCACCGACTCCGCCTATCAGGCCGCCTGTCGTGAACGGCTCGACAACGACGGAGCGCTCGTGTTGGCCGGGCTCGTTCCCGCCCCGGTCATCGACGAGATCGTTGCCGAGGCAGCACCAAGGATCGACGAGGCGTTCTTTGCCGACTCGACCCACAACGTCTACCTGACCGATTCGGACCCAACCCTCGCCGACGACCATGCGTTCAACCGGCAGGTGGTCAGCAGCAAGGGACTTATCGCCGACGATCAGGTTCCGTCCGACTCGCCACTGCGCACGATCTACGCCGACTCCGGCCTGCGGAGATTCCTCTGCGCCGTGCTCAGCATCGAGGCGATCCATGCCTACAACGACCCGCTCTCGTCGATCAATGTCCACTTCGCCCCGCGTGGCCGAGAGCTCGGCTGGCACTTCGACAACTCGTCGTTCGCTGTGACACTGCTCCTTCAAGCCCCTCAGGCCGGCGGTATCTTCGAGTACGTCCCAGCCGCCCGTGCCTCGGGGCGCGGAGAGCAGGGCTACGAGACTGTCGACGCCGTGCTCGATGGCTTGCACCCTGTCGAGATACTCACGTTCGCTTCGGGGGATTTGGTGTTGTTCCGGGGCTGCGACGCACTTCACCGAGTTACGCCGACGATCGGTGACATCACCCGAATGCTTGTCGTCTTCGCCTTCAACGACGAACCAGGGGTGCGGCTCTCCGACTCGGCCCTGGCGACCTTCTACGGCCGCGACGCCTGAATCGGCGCCACTTCTTGGTGCCGGTCTCATCGATCTGGCTACTGTCCGGGCATGGTCGACGCCATGTTCGAACGTGACGGCATGCGGGTGCGTCCCGGACCGCTCTGCACCGGCCCATGGGACCCGAGCTTGATGCACGGCGGCCCTCCGGCGGTGCTGGCCGGTCGCTATCTCGCTGAACACGGCGCCGGTGACGCCTTCCACCTGGCCCGCCTGACCGTGGAACTCGTCCGACCGGTTCCGCTCGTGCCGCTCACCGTCGAGATCCGCGAAACGCGCCCCGGGCGCCGGATCCAACTGCTTGATCTCGTGCTCCGCAACGAGGAGGACACCGAACTCGTCTACGCCAGAGGAATGCGGATCGCCCGCGGCGACAATGGCCTCAACGAGTCGCTGCTCGACATGCCGGGTCCGGTCGCTATCGCCGGCCCTGACGAGTCGATCCCCTACGAGCACGGCCATCCGCTATCCGCCGGCGGGTTCTACATGGACGCCTTCGACATCCGCTCCGTCGATGGCCGATCATTCGGCGCTGCCGGCCCGTCGGCAGCATGGTTCCGGCTCCTCGCTCCGGTCTTCGCCGGCGAGTCGATCACCCCGCTCGATCGGGTGCTTGCCATGGCCGACTTCGGCAATGGCATTAGCAACATCATCGAGATGGGACGACATCTCTACATCAACCCCGACCTGACCGTGAACGTCCACCGCCTGCCACGCGGTGAGTGGCTGCTGAGCGATGCCGTCACCCACCTGCGAGCCGACGGATACGGCACCGCCACCGCAACCCTTGCCGATGCCGACGGCCTGCTCGGGATCGCCAACCAGTCGCTGCTCGTGGTGCCCGCTTCGTGATGAACAGTTGCGATCGCTGACGTGAAAATGGCTGAGCAGGTTTCACTGTCGGGGATCCGCGCTGTCGTGTTCGACAAGGACGGGACGTTGATCGACGTCCATCGGACCTGGGGTCCGGCGATGGCCGGAGCGCTGCACGATCTGGTCGACGATCCGACTCGCCGATCCGAGGCTGCCGCAGCGATCGGCGTGGATCTCGACACGCACGAACTCTCCGTTGCCGCCCCGATCATTGCGGCGAGCAATGGCCAACTCGTTGCGATCCTTGCCCCGATCCTTGAGGTCGACCCCGAGCGGTTTCTCCCGATCTTCGAGGAGCGGCTGTTCGCCCACGCCGATGGCACCGTCGCGCCCCTGCCGGGGGTGGCCGACGCGCTCGATGCGCTCGCCTTGATGGGCTGTTGGATCGGGCTCGCCACCAACGACGCGGAGATGTCAGCGCGTCAGCAGCTCAGCGGGCTCGGGTGGCTTCATCGGTTCGAGAGCGTGATCGGCTACGACTCCGGCTTCGGCGCCAAGCCCGGTTCAGGGATGCTGCTCGAAAGCGCCGAGCGGGCCGGCGTCAAACCGCAGGAACTCGCGTTCGTCGGCGACACCGACACGGATCTGCGTACGGCTGCAGCAGCGGGCTGCCCGAGTGTCTTGGTCCATGCGCCGGTCGGTTCGATCCAGCCGACGGTGCACCTGGCGTCATTGGCCGAGTTGCCGGCCCTGCTCGCCTGAGTCGTCGCGCGTCGCCGTCATGTTCACGCTGCGGCGGCGTCACGCCGTTGTTACGAGCGCTGCGGAGCGGATTGCGTCGATGTCGATGTAGCAGCCCTGGAGGTGACGGCGGGCAGAGGACCGAAAGGCTCGGCGTCCGTGCAGGACCCGCCGGTTGTCGAAGGCGACGAGTTCCCCGGGCCGCAGGGTGATTTCGATTGCGTGGTCGTCACCGTCGAGGAGATCCACGAAGGTCCGGTAGGCGGCGTAGAAGCCAGCCGCGTGGGGCGAGCCTGCCGGCAAGGGTTCCATCGAGCGGTTGTTGACGCTGACCGCATGGACTCGTCCGGCACGGTCGAGTTCGATCAGCGGCCGTCGCGCCCGCAGGTCGACCCCGTCGGCGTGAAAGCGAAACTCGACATCGGTGGTGGCGAGCGTTCGAAACGCTGCCGGATCGTGGACTCGGAGCTGGTCGGCCACGGCGAACCCGTCGACGAACCGGCTTGCTCCGCCCTCGTCGGCGGCGACCAGGCAGTGCAGAAGCTGCACGGTGGGGCACGGACGCCGGTAGGGGTTGTCGGTGTGGGCCGGGAGACCGAGCGGGGTGTAGGCGAGATTGATGGGGTCAGGCTCGGCGACCACGTCGAAGAGCTCGCCGTAATTCGTGTTGCGGACGAACCCGATGTGATTGCCGACGGTCAGCACTGTGCCGGGCTCGACCCCGCAGCCATGGAGGAGTGCGAGCCCCCGTCGGGCGAGCTGCTCGACAAAGGGGCCGTGGTCGTCATTCCAGCCGGTGCTGGTGTGGCGAAGCTCGTCTGCGGCATCGATCGGCCAGGGATCGGGATCGACCGACGAACGGACAGTGAGCGGGATCCGACACTCGTGGCGCTCGCCTGACTCGTGATGGAGCACAACCCGAAGCTCGCCGTCGAGATGGTGAGACGAGACGGTCGTCCACCCTTCCAGCGCAGTCGCGTCGATGAGGTGTTGGTCGTTGCCGGGGTCGCGACAGATCGGACACCGGCAGGCGTCTCGGGCCCACGCCGGATCGATCGGACGGTGGGCAGCGAGTGCGTCCTCCAACATGGGTCGATAGGTGTCGAGAGGCGCGATCGTGAGCCCCTCAACCTTCCCGTCGTCGTCGAAGGCCCGCAGTCGTCGGGCCTCCGGAGCAAAGGGCCAGGCCGCGAAGGCGTCGGCCTCCTCGGGGGTGAACGGCCCGCCTTGTTCGGCGAGCGACATCTGCGAAGCGAGGCTTAGGTGCTCGTGATACTCCGGGTCGACGGCGACGCGATATCGCTTCGCACCGACGTGGCCTCGGATCGGCTCGACCACACCCGGATCGAGCCAGGCCTGCAGCGCTCGGGCGCCGACCTCGCCGTGGCCGGGATCACCCCACCAGCCAGCATCGCCGAGCACATGCCCGATGTCGTGCAGCAGACATGCCAACACCATGTCTGCGCCGGCATCGTCGGCCGAGGCGAGGGCCGCCGACTGAAGCGCATGATCGAGCATGGTCACCCGTTCGCCGTAGGACTCGCCGGCGGTGGCAGCGAGCCGCTCGAGCAGAAGTTCGACGATGGGGATCTCCGAGCCGAGCAGGGACCGTCCCTCCCAGCGCGGATCGGGCTCGAATCCGACGAGGTCGGCAACCGTCGGTGCGATGGCGAGCGTGGTCACGTCCGACCAACACGTGGCTCGCGCCACACGGCCGGGAGCGCGAACGACGACAAAAGTCTCCAGCACGTCCGGCACGAGGTCGGCATGATTCCGGCCGACACCGCCGTGGTCGGTGGTGACGAGCACCGACCACGCAGGCCCGAGCACATCCAGCAGGCGGCCGAGATGGGCGTCGGTGATGGTGAGGGCACGGACGTACTCGTCGCTGTCCCAGCCCTGGTCGTGACCCACGAGATCGGGCAGGGCGAGGTATACGAGGGCAAGGTCGTGGCGGCCCTCGGCGAGCGTCGCGATCGCAGCATCGGTCAAACGTCGATCCTCGTCGGGGTCGTAACCACCGTCGATCACGAACCGATGCTCCGCCGCGTCTCGCTCGATAACGGCGTCGAACGGCGCCCAGTTCACGAACATCGCCGTGGTGCGACCGGCAGCACGACCGGCCTTCAGGAACGATGGCGCGTCGGAGTTGAGCGGGATCGGTGTGTTGTCGCGCACACCGTGGGTCGACGGATCGATGCCGCGGAACATGGTCGTGTGAACGGGGAGCGTCCAGGGCGGCTCGACGGCGCGAGCACCGAAACACGACGCCCCCTCCCGGGCCAGGGTGGTCAGCGTCGGCATCGTCGCCCGGGTGACATGGCGGGGCGCAACCCCGTCGATCGACACCACCAGAACGGGGGAGCGGGCCTCCATGCGCGCAGCGTACGCCTTGTATCGACGCGCGTGCGACACTCTTCGAACCATGGACGGAACCCACGGACTCGACTTGACCGGCGCCATCGAGATCGTCACCTGCCACGCCGAGGGCGAGGTCGGTGACGTCATCGTCGGCGGCGTCGAACCGCCACCGGGAGCGACACTCTGGGAACAAGCGCGCTGGATCGATCAGGACGAGACGTTACGGAACCTTGTGCTCAACGAGCCCCGGGGTGGCGTCTTTCGTCACGTGAACCTGCTTGTCCCGTCGCGCCTGCCCGACATTGACTGGGGTTTCATCATCATGGAGCCGTGCCACACCCCGCCAATGTCCGGGAGTAACTCCATGTGTGTCGCGACGGTGCTGCTCGAGACCGGCCGGGTGCCGATGGTCGAGCCGATCACCCGGTTCACGATGGAAGCGCCCGGCGGCGCCGTGTCGGTCGAGGCCGAATGCCGCGACGGGAAGGCTGAACGGATCCGGGTGGTCAACCTCCCGTCGTTCGCTGATCGCCTCGACGCTGCCCTCGACGTGCCCGGCATCGGGCCGATTCGAGTCGACACGGCCTTCGGGGGCGACAGCTTCGTGCTCGTCGATGCTGCAGACCTCGGCCTGGCCGTAGAACCAGGCTCGGCTGCCGAACTCGCTGAGGTTGGTGCGATTATCACCGCCGCCGCCAACGAGCAACTCGGCTTCTCCCACCCGCAGTATCCGGAATGGACCCACCTCTCCTTCTGCCAGATCGCCGGACCTCTCGAGCGCACGTCGGACGGCTTCGAGCTGCAGAGCACGTCCGTGATCGACCCCGGGAAACTCGATCGTTCGCCGACCGGCACCGGCGTCTCGGCCCGACTCGCCGTGCTCCACGCCCGAGGCCTCGCTTCAGTGGGCGACCGGCTCACAATGCGATCGGTGATCGGATCGACGTTCGTCGGCTCGATCGATGGCGTGCTCGACGACTTGGGCGAAGGTCGGCCCGCAGTGTTGCCGTCGATTCGCGGACGGGCATGGATCACCGGCGTCACGCGACACCTGGTCGACCCCACCGATCCCTGGCCCACCGGCTACCGGGTCGCCGACACCTGGCCAGGGGCGTAGGGTCGACCGCCATGCCCAGACCTTTCCGTTTCGGACTCCAGACCCACGGTCCCATCGAGGGAATGTCGTGGACCGATACTGCGAAGTACGCCGAGCAACAGGGCTACTCGTCGATCATGTTGCCCGATCACTTCCACGGCCAGTACGGACCGATGACCGCGCTTGCGGCAGCTGCAGCGGTCACTACTGAGATCAAGGTGGGGGCGCTCGTCTTCGGCAATGATTACCGCCACCCGGTGATGCTCGCCAAGGAGATGGCGACACTCGACCACATCGCAGAAGGGCGGGTCGAGTTCGGTCTTGGTGCTGGCTGGATGCGCACCGACTACGACGAGTCAGGGATGCTCTACGATCGTCCGGGTGTTCGGATCGATCGCATGATCGAGAGCCTGCAGATCATCAAGCGCTGCTGGCAGGAGGGATCGTTCGACTTTGCCGGCGATCACTACCAGATCACTGACTACGACGGACTGCCCCTGCCGTACACGCCCGGCGGCCCGCCCGTGATCATCGGCGGTGGTGGCCCCCGCATGCTCGGCGTCGCCGCCGAACACGCCGACATCGTCGCCATCACGGCAAACCTCCGAGCCGGAGCCGTCGGCGAGGACGCAATCGCGGACTCGATGCCCGAGGCCTACGACCGCAAGATTGCTCGGGTCAAAGAGGTCGCCGGCGATCGCTTCGATTCGATGGAGATCAACTCGCTTGCGATGAACACCTCGATCACCGACGACCGCGATGGCGCACTCAAGTTCTTCGCTCAGATCTTCAACGCCCCGAAAGAGGTCGTCGCCCAGTCACCGGCTCTCATTGCCGGTTCGGTCGGCGAGATTGTCGAGACGCTCCAGGAACGGCGCGACCGCTGGGGCTTCAACTATGCGGTTGTTCAGCAGAATGGCGGCCAGGGCATGCAACAGTTCCGTGAGGTCATCGCCGCCCTCGCCGGCACCTGAGGCCTACGGGGGAGTTCGGCCCAGCTGGAGCCGCAGCGGCTCGGGGCGAGAAACCCGAATCACGACCAGATCGGTCGGCTCCTGATCCTCTGCCTGCGGGAGCGGGCCGATCCGCCGTCGTCGACCGACCTGCTGGATCAACAACCGCGAACCATCGGGCCCTTCTGCGATGCCCTTGGCTCGAACGGTGTCGTCGGGCAGGTCGTCAAGGAGGGCGTGCAATGCGGTGCTCGTGACGGGGCGGGGGAGCGACACGATCTCGGTGCGGTGGGGGTCGAGCAGCGACGGCGGTGGTGTCGCCGTGGCGTCGCGTTCGCGACGAGTGCCGAGATCGAGCAGAGTCGAACCCAAGGATCCGTCGAGATCATCGACGACGGGCACGTCGGGTGCTTTGTCTGCCACTGCGGCTCGCACGGCGTTGCGCTCGTCGGCGGTGACGAGCTCGCTCTTGGAGATGATCACGAGATCCGCCGGCTCGAGCTGCCGCAGCAGAAGCGGACGGGTGCGCTCATCGGCAAGTCGCTCCCGGAAGTTCGTGGCGTCGGCCAGAACAACCACACCATCGAGACGAAACCCATCGCTCTCGGCCCACGGCATGACCTGTGTGGGGTCAGCGACCCCGCTGAGCTCAATCACCACGTGATCCGGTGGCGTGGGTCGGCTGCGCATATCGGCAAGCGTGGTGCCGAGGCTCTCGGAGATGGAGCAACACACACATCCGTCGGTGAGCTCGATCGTATCGGCGGAACGCCGCTGCAGAAGGGCAGCGTCGATGTTGATCTCGCCGACGTCGTTGACCAACACGGCGATCGGGCGGTCGGTACGACGCAACAGATCGTTGAGCAATGTCGTCTTGCCGCTGCCGAGATACCCACCGAGAAGCGTCATCGGCACCCGACGTCCGTCCCACGGCGCGACGCCCTCGTCGAACAGCTCGTCGATCTCGTCGGCGGACATGGGAGCACGATAGTTCGACCCATCGAGTCCGGCGCCCTAGCCTCATCGGCATGACGGACACCGCCGACCAGGTCTTCTTCAATCCGCTGGAGCCCGGGTACATCGAGAACCCCTGGCCCCACCTGGCGGAGGTGCGCGCTGCGGATCCGGTCCACCACCTGCTGACGGGCCAGTGGGGTCTCTTTCGCTACGACGACGTGTTCACGGTCCTGCGCGACCCCGAACTCAGTGTCGACGACGCCAACGCCGACCTCACCATGCTCGACCGCAGTCGGCTGCTCGAGGAACTCGACGAGCTCGAAGAGCCAGAAGAGCCAGAAGAGCCGGAAGAGCCAGAAGAGCCAAACGAGCCAGAGGAGCCAGAAGAGCCCGAAGAGCTCGAAGAGCCTGAAGAGCTCGAGGAACTCGAAGAGCTCGAAGAGCCAGAAGAGCCAGAAGAGCCG
>CAJWHS010000084.1 GCA_913041415.1 uncultured Acidimicrobiaceae bacterium | reverse complement strand
GGTGAGACCTCCAATCGACGCAACCGCCCACGAAACGAACGCGATCGTCATCGTGAGGCGGCGGCCGATCCGATCCGAGATTGAGCCAACGATGAGGCCGCCAGCGATCACCGCAAAGCCGATCATGGTGAAGGCCAGGGCCGCACGCCCAGAATTCCAGCCGGTGTCGTCCTCGACTCCGGCGACGGTGAAGCTGATAACGAAGATGTAGCTGAAGCCGTGCGCGGAGTCCGCACCGGTGAGCGCCTTCCACACCTGGACCTGCCGCAACGCACCGAAGCCGCCGAACCCGCCTGCCACTGACAGCCGTTCCCCCTGGCTCCGCAGGAAGACGAAGGACGAGGCGATGACGATGAGGGCGATGCCGAGTTCCATGCGATATGGCGTCTGCCAAACGTCTTGCTCACCGCTGCGCACGAACGCCGCCATGCGACCGGCGAAGACGATGCCAACCCCGATGCCGATGCCAGCGATGCCTGTTGCTAACCCGCGTCGCTCCGGCGGAAACTGCCGGGCGGCGATACCGGGGACGGGCACCCAGATGATCGCGCCACCGAGCCCCATGATTACGAGGGCCACGGCGAGCACAGCCGGTCGGGTCGTAAATGACGCGAGCGCCAGGCCTGAGGTCGAAAGGACCAGGCCGACCTTCACGAGACCGACGAGCGAGGATCGCAACGCAAGCCAGGCGACGACGATCGTGCCGAGGAGGTAGGCGCCGACATTCAGCGAGCCGAACAACCCGGCGGCCGTGTTCGAACCGTCGAGCAGGTCGTCTCGAGCGTCGGGTAGCACGACCCCCACGTGAACCGTCCGAACGCCTGGGCCACCATCGCCGAGGCCAGCACAGTGGCGAGGGTCAGAATGCGACGTTCGGCTGCGGCCACCGGGCGACGCTAACCCTCGGCCGAACCGACGAACGGAATCTCAGCTCGGAATCGGATCGCCGGGACGCTGGTGGCCGCTGAAGACGAGGGCGATGCGTTCGCCGGCGAGATCGGGGGCCACATCGCGCTGAAGGGAGAGGAGCCCGCCGAGGCCCGCAGCACCCGTCGGGCACACCGGGATGGAGGTGTGGGTGTGGCCAATCCGGTGGGCAGCGCGGAAGTCGTCGTCGGTTGCGACAAGCGGGAAGCCGCCGGTGGCGAGCATGCCATCGACGATCGGCAGCCAGTCATAGGTGATGTCGTCGAGAATACCGGTGGCGTACGACGCCGGTTCGGTGGGCCAGGGCACCATATAGCGATCAGGGTCGGCGGCGAGCCGAGCAAGCATCGCTCGCCGGGCCTCGGCCGGCACCCGACCGAGCGCTTCGGCGGCGGCCGCCCGCTCGGCGTTGGTGGTGGGTTCACCGTCGCCGAGTTCCGCAGCCAGTCGGTTCCAGGCGACGACGAGCGGATGGTTGCCCTCGGGCTGCACGGCGTTGATCAGAGGCATGGCAGCGTCGCCGAGTTCGCGCTGCAGGCCACTGACGACAGCCGAACCAAGTGCGCCACCGCCGACCTGGATCACCAGACGGTCGAGGCGATGGCCGCCCAGGGTTTCGAGCATCTCGAAGGCGATCGTGCGGCCGCCGTCGACCGTGCCGGGCGTGTCGGTGCCCTGGCACGAGAATGCCGTCGCACCGGCGGCAATGGCGTCGACCATGGCGTGATACGCCGGATCGCCGAGACGGTCCGGATCGCGTTCGGTCCGCACAACCGTTGCCCCGTGGGCGGCGATGCGGTCGGTGATCGCCTGGTCGGCCCAGTCGGGCACGAAGACCTCGAGCGGCTGGTTGACCGCAGCGGCCACGACCGAGGCCGCAAAGGCGGCGTTGCCGCAGCTGGCGATGGCGAGCCGATCGGGTTGCGTTTCCGTAAACGCAAGGCCGAGGGCGATGCCAAAGAGGTGGCGTCCCTTGTGGGAGCCGCTCACGTTGCCGGTCTCGTCCTTCACCCACAGCTCGGCCCCGTCGAGGCCGATCGCTTCGGCGAGCGCCGACTGGGGTCCGAACGGTGTCGGGGTGAAGCCGCGACCGTCGATCGTCGCCACCGCGGCGTCGAGTCGCTCGATGGTGTCGAGCACCGTTGGCCGGGCAAGCCCTGCCATCTCGGCTGCGACAACGACGTCGAGTCGGTCAGCGTGGACGGCGAAGGTCGAGGTCACGTCAGTCGTCGTCGCGGGTGCCCGTCCGGGCGTTGAACTCGCGGATCTGCTCGTCCCATTCACCGATGAAGTGGCGCATGCCGTCCCAGAAGGACTGCTCACCGCGGGCGGTGAAGTCCTCAAAGGACGTGCCCTGCTGCTCGACCCAGGTGAAATAGCCGAGGTTGAACACTCGACGGCGCTCCTGTTCGGTGAGTTCGAGGTGCTGGGCGGTATCGCCCGCCTCGAGTTCGCGGGCGAAGTCCGATGCTGCGGCCACGGCGTCGTAACCGTTGGCGTGGTGGTGGGCGAGATACTCCTCGCGCTCGCTGTCGTAGAGCTCTGAACCATCGGTCGCAACCGTGACGATGACATCGTCACGGCCGAGGCCACGGTCCTTGGCGATCGTGATGGCAGCGAGTGCGTTGGCGATCGCCGAGTAGCCCATGTGCACCAGCATGTCGGCGAGCGCCGGTTCTAGCCCGACCCGATCGACGAGATGGGCCTTGCCCGCATCGGTGTTGAACACGGCGTCGAGCGCGTCGGTCGAACGGTCGCTGACGGCGACGACGTCGTCGGTGTTCATCACGTTGTGGATCAGCGGCACGTGCTTGTCGCCGATGCCCTGGATGTTGTGATCGCCGAAGCCGTTCTCCAGCATCGTCGGACACTCGAGCGCCTCGACCGCCACGATGCGGCTGCCGTAGGTGTCCTTGAGATAGTCGCCAGCGCCGAGCGTGCCGGCTGACCCGGACGCCGAGACGAAGGCAACGAGACGGGCATCGGGCCGGCCGGCGGTGGCATGTTCGAAGACGCGTCCGAGTGCTGGACCGGTGACTGCGTAGTGGCCGAGATGGTTCGAGAACTCGGAGAACTGGTTGATGATCTCGATCTCGGGATCCTGCTCCAGTTCGTTGCAGGCGTCGTAGATCTCCTTGACGTTCGACTCGGTACCTGGAGTGCGGATGATGTCGTTGGTCGGGTCGAGGGTCCACTGTTCGAGCCAGTCGAACCGAGCCTTGCTCATACCCTCGGGGAGCACGGCCACGCCACGGCAATCCATGATGCGCGAGATAGCGATGCCCCCGCGGGCGTAGTTGCCCGTGGACGGCCACACGGCTCGATGGGCCGTCGGGTCGAACCGTCCGGTGACTAGCCGCGGGACGAGGCACGAATACGCGGCCAGCACCTTGTGGGCCCGGATCATCGGGAATCGGTTGCCGATCGCCAACAGGATGCGGGCCTCGACGCCGGTCATCTCCGACGGGAGTTCGATGTAGTCGGGCACCTCGTGGGGGCCGCTGCCATCGAGCCGACCGAACCAGTGCACCCGGAACAGGTTGCGGGAGTCGGGTTCGTTGCGGTCGAGGCCGGCCAACGGCACAATGCGGGCTGCGGGGATTGTCGAGGGGTCGGCCAACTCGGCAAAGGTCGGGAGCGCGATGTTGCGCTCCTGGAACCGCTGCACGGTGCGTTCGTAGACGCCCTGATCTGCGATCTCGGTGGTGAGTCCCAACGACTCGTGGGCCCGTGCGGCTTCAGCAGCGTCGATCACTCGCTTTGACATTCTGTAAAGCTACCCCGATCGCTGCATCGCGTCTTCCTCGGGGGGATTCGAAGGGTCACGAAAAGAGTCGAGTACCGCAAACAGAAACGGAAACCGCCCGCATCAACTCGACGTTCGTCAGATCGCTCCGTCGTGGCCTTCCCAGTACGGATCGCGAAGGCGCCGCTTGTAGAGCTTGCCGTTGGGGTCACGGGGCATCTCGGTCGTGTAGTCAATCGAGCGGGGCAGCTTCTGTCGTGCGACCTGTTCACGCAGCCACGTCATGATCGTCTCGGTGGTCTCGTCGGTCGGCTCCCAGCCCTCACGAAGTTCGATGACCGCCTTGATCTCCTCACCGACGTCGGGATTCGGGATGCCGAAGACGGCGACATCACCGACGGCCTCGTGCTGAACAAGGGCGCCTTCGATTTCGGCCGGGTAGATGTTGAGGCCACCCACGATGATCATGTCGTTGGCCCGGTCATTGAGGAACAAGAAGCCGTCGTCGTCGAGGTAACCAACGTCACCGACGGTGAAGAAATCGTCGAGCCGCGCGGCCTGGGTCTTCTCGTCGTCGCCCTTGTACTCGAACTGCTGCCCACCGCCCATCTTCATGTACACGGTGCCGGACTCGAACGGGGGCAACCGGTTGCCGTCCTCGTCGACGACGATCACCTCCGAGATCGGCCACGGCTTGCCGACCGTGCCGGGCTTGGTCATCCACTCGGCCGCTCCGACATACGTGCCTCCGCCTTCGGTGGCGGCGTAGTACTCCCAGATCGAGTCGCCCCACCATTCGATCATCTTCTTCTTGGTCTCGACCGGGCAGGGCGCCGCTGCGTGGACCATGTAGCGGGTCGACGACACATCGTACTTGGTTCGTACCTCGTCGGGGAGTTGCAGCATGCGGTTGAACATCGTCGGCACCATGTGCGACGACGTGACCTTGTAACGCTCGATGCGTTCGAGCGCGCCCTCGGCGTCCCACTTGTCCATCAACACGACGGAGTGGCCGAGGTGGAGCGACATCGTGGTCCAGTTGTTCACGGCCGTGTGATAGAGCGGCGCCTGCGTGATCTGGACATTGCCGTCGTGAGGCTTGGTGCCAAAGAGGTACAGCAGACCACCCGACGCCGATTCGTCGGGATGTGCCGGGCTCAGCGGGCGGCGAACCCCCTTCGGCCGGCCGGTGGTCCCCGAGGTGTAGAACATGAACGATCCGGTCAGCCCGAGGTTGTCGGGCCGTTCGGCCGGCTGACCGTCGATCAGTTCAACGAACGAGCGGAAGCCATCAACCTCGCCACCGATCACGAAGCGGTTCGCTTCGGGCGTTTCGCAATCCTCGAGCACCCGGGTGGCCTCATCACCGAAGCGGGCGTTGACGATGAGCGCCTTGGTCTCGGAGTCGTTCACGATGTAGCTGATCTCGGGGCCGACCAGATGCCAGTTCACGGTGGTGACGTAGAACCCCCCCTGGAATGCAGCGAGACAGATCGCAACCTGTTCAAAGCTGTTGGGCAGCACCGTCGTGACCTGGTCCCCCGGCTGCAGCCCTAGCGCTCGCAGGCCGTGCACGATCTGATTGGTGAGCGCGTACAGCTCACCGAAGGTCATCTGCTCGTGATCGGGATCAACGATGGCGAGATGGTCGGGGTCGGCTTCGGCGATCTTCCAGAAACCCAGGACGTCGGTGTTGGCCATAGGCGAGATGGTGGACGCCCCGACGCTGCGGCGCCAATCGAGTGGGTCAGCCGACGGGTTCGACCGCAGCCGTCAGGTGACGGCCTTGCGCTTGCGGTACTCCGGGGTGTCCCACGCATCGGAGGCCATAATCTCGATCAGGATCTCGACGGCCCGGTCGATGTCGGCCTCTTCGAGGTAGAGCGGAGTGATGCCGAACCGGATGAGATCGGGCGCCCGGAAGTCGCCGATCACACCGCAAGCAATCAGCGCCTGCATGACCGCATAGCCCTCAGGATGCCGGAACGCGACCTGGCTCCCCCGGTTGTCCGGGTTGCGGGGCGACGCAAGGTCCAGCGTCGGGCAAGATGCTTCGACTCCGGCGATCAACCGCTCTGAGAGTTCGATCGACCGGGCCTGAACATCGGCCATCTCGACACCTTCCCAGGCATCGAGCGCCACGTCGAGGGCAGCGAGGGCGAGGACGGGCGGCGTTCCGATTCGCATTCGGCCGATCCCGGGATCAGGCCGGAAGTCGAGGTCGAAGGCGAAGGGTGTCTCATGGCCCAGCCATCCCGACAGCGCCGGCCGCACCTCGTCGATCAACGCTTCGCTCACGAAGATAAACCCGGGTGAACCAGGCCCTCCGTTTAGGTACTTGTAGGTGCAACCAACGGCGAAGTCGACATCGCAGCCAGCGAGGTCGACTTCGATCGCGCCAGCGGAGTGGGCGAGGTCCCAGACGGTGAGCGCACCGGCAGCGTGAGCTGCAGCGGTAAGTGCACCCATGTCGTGGCGGCGGCCGGTTCGGTAATCGACCTCGGTGAGCAGGACGACGGCAACCGACTCGTCGATCGCGTCGGACACGGCATCGGGAGCGACGATCCGAAGTTCGTGAGAGCTACCCATCGTTCGGAACAGTCCGTCGGCCATGTACAGATCGGACGGGAAGTTGCCTGAGTCCGAGACGACGACGTTTCGCTCGGGGCGAAGCTCCAGCGCGGCGGCGAGCGCTTGATACACCTTCAGCGAGAGCGTGTCGCCAACGATCACCGTGCCCTCCGGTGCGCCGATCAAACGTCCGATGCGGTCGCCGATCCGAGTTGACGATTCCATCCAATCGGCATCGTTCCAGCCTCGAACGAGCAGTTCACCCCACTCGTCGGTGATGGCGCGAGTGACTGCCGCCGCCGCATCACAGGGAACTGGACCTAGCGAGTTCCCGTCGAGATAGACGAGCCCCTCGGGCAGATCGAATCGCGAGCGAGTCGCGTTGAGATTGGTCATTGCCGGCCGATGCTACGGCCCCGGAGGTCAGCCCACGGGTTCGACCGGATTGACGGCGGCGAGTTCGAAGAGGTCGAGTCGCTCGCGGTACCAGTCACCCGGAACCATCGTCTTGCCTGGCAGGTCGGCCAGGGCGGCATCGACCAGACGCGTCAGGTCGTCACGGCCGGCGGCCTCGATGCGGAGGTCGAGCAGCGCATCCATGGTGCGGGAGCGGCTCAACACGTCACCCGTCACATCCTTGCGCATGGCTTCGATGTAGGTCTCCAGATCGCTCACACCCATTGCAACGCCTCCTCGAACGAAGATGATCCGTCTTTTTCCGTGTCACCAACACCAACCCGGAAGCTCTCCCAACGGGGGGGGAACCGAAGGTCAGTGCTGACGTTCCGTCACCGTACCCCTGGCGTCCTGCCAATGGTCACTCGGGGAAGACCCGGTATCCGCTTGACCCCGAGACGGCTGACAAGCGTTGGGAAAACGGGATGCATGCCATCGGTCACCTTCCCGACAGGCATATGCCAGGATCGCGCTATGGCGCGTTTCGACTCCCCCAACTCCGTCCATGTCGGCATCCAGATCCAACCTCAGGGCACCTCCGTCGCTGCGATGCGGGATGCGTGGAGGGCGGCCGACGAGATGGGTGCCGACTCCATCTGGATCTGGGACCACTTCTATCCCCTGTTCGGCGATCCCGAGGCCACCCACTTCGAAGCCTGGACCCTTCTGTCGGTGATGGCCGACGACACCACGAATGCGAAGCTCGGCACGCTCGTCACCGGCAACAGCTACCGCAACCCCGAGCTGTTGGCCGATATGGCCCGCACGGTCGATCACATCGCCGACGGCCGCATGTACCTCGCCGTCGGCTCTGGCTGGTTCGAACGCGATTATGTCGAATACGGCTACGAGTTCGGCACTGCTCCGAGTCGTCTCCGCCAGCTCGGCGACGACCTGCCGCGCATGCGTTCGCGGCTCGACAAACTGCATCCGCAGGCGGTCGGTCCGATGCCGATCATGATCGGCGGTTCCGGCCCGAAGGTCACCCTGAAACTCACGGCCCAGTTCGCCGACTCGTGGAACACCTTCGGCCCGCCCGAGCACTTCGCCGAGAAGAACCAGATCCTCGACGACTGGTGCGAGAAGCTCGGCCGTGATCCGAGGGAGATCGAGCGCACTGTAGCGATCGGTGGCGACGACGTCGACGGCATCGAGCGGTATGTCGACGCTGGCGCGGAGCACATCATCGTGATGACCGGCGATCCGTTCGATCTCAGTCCGTTGCAGTCCCTCATCGAGCAGCGCTATCTGCTCGATGAGGCGTCGATGAAGCAGGGACCGGCGACTGGGTCGTGATCAGCGAACGCCGCGGAGCGACTCCAACCATTCATCGGCAGCTTGCAGTCGGCGGCGGAGCTGGGTCTCGTCCGCCTCGGCCACCCGCTCGATGCCTGAGCGCTTGTTCAGTTCGGCGTTGACCATCGGGTGTTCCATACCGGTTGCGCGCACGAGTTCGAGCACACGGTCGGCGTTCCATTTGCGGAGATCCTTCTTGCGGGCGTGCTTCGTGCGCAGACCACCCAACGCAGCCTTGGCATCGACGTCGCGCCCCGGCAGTTTGGGCGGCGGAGGCAGGTCGATCGGAAGGCCGGCCAGGTCCTCGGCGGCAATGACGATGTCCTCGTGCGGATCGATCCCGTCATCGGCGGGCGGTGAGGTCTCCTCACCGACGAGCGCAGTCGACGACAGTGCCTGGAACAGCGATGGCTGCTCCTCGATCTGCACCGCCCGGTTGAGATCGTCGAGCGCGGTCTCTCGCTGGGCTTCTTTTTCGATGCGCTTGTCGATCGAGTGTCGTCGCTGCAGGGCGATGTTCTGGGCGTGATCGCGCAGACGCGGGTCGTCGGGCACGTAGAAGTAGGCCTTTTGCGAGGACAGGCCCGGGGTCCAGCGGGCGATGCGACCGACCGCCTGACGAAAGAACAGTGATGTCACGGTGGTCGTGGCGTGCACCGCCACTCGAAGCCGAGGGATGTCGACTCCTTCGGAGATCATGCGCACCGCCACGACCCAGGGTTGATCCGATCGGGCGTAGGCCTCGATGACATCGCTCGCCTTCGGATCGTCGGAGAGCGCGATCGCCGGTGCCTCCCCCGTCCAGCGTTCGAGCAGCGCTGCACAGGCCCGGGCGTGGTCCCGGTCGATGGCGATGACGAGGCCACCGGCATCGGGTTGCTGTTTGCGGATCTGGCGCAGTTTCTCGTCGGCCTTCACGAGCACGGTCGGCAACCACTGACCGTCGGCGTCGAGAGCGGTGCGCAGTCGGGCGCCGCGGTCCTCGGAGGCGATGTCGTCGGAAAACGAGGCTTCTTTGATCGAGCCGTCGGCGCCGACCCACTCCATGTGGCCATCGAAACGGGGGAAGAAGACTGGCCGCACGACACCACCGTCGACGAGTGCCTCGCCGTAGTCGTACTCGTAGTCGCTGACGGCGTCGCCGTGATCGCCGAGTGTGTAGCGAACGAACGGGATCGGAGCGTCGTCGGAACGGAACGGGGTGCCGGAAAGTAGGAGCCGGGAGTTGGCCTCAGCGAACGCTTCGGCGACGCCCTCACCCCAGGTCAGGTCACCGCCGGCGTGGTGGACTTCGTCGAGGATCACGATGCCGCCTCGACTCAGCGTGAACAGTGTGCGGGCTGCGGACGCGCATTGGGCGTAGGTGACGACGATGCCGTGCATGTCGGACGGGATGTCGCTGGTCGACGCGTCCCAGTCGGGTTCGAGGTGGAATCCGAACCGTTCGGCGGCCTGTGCCCACTGGGCTTTGAGGTGACGGGTCGGCGCGACGACAACCAACGGCAGACGCTCGCCCTTCAGCCAGTGACGTGCCGCCGTGAGCGCGAACGTCGTCTTTCCCGCACCAGGGCAGGCGACGGCGAGGAAGTCTGCATCATGGTGGCGCAGAAAGGCCTGGAGTGCTTCGTGCTGCCACTGGCGCAGGGTGATGCTGCGCCGCAGCGGGGCGGCGGGACTCACGACCGGTTCTGGCAACCTCGGAGGACGGGCACGGCGGCGAGGGTAGCGAGTCGGATTGCAGCCGCGACACGCCATGGGAAGTACATTCCGGGCATGGCTGACGAGCGCCCCATCGAGGATCAGATCCGCTTCGAACTGAAGGGTTCGGTGGCATGGATCACGATCGACCGACCACAGGTCGGCAATGCCCTAAACCCGCCCGGCCGCAACCGTATCCGGGATCTCATCAACGATCTCAACGTTTCGAAGCAGGCTCGTTGCATCGTCGTCACCGCCACCGGCGAGAAGCTTTTCTGCCCCGGCGCCGACCTCAGCCATGTCTACGAGAAGAACCGGCCCGAGGGGGTGCCCGATCAGGTCGCCGGCGATCCCCGACGGATGATGCTCGACGGGCAGTACACGCTCTTTCCGGCGATCCTCGATTCCGATATTCCGATCATCGCCGCCGTCAACGGCACCGCCGCCGGCATGGGGGCCCACCTCGCACTCGCCTGCGATCTCGTGATCGCTGCCGACAACGCCAAGTTCGTCGAGGTGTTCGCCCGCCGCGGTCTGGTGCCCGATGCGCTCGGTCCGTGGCTGCTGCCCCGCATCATCGGTGTCCGCAAGACCATGGAGCTGATGCTGTTCGCTCGTGACCTTCCGGCCGAGGAGGCCGCCGAGCTCGGACTCGTCAACACGGTCGTGCCGGC
>CAJWHS010000083.1 GCA_913041415.1 uncultured Acidimicrobiaceae bacterium | reverse complement strand
CGCGTAAATGCGAGCCAATGCACGTGCTTCGCTTATTCCACCTGCTGCTGGTATTTCGGCTGCGTGAACTTGTCTGCTGTTGAAAATGTCAAGTGCATTCGGGTTGAAAGGATCGTATGCGTCTCCTTTGAGCATTGCTCCGTCCATAGTTAAAGCGCGCCAGCCAAGAGTTCCGGTTCCAATTATTGAATCAACCAGTTCTTGAATCATCGGGTCATCCACAGTGGAAGCCTCAACTATAGGCGCCACCCTGTGTTCCTCTGATTCAGGCAGTCCAATAAAAGAATCAACGCCTAGTGGTTTTACGACTTCTTCTTCGAAAAATTTACCTATAGGTCTGCCATCTATTCTCTTTATTATCTCACCTACAAGCCAACCATAAGTCAGAGCATGGTAACCGTTACTGCTCCTAAGGCTCATATCTGTCTGCTCTCGGGAACACTCTCAAATAACCTTCCATCGACGAATCCCAGCGCGATAAGGCGCTGTACCGAGAGCAAGTCGAGATGAAGCGTTCCTCGCAGGCGACGGCCAAGGCGGCAAAACAGTCGGAGAAGGCCGCCCTAGAAGCGTACGAAGCAAATGAGCGAGAGAATGCCGCCATGGCATTGGAGCTGTCGCAGGTGCGGCGCGAGGTACGTGACGCGCGGCCGCCCGCCCGCGCCCTCGGCGACGTACCTGGCCGCGCGCGACGGCGAAAACGCGGGGTCGAGTATCTGAGTATCAAAGGCGACGATGCGGTGTCGTCTCCGAACGAGCGCGCGCCTCCCGCCCGCCCCGGCGCGGCGAGTCGGGACGGGAGGGCGCGCTGCCGCCCCCTCCCTCGCCCGCCCGCCGCCCTAGCTCCTGCGCGATGTACACCGCGCTGGACCCCTCGCCGCCCTACTCGTAGCTCCTGGAGCGCTGCTCCGGCTCGGCGCCGACGCCGACGCCATCGAGCATCTCGCCGGCCGGGCGGGCGGCGACGGCCGCCATGCGCTCACCAGCACCGAGGTTGCCATTGCGTTGGCCACAGCTCGTGGGCGTCCGATCCATGTCACGCTCGACGACGCCGAGGGCGCCGTCGACGCCAAGGCGGTCCGCTACGGCCGCGAAGGCCACTACGACGTCATCAGTGCCTTCATCAAGAGCATCCGTGGCTCCGATGCCGATGCTGCCGTGTACTGGCTCGCCCGCATGCTCGAGGCAGGGGAGGACCCCCGTTTCATTGCTCGACGCATGGTGATCCACGCATCCGAGGACATCGGTATGGCCGATCCACAAGCGCTTCTCGTCGCGACCGCAGCGGCGCAGGCGGTCGAGTTCGTCGGGTTGCCCGAGGCGCAGCTCAATCTGGCCCAAGCGGCGATCCACCTGGCGACCTCGCCGAAGTCGAACCGGGTTACGCAGGCGATCTTCGAGGCCAAAGCCGCCGCTCGTGAAGCCGGCACCGGTGAGGTGCCGCCGCACCTGCGCGATGCGCATTACTCGGGTGCGACATCACTCGGGCACGGTACGGACTACCGGTATCCCCATGACGACCCGTCAGGTCACGTCGAGCAGCAGTATCTGCCCGACGAGATGGTCGGTCGGGTGTTCTACGATCCCACGGTTCACGGGCGCGAGGGTCGACTTCGGCAGTGGTGGCCTGGCCATCGCGAGGTTGCGGACGCTGGCGACCGAGACGTGTGATTGACTGAGGACTGATGAGCGCCACCGACCTCGCCGCCGTCATCGTCACGATCGTCTGTCTCGCCGTTGTCGTCGTGCTCATGTTGGCCGTACAGGCACTGGTCCGAACGCTTCGCGAGCTGCGGCACACGGTCGACGAGCTGCGTGCGAACACGCTCCCGATGGTCGACGACCTCCATTCCACGGTCAATCGGGCAAGCGACGAACTCGACCGCGTCGATGGTGTGATCGATCGCGCCGAGCGCGTCACCGTCACTGCTGACGTGGCGTCGAGGCTTGCGTATCGAGCGTTCGCCCCAGGCGTGATTCGAGCGATGTCAGTGCTTGCCGGCGCCAGCCGAGCCGGCCGGGTCATTGCCCGGCCCCGCCGACGGTCGGGCGCGATCGAGGTCCGCGGCACCCGACGGTCGACCCCACGAGGAGAACTCCGATGAAGCGCACGTTCTGGGCCGTCGCTGGGTACACGGCTGGTCTAGGCACCAGCCTGTACGTGCAGAAGCGGGTCAAGAAGACCGTCGAACGGGTCGCGCCAGAGCAGGTTCGCGCCGATGTCGCCGATCGCAGTCGCCGAGCAGCGGGCAAGGCCCGTGATGCGATGGTCGACATTCGCGACGCAGCCAACGAGGGGCTTACGGCAATGCGAGCCGAGAAGGCCGACCTCCTCGCCGAGTTCGCCGGCGACGAGGCGCTGCACACCGGTCCGGCTCGTCGGATGGGCCGCCCCGGTCGGGCGACGCAGAGCTTCCGTCCTCGCCACGGCTCCCGCAGCGACTGAATCCGGTCCTCCGGCAGGGGGCCGCCGATAGGCTGATCGCCTCATGAGTACGCAGCCCACTCCGATGAAGGCGAATGAGGTCCGAAAGGCGTTCACCGATTTCTTCGTCGAGCGCGCCCACAGCCACCAGCCCTCTGCGTCGTTGATCCCGCACGACCCGACGCTGCTCTTCACCGTGGCTGGGATGGTGCCGTTCAAGACCTACTTCACCGGAGAGGAGACGCCACCGTTCTCGCGCGCCGTCACCGTGCAGAAGTGTGTTCGTGCCGGCGGCAAGCACAACGACCTTGACGAGATTGGGCGCACGAAGCGGCATCTGACCTTCTTCGAGATGATGGGCAACTTCTCCTTTGGTGACTACTTCAAAGAAGACGCCTGTGCCTGGGCGTGGGAGTTCGTCACAGAAGTCATCGGGTTGCCCGCTGATCGTCTCTGGGTCACCGTCCACCTCACCGACGACGAGGCCGCCGACATCTGGGAAAACCAGGTGGGTGTTCCGGCCGACCGCATCCAGCGCCTCGACGAGGACAACTACTGGAAGATGGGCGACGTCGGCCCTTGTGGCCCCTGCTCAGAAATCTTTTGGGATAAGGGTTCCGAGTTCGGCGCCGACGGTGGCCCCGAACACGGCGACGAGGACCGTTTCATCGAGATCTGGAATCTCGTGTTCATGCAGTTTGACCAGCAGGCCGATGGTTCGAAAGTGCCCTTGCCGAAGCCGTCGATCGACACCGGCATGGGGCTCGAGCGCACCGTCTCGGTGCTCCAGGGCGTCGACTCGGTGTGGGACACTGATGAACTCTTTGCACTGCAGTCCGCGGCGGCGAAGCTGACGGGCATCGATCCGGCCACCGCCGAGTTCGAACAGCTTGTCTCGCTGCGCATCCTCGCTGATCACGCCCGCTCGACCTCACTGCTCGTCAGCGACGGTGTGTTCCCGTCCAACGAGGCGCGGGGCTATGTGTTGCGCCGCATCCTTCGTCGCGCCGTGCGCCATGCGTACATCCTCGGGGTCGAGTCTGCGGTTATGGGCGGCATGGTCGATGCCGTGATCGAGATCATGGGCCCCGGTTACCCGGATCTCGCCGCCAACCACCAGTTCGTTCGCGATGTCATCGATCGTGAAGAAGTTCGCTTCCGCGAAACCCTCCGCAAGGGACAGGCGATCCTCGATGAACAACTCGACGCCCTTGCCGACGGTGCAGCACTACCCGGCGACGTTGCCTTCCTGCTGCACGACACCTACGGCTTCCCGCTCGAGGTCACCCAGGAGATCACCGGCGAACGGGGTGTCGAGGTCGACGAAGACGGCTTCCGTGTTGCGATGGCCGAACAGCAGCGCCTCGCCAAGGAGGCTCGCAAGATCGCAGCCGCCGGCGACACCGGTCACCTCACGGCACTCGTCGACGAGCACGGTGAGACCGACTTCACCGGCCGCAACGAGACCTCCACCGAGGCCACCGTCCTCTATGTCGACGACGACACCCTCGTCCTCGATCGCACCCCGTTCTACGCGGAGTCCGGTGGCCAGATCGGCGACACGGGCACGGTCACCAGTGGTGGCGTCACGATCGATGTCACCAATACCCGGTATGGCGTACCGGGCCTGCACGTCCACGAGCTCTCCGGCTCTGGCGGCCTCGAGGCGGGCCGGGTCGTCACCGCCACCATCGACGACGACCGACGTTCGGCGATCCGGCGCAACCACACCGCCACCCACATCCTTCACCACGCACTGCGCGAGGTGCTGGGCGAGCACGTGAAGCAGCAGGGTTCCTATGTCGGGCCAGACCGACTTCGCTTCGACTTCAGCCACTACGAGGGCCTAACCCCTGAACAGATCACGGAAATCGAGGATCGTGTCAATGCCGAGGTGCTCGACAACGGCGCGTGCCGCCATTTCGAGACCACGATGGAGACGGCCGAGCAACTCGGTGCGATCGCCTTCTTCGGCGACAAGTACGGCGATGTCGTGCGGGTGCTGGAGGCGGGCCGCAACTCGGTCGAGCTGTGTGGCGGCACGCATGTTCGGGCGCTGGGCGACATCGGCCAGTTCCGGGTCGTCAGCGAGGGGTCGATCGGTTCGAACATTCGTCGGATCGAGGCGCTCACCGGCGCCGCCAGCCTCGAACTCGCCCGTGAGGCCGAGCAGACGGTCGCCCAGGCGGCCGAGAAGCTCGGCATCAAGAGCAAGAACGAACTCCTGGAGATGGCCGAGTCTCGAATGGCCGAGATCTCCTCACTCAAGAGCGAACTCGCCCAGATCAAGCAGCAGATTGCCGTCGGTCAGGCTCCGCAGCTGGCGGCGCAGGCCGTCGATGGTGTCGTCGTCGCCCGCGTCGATGAATTTGAGCGCAACAGTCTTCGTGATCTCGCCGTGTCGATCCGCGATCAGGAAGGCGTGCACGCAGTGGCGCTGGCTGGTGCGCTCGCCGGCGGGTCTGGGGTCGCACTCGTTTCCGCCGTCACGCCCGACTCGCCACTCAATGCCGGTGCGCTCATCGACGATGCCAAGAAGACCGTCGGCGGCGGTGGCAAACCGGCCGACGACCTTGCGGTCGCGGGCGGCAAGCATGTTGAGCAGATCGACGCGGCGCTTGATCAGGTCCGGGCGGCCGCTGGGATCGCCTGATGCGGGCCCTTGGGCTCGATCTCGGTCAGAAGCGGGTTGGTATCGCCGTGAGCGACAGCGCCGGCGCGCTCGCGATGCCGATCGAGGTGTTGTCGCGGCTGGGTGACCGCCCCCGAGAGCACCGGGCAATCGCCGAGCTGGTGGAGGAGTGGGAGGCCGAGATCGTGGTGGTTGGTCTGCCCTATAACATGGACGGTTCCGCTGGACCCATGGCCAAGAAGTACGCGGCCGAGGCCAAGGCGCTGGGTGACACCCTCTCGGTGCCTGTCGTTCTCTACGATGAGCGGTTGACGACCGTCTCTGCAGAGCGAGCCCTGATGGATCAGAACATGAACGCCCAGGACCGCCGTCAGGTCGTCGACAAGTTTGCCGCGTCGGTGATGCTGCAGTCGTGGCTCGACGCAGGCATGCCGCAGGACGGTCGCAGGCCCGGGGCAGGGAACGAGTCGTGAACGATCAGCAGCCTCCGAAGAAGAAGCGGTCGCTCGGCACCTTCCTCACCGGAGCGGTCGATGACGAACCCGCGCCACCACCGACCTCGCCCTCGAGTGTCAGCGGCGCGCCCCTGTATCCGCCGGCGCGTACGCGACGTCCCGTCACCCGCATAGCACGACCGGTGTCGGCAGCGCCGCCGCCGGCGGCGGCCCCGCCGCAGCTCACCGACCCATCCGGTCAACCCTTTGTTCCGATGGCCTTGCCCGACCATCAGGCGCCGCCTGGCGCAGTGCTGGTCGCCGGGGTCGACGAGCAGGGCGTCGAGTATGTGCTCGAGGACGACCCGCACGCCCTTCCCATGGTCGACCCCCGGTACGACGTCGACGACAAGAACTGGGTGCGCTACCGCACCAGCTGGGGCGGCTTTCTCCGGCTCGTCATCTTCGTACTCGCCATCATCTGGGTGGTGACGACGGCCCGAGGCCGGATCTACGGCTGGGTCGATGCGCAGATCGAGCCTGACGGCGAACCCGGCGATCTGATCGAGCTCACGATCCCGTCGGGTGCCTCGACCAACAATGTCGCAACCCTGCTCGAGAACGAAGGGGTGATCTCCAACGCCACGGTGTTCCGGTACTGGCTGCGCTGTGAGGGCGAACTGTCGATCACCGGGTTTCTCGGCTGCGAAGCCGAGCGCACGTTCCAGGCCGGTGACTACGAGATTCCGACAAATCTCGCGTTTGTAGATGCCGTCGCCGTGCTCGACCAGGGTCCGATTCCGGAGATCTTTGTCGACTTCACCATCCCCGAGGGTCTGCGCCTGACCGAGTTGGTCGAGCGGTTGCTCGGCGTGAACTCCAACTTCGATCGCGCCGATCTGCTCAACGCACTTCGCAACCCCGGTCTTGTCTCGGCCTACGTCGACCCGACCGTGCCGACCGACCTCCGTCTCGAAGGCACGCTCTTTCCGGCGACCTACGACGTCGCGGAAGAGGACGTTGCCGACGAGGCCAGGTTCCTTCAGCGAATGGCCGACACCTTCGACCAGCGCTACGAGAACCTCCTCGGTGAGGTGGGTCGCGACCCGGCGATTCTCGAACTCGGCCTCTCCGACTACGAGGTGATCGTGATTGCGTCGATGATCGAACGTGAGGCTCGTGTCGATGTCGACCGCCCCCTCATGGCTCGGGCGATCTACAACCGTCTCGCCCAGGACATGGCGCTGCAGATCGACGCCACCGTCTACTACGCAGCCGGCAAGTCGTTCACCGAAACGCTCTTCCAGAGCGACCTCGACGCCGAGTCGCCGTGGAACACCTACACCACGCCTGGCATCCCCCCGACACCGATCGCCGCACCCGGCGAGGCGGCCCTGCGGGCTGCGTTGGCCCCGGCCGAAGGTGAAATGATTTTCTGGGCTCGCACTGACGAGAACGGGATCGTCGGAGCCCACGCCTTCTCGGCCACGCTCGAGGAGCACAACCAAGCCGTCGCCCGCTGTCGCGACCTCGGCTACTGCGGATGATCCCCGTCACCGGCGCCACGGTAACGGTTGGGGTGATCGGCGATCCTGTTCGCCACTCGCTTTCGCCGACCCTGCACAACGCTGCGTTCGATGCGCTCGGTGTTGACGCGCGGTCGCTCGCGTTCCCTGTCGCCGACGGTGGCGCGGCAGCAGCGGTCGACGCGATGCGAACCCTGGGCATGAGAGGCCTGTCGGTCACGATGCCCCACAAGGAGTCGGTGCTTGCCGCCGCCGACCGGCGTGCCTCCCAGGCTGAGGCATTGGCGGCCGCGAACTGTCTGATCAACGACGACGGCGTGGTCACCGCCCACAACACTGACGGTGATGGTCTGGTTCGCAGCCTTCGGGTCGAGAACGACACCGATCCGTTGGGCGCTCGCGTGGTTGTCCTCGGCGCCGGTGGGGCAGCGCGTTCGGTGATCGAGGCGCTCGGTCGGGCGGGCGCGGTGGACGTGGTGGTGGTCAACCGCACCGAGGCCCGTGCTGAGCGCGCTGCGGCGCTCGCTGGCCCCGTCGGGCGGGCCGGATCAGTCGACGCAATCGTCGAGGCCGACATCGTGATCAACGCCACATCAGGAGGGATGGACGGTGTGTCGACGCCATCACCGGGTGGATCCTTCACTGCGTCACAGACCGTCGTTGACCTGATCTACCGCCCGCTGTCGACCCCGTGGCTCGCCGCTGCGCGTGACGTGGGCGCCAACGCCGTGAACGGGGTCGGGATGTTGCTGCACCAGGCGGCGATCCAACTCGAGTTATGGACCGGGATCGACGCCCCGATCGATGCCATGCGAGACAGCGTCGCCGACCTCATCGGCTGAACATCCCACGGGTGTCCGGAGCGAAAGGTCATTGCGCCCTCAGGTCGTCGGTGACGGGTGCCGATGGTGGGGTGTGCTGTGACGGGATGCAATCGCCCCCTTCTCTGTTCCTCCACTCCGCAGAGTCCGAAGCCGCCCCGACGAGTTTGCTCGCGGAGTCGGCTGGGGAGGCAGTTCATGCTGACTCTCCAGGCGATCCTCGCAATCCCGGTCGGTCTGCTCGCCGAAGGGTTTGTAACGATGCTCGCCGACCGGATGCTCACGGACACCCGGCTCGGGTTGCGTTCTCGTTGCTCGGAGTGTGGGGTATCGCTGCCGCTCGCCGAAACGATCCCGGTGCTCGGGTGGTTCCGCCGCGGTGGCTCGTGTCGTGATTGCGACGCGTCGATCACCGTTGGCGACCCAATCGCCGAGGTGGTGATCGCCGTGCTGTTCGTCTGGGTTGTGCTCCGCTACGACCAGGGCGACACCTTGGTCGTGATCCCGCTCATCTTGGTCGTCGCGGGCGTGGCCCTCTCGGTCACTGACCTCACGGCATACCGCCTGCTCGATCGGCTGGTGTTCCCGACATTCTGGCTGTCGCTCCTTGCGATGGAGATGCTGTCGATCCTCAAGCTGGAGCGGCTGGAGGCGCTGCTTGGTGCAGTTGGTAGTGCTGTCGGGTATTCGCTCTTTCTCTTCGCTTTCCGCTTCCTCAAGCCGGCGGCGATGGGGTCCGGTGATGTGAAACTGGCCCCCGTGCTTGGGTTGCACACCGGGTGGGTCGGAACCGCCTTCTTCGACGACACTCGGACGGCATTCCGGCTCACCTTCGGGGCCTTGCTCGCTGGCATGTTCGTCTTCCTTGCGTTCTCGCTCGTTGTCACCACGCTGCGCTGCTTTGTGAGCGCGGACATCCTTCCGGATCCGCTCGACGACCCAGACGAAGCCACCCCGTTGCACCGGGCGGCGGTCCCGTTGGGACCAGGCCTGATCGTCGGGACATGGATGGTGGTGCTGTATCCCGACGCCGTGCTGGCCGTGGCGCCCTAGCCTGGTCAGCGTGACCACCACGATCACCGTCGATCTCGGCGACCGCAGCTACCCCGTCCTCGTGGGCCATGGCGCCCGGTCCGAGCTGAGCGCGCTCATCCCCGCCGGCGTGAAGCGTGTCGCCGTCCTCACCCAGGCCGGCATCCCGTGGCCGGTCGACCCCGGGGTCGCCTCGATCCGGATCGAACTCCCGGACGGTGAAGCGGCCAAGTCGCTCTCGGTCGTGGAGGACGTGTGTCGACAGCTCTCGGGGGCCGGGTTCACTCGGGCCGACGCGATCGTCGCCGTCGGTGGTGGTGTCGTGACCGATGTCGGCGGGTTCGTCGCCTCGGTGTATCACCGGGGTATCCGATTCGTGTCGGTGTCGACCACCCTCCTGGGCCAGGTCGATGCCGCAATCGGTGGCAAGACCGGTGTGAACCTTCCCGAGGGCAAGAACCTCGTCGGCGCGTTCTGGCAGCCCTCAGCGGTGATCTGCGACACCGAGACGCTCGAGACGCTTACGCACCGGGAATTCCAGTGTGGCATCGGTGAGATCGCGAAGTACCACTTCCTCGGCGGGGGCCGCCTCGACGAGCTCCCAATCGACAAACGAGTCGCCGCGTGCGTCCAGATCAAGGCCGACGTGGTGATGGCCGACGAACGCGAGGGGGGAAAGCGGGCCATCCTCAACTATGGCCACACCCTTGCGCATGCCATCGAAACCGCCGGTGCCTACGACCTCCGTCACGGTGAGGCGGTCGCGATCGGCATCCGCTACGCTGCTGAAATTGCCCGCCGGCTTGGCCGTATCATCGATGACCGAGTCGCCGAGCACGAACGGGTCCTTGCGGCCTACAAGCTCCCGACGACCGTGCCCGAGCAGCTCACCGACGCCGAGTTGATGAATCTTTTCTCTCGCGACAAGAAGGCGATCGACGGCGTGACCTTCGTGCTCGACGGACCCAACGGCGTGGAAACGGTCGTCGGTGTCGACCCCGAGGTGCTGGCCGCCTCGTTTGCCGCTGTCCGGTGACCCTCTCGAAGCTGACCGTGCAGGGCCGGGCTGACCGGCTTCGGAACGCCATGCTCGAGCGCGAGCTCGACGGCTTCGTCGTGGTCGACCTGCCGAGTATGCGTTGGCTCACGGGCTTCACCGGCTCCAATGGCCTCGCCGTCATCTCCGCAGAGGCCGTCGTGTTGGCCACCGACGGCCGTTACGCCACCCAGGCGCCCGCTGAGCTCGAGGCCGCAGGCAGCGGTGCCTCCGTCGTCATCGCCTCGGATCTCGTCGCCAGTGGCGCGGACGCGCTCACGGGCGCGGCCCGGGTTGCGCTCGAAGGTGACGTCATCAGCTGGGATCAGCAGCGACAATGGGCTTCGGCGCTTGCCGACAGTGAGCTCGTGGCCGTCTCTGGGCTTCTTCGGGAGCTGCGTAGTGTCAAGGATCCGGCGGAGTTGGCTCGTATCGAGGCGGCTGCGGCGCTCGCCGACGCCGCACTCGCCGCCACTGAGGCGCTGCGGATGCCCGGCACGACCGAACGGCAGCTCGGGCTCGCGCTCGACGACGCCATGCGGGCGGCGGGTGCTTCCGGCCCGGCGTACGAGACGATCGTCGCGTCGGGCCCCA
>CAJWHS010000082.1 GCA_913041415.1 uncultured Acidimicrobiaceae bacterium | reverse complement strand
AGGGTGTCGACCAAGTTCCGCTCGACGAGCCCGTCCCGAGCACGTCGATTCCGCTCACCACCACGACCTCCGCAGGGGAGGGCTCGTGAACACCCCGGTTCGGCTGGGCATCGTCTTCGTCGTGGCGCTCGTCATCCAACTGACGGTGTTCGTCGACGTGCGGATCTTCGGCGTCGCTCCGGAGCTGCTCACCCTCGTTGCGGTGGTCGCGGCGTTTTTCGTTGGCCCCGAGCGGGGCCCGGTCATTGCATTTGGCGCAGGCCTGCTGTGGGACGTCTACCTGCCGACTCCGCTCGGCGTCTCGGCAGTCGTCTTCGCCGTGGTCGCGTATGTCGTCGCCACGCTCAATGAGGGACTGTTCCACGAGACTCGGGCCCAGCTCGTCGGTGTGGTCGCCGTCGGCAGTGCCGCCAGCGTGATCGGCTATGCCTTGCTTGGCGCGATCGTGGGGGAGGGCGGCCTGATCTCCGCCGATCTGATCGTGATCGCACTCGTCGTTGGTGCGTTCAATGCCGTGCTCGCGCCGATCGCCGCTCCGCTCATGGCGTGGGCGCTCGCTGCGGAGGTTGATCGTCGATGATCGACGGTGCCCTCCGTATGCGGGTCTTTGCATTCATTGCTCTCGTTTTGTTCGGTGGGCTCGTCGCCCGGCTGTGGTATCTGCAAGGACTCGAGGCCCAGCGGGCGGAACTCCAGCAGCGGGCCCAGACCAACGTGCTCGAAGAGGTCTACGAGGAGGCACCGCGGGGCCGTATCCTCGACCGCAACGGCCGAGTCATCGTCGACAACAAGGTCGTTGAGGTGGTCACGATCGACCGCGGGGTCGTCGACGAACTCGACCCGGTCGAGCGCGACGAGATGTTCCTGCGACTCGCAATCGCAATCAGTCGCTCGGGGCGGCTCACCAAGGTCGGTGACATCGTCGATCAATATGGCGACCGTTCCTACGGCCCGTTCGAGCGAGTGCCCGTGGCGGACGACGTCAACCCTGAGCTGCTCGTGTTCCTTGGCGAGCGCCAAGATCAGTTTCCCGGCGTGAACGTCGTGCAGCGCACCGTACGGAGCTATCCCTACGGCACGACGGCTGCGCATTTGCTCGGCTACGTCGGTCCGATCACCCGAACCGAGTGGCAAGCCCGCAACCAGCTGATCGATCCGGACGACCCGGACGCGAAGACGTACCAGCTCAACCACGAGATCGGGAAGACCGGTGTCGAACTCATCTTCGAAGATGAGTTGCGCGGCGTGCCCGGCACTCGCTTCATCGAGGTCGACGCCAGCCGCAAGGTTGTGCGCGAGTACGACTATGTGCCACCGGTGCCGGGAAACGATGTCTGGCTGTCGATCGATCTTGACCTGCAGGCGCTCGCCGAACACGAACTTGCGACGGGTCTCGCCACCGCCCGGGCGCGCACCCCGCAAGACGGCGACCCGCCAAACGTTGCGGCAGCGGGCAGCGTCGTTGCCGTCGACCCGCGCAATGGCGATTTGTTGGCGATGGCCTCGTTCCCGACCTACGAACCGGCTGATTTCGTCAACGGCATCACCGCCATCCAATTCCGCGAGCTGACGTCGGAGGACAACTTCTCGCCGATCCTCAACCGAGCGATCCAGGGCACGTATGCGCCGGGCTCGACGTTCAAGCTGATCACTGCGCTCGCTGCGCTGCAGGAGGGCGTGCTCGGTGACGCGGGTCTTCGACGGCCGACCGACCTCTATCTCGACACAGGCACCTACACGTACTCGAACTGCTTCGAGGAATCGAGTACCTGTCTCTTCAGCAGCCCCTACACCGGCGGGGGTCGTCAGGTTGATCTCCCGGCTTCGCTGCGGGTCTCGAGCGACACCTACTTCTACGAGATCTCCGGCGAGGGTTTCTGGACCCGTTCGAGCGAGCCTGATGAGGACGGTCTTCGTCCCGACGAGGGAATCCAGCTGTGGGCGCGCGAGCTTGGTTTCGGCGTTGATTCGGGTTTGCAGATCCCATACGAGCGTTCCGGGGTCGTTCCCAATCGCGACTATTACGACCGCCAGTTCGACGCTGGCGTGTTTGCTGTCGACGGGAGCCAGTGGTTCGCCGGTGCCACCATCAACCTTTCGATTGGCCAGGGTGAACTGCTGGTCACGCCGCTGCAGCTGGCGAACTCCTATGCGGCCTTCGGCAACGGTGGCGCCCTTCATCAGCCGAATGTTGCTGTGCGGGTTACCGATCCCGACGGGGAGACGGTGCGCGAGTTCGGGCCACGTATGCTGCGCGACCTAGAGATCCCCGAGGAGTTTCAGGCGCCCATTGAGGAGGGCCTGCTCGGTGCCACGATGGATGCGGGCGGTACCGCCACTCGCGTGTTCGGTCAGGTCGACTTCAACGTGTGGAACTGGCCGGTCGCCGGCAAGACCGGCACTGCCGAGGTCGACGGCAAGGCTGACACGGCGTTGTTCACCGCGTACGGCCCCGTTTACCGCCCGGGATCGGCGGTCGGGCTCGACACGGTGCCCGAGGTGGCGCTTGCGGTGGTGATGGAGGAGTCCGGGTTCGGCAGCGCATCCGCGGCGCCGGTCGCTGCGGCAATTTTCGAACACCTCGCCACCGATACCGTGCCCGTCGCCCGGTCGCTCAACGAGACGGCCCGCTACGCCCTTGGCCTGGTCGGTGACGATGGCCAGGAGACGACCAGTGAAGGGGTGAATGGATGACCACGTTCCCCGCCGCCGGCGGTCGTTTCCGCGAAGAGCGTGACCCATGGTGGTTCGTCGTCGACCCACTCCTGATCCTGTCGGTCATGGCGATCACGGCGATGGGTGCACTGCTGGTCTACTCAGCCACCCGGGGCCCGGCCACCGAACTCGATCCGGCCGATACGTCGTTCCTCACTCGGCAGGTGTTCTTCGCGGTTGTGGGCGCCAGCTTTGGTCTGTTCGCTGCGCTGGTCAACATCGAACGAATCCGGAGCCTCGTGAGTGTCGCCTACATCAGTACTTTGGGTCTGCTCTTCGGCATCTTGCTTTTTGGTGCCAACATCAACGGCACCCAGGCCTGGTATCGATTCGGCGGCTTCACTTTTCAGCCGTCGGAACCCGGCAAGCTCGTGCTCATTGTCACGCTAGCCACCGTCTTCTCCGGCGACCGTGTCGGGTTCCAACGAATGGCAGCCGGCCTGCTCTTGGCCAGCGTACCTATCGGTCTCGTCTTGTTGCAGCCTGATCTCGGGACGGTGCTCGTCTACATCGTCGTCACCGCCGTAATGATCATGATGAGCAACGTCTCAATGCGGCTCATTTTGCTCCTCGTGCTCGCTGCGATCACGGCGATCACGGCGATCTTCACCTCCGACGTGCTCGAGGACTATCAGAAGGACCGGTTGACGGTCTTCGTGCTCGACGACGAGGCCGTCGCCGAACTGGGCGCCGACGCTGTGCGGGTCGCCTACAACGCCGAGCAATCCCAGATCGCCATCGGCAACGGCGGGCTGACCGGCACCGGCTTGTTCCAGGGCACACAGACCAGCTCGAACCTCGTGCCCGAGCAGCAGACCGACTTCATCTTCTCGGTGGCGGGCGAGGAGCTCGGCTTCCGTGGCGCTGCGATCCTGCTCGTGTTGTTCGCCGTGGTCGTCGTGCGGATCTGGCGGGTCGCCGTCCGGGCCTCTGACGAGTTCGACCGTTTGATGGCAGTGGGCGTGATGTCGATGTTCGTGTTCCAGGTCTTCCAGTCCGCCGGTATGACGATGGGGATGATGCCGGTCACGGGTATTCCGATGCCGTTTGTGTCGTACGGCGGATCGTCGATGCTCACCTCGATGATCGCGATCGGCCTGGTTCTGGGCGTTTATCGCCGCCGCTTCGACTACGTCCGAGCTTGAGCCGACATCCGGTGGTCAGCAGATCGCGCCTCACGGGACGTGCTGCGGGTGAGCGACGCCAACAGTTGATGACCGCCTCCGGACCCCAGCCGCGGATTCACCGGGCGATCGGAGCGTACCGGTAGCCTGTGGTGATGCCGTCCGGCGCCCCCTCCACCGATCTCTGGCCCCGCCTTGAGCCGCTCCTGCCTCAGGTGCAAAAGCCAGCGCGCTACATCGGGTGTGAGGACGGTATGCAGACCCCCAAACACGGGCCCGACGAGACCTCGTGGTTGTTCACCTACCCGGACACCTACGAAATAGGGCTGCCCAACGCCGGGCTCCAGATCCTCTACGAGGTCATCAACGAACGCCCCGATGCCGCTGCCGAGCGCTCTTACGCCCCCTGGGTCGACATGGAGGAGCTTTTGCGCCGTGAGGGGCTGCCGTTGTTCTCGGTCGACACCCACAAACCGGCCGCCGAGTTCGACATCATCGCCTTCAACCTCTCGGCCGAGTTGACCTACACGAACCTCGTCAACTGCATCGATCTCGCCGGCGTGCCCGTCCACTCGGCTCGGCGTGCTGATGCCGATCCACTCATCGCGGTTGGAGGCCACTGCACCTACAACCCGGAACCGATCGCCGACTTCGTCGACCTGGTTGTGCTCGGCGATGGCGAAGAAGTCATTGGCGACATCACCGACCTCGTCGGCGAGTGGAAGCGCAGCGGCAAGAACGCCGGCACCCGAGAAGGCCTGCTCCGAGCGCTCTCGAAGATCGAGGGCGTTTATGTCCCATCGATGTACGAGGTTGAATACGACGGCGAGTTCCTCGCCGCCGTCAATCCGAGGTACCCCGACGTGCCCGAGAAGGTCGAAAAGCGCACCGTCACCGACCTTGCCGATTGGCCGTACCCCAAGCAGCAGCTCGTCCCGATGACCGAGGTCGTCCACGATCGCCTCGCCGTAGAAGTTTTCCGTGGCTGCACGCGCGGGTGTCGCTTTTGCCAGGCGGGCATGATCACCCGTCCGGTGCGCGAGCGCCCGGCCGAGCAGGTCAGTCGCATGATCTCTGAGGGCCTCCAGCGCACCGGGTATGACGAGGTGTCGCTCACGTCGCTCTCTACCGCCGATTTCTCCGGGATCGAGAAGGTCGTCGCCGACACCATTTCCGATCAAGGTGTGGGTCAGGTCTCGGTGGCCCTGCCGTCGCTGCGGGTTGACGCCTTCACCGTCGGTATCGCTGCCGAACTCCAGCGGGCCCGTCGCACCGGCCTCACCTTCGCCCCCGAAGCCGGCTCTTGGCGCATGCGTCAGGTCATCAACAAGCTCATCCGTGAAGAAGATCTCTACGGCGCTGTCGAATCGGCCTACAGCCAGGGCTGGCGTCGCATGAAGCTTTACTTCCTCACGGGTCTTCCCACCGAGACCGACGAAGACACTCTGGGCATCGCTGAACTCGGCCGCAACTGTGTCGAGCTGGGGAAGAAGTACAACTCCTCGGCCTCGGTCACTGTCTCGGTCGGTGGCTTTGTTCCGAAGCCGCAGACCCCGTTCCAGTGGTTCGGGCAAAACACCGAGGAAGAGCTTCGCCGCAAGGTGAAACTGCTCAAGAACGACTTGCGCGGCACCAAGGGTGTGCAGTTCAAGTGGCACGACACCCGGGCATCGCTCGCCGAAGGCATCACCAGCCGAGGCGATCGACGACTCGGTGCTGTTATCGAATACGTGTGGCGCCATGGCGGCACATTCCAGGAGTGGTCTGAACACTTCTCCATCGACCTCTGGCTCGAGGCGCTTGCCGCCAACGGTCTCGATGTCGAGTGGTACGTGTATCGGCACCGCACCGAAGATGAGGTGCTCCCGTGGGATCACCTCTCAGCCGGTCTCCACAAAGATTTCCTGTGGCAGGACTGGCGTGATGCGCTCGAGGAACTCGGCCTCGAGGACTGCCGTTGGACACCGTGCTACGACTGCGGCGCGTGCACCGGCTACGGGATCGAACACGTGGTGGCATCAGCCACGCCGCCTGCGGGCGGAAGCCAGGGAACGGGCGTCGACCTGTCCGCTGGCGGAGCGGTTCCCGTCACACTGCAGACCAGTAAGCCGATCGGAGTCGGTGGCTCGTGAGGTTGCGGATCGCGTTCAGCAAGCACGGCAAGATCCGGTTCACGTCGCATCGCGACGTGGCTCGGATCTGGGAACGTGCGCTGCGCCGGACCAACCTCCCCGTCGCCTACAGCGAGGGGTTCACCCCTCGTCCGAAGCTCTCGTTCGGCCTCGCGCTTTCCACCGGCCATGAGTCCGAGGGGGAGTATCTCGATGTCGATCTCGATCCCGAACAGGGAGCGGATGTCGATCTCGCGGGGCTCACCACCCACCTCAGTGCCCAGCTGCCGGTGGGTATGACCGCAACCGGAGTGGTCGTTGTCGACCGCCGGATGCCGTCTCTGCAGCAGGCAGTCACCTCGTGTACCTGGCGGATCGACGTCCGTGGCGTTGATGAGTCCACCGTGCAAGCCGCGATCGGCGCGGCCATTGTCGCGGAGGAACTCATGATCACGCGTGAGCGCAAGGGTAAGGAAGTCACCGACGACATCCGCCCTCTCGTGTTCGACTTGGCCGTCGATCAGCCGATCGAAGACGGAGTGCGGCTGATCGCCGAACTCGGGACCCAACCCCGTGCGGTGCGGGTCACCGAGCTCTTGTCAGCCCTCGCCCCACCGCTCGCCGAGCCCTTGCTCAACGAGCCCCGAGTCCTCCGGGTTCACCAATGGATTACCACCGACGACGGCCAGCGCCACGACCCAATGAGTGTCGCCGCAGCCGCGTCCGCACCGGTGGGGGTCGCATGATCTCCGCCGCTGTCTCTACGATGAAAGACGAAAACCATGGCCGACGAACAGGCCCAGAACGACACTCCCAGCCGCGAGAGCGGCGGGGAAGCAGGCCAGGGAGGCACGTCCTCCGCTGAGTCCAAGCCGCAGATCGGCGACAGCCGTCCGGCCCCCAAGATCGGCGATTCTCGCCCCGCCTCGCAGGGCAACGGCGGCAACGGTGATCAGAACAACCCGAATCGCCAAAACACCGGCGACGGCGCGCAGAACCAGGGCGGCGATGGCCAGCCCAAAAAGCGTCGACGTCGGCGCGGTGGCCGTGGCCGTGGCCGTGGCGGCCAGGGTGGCGGTGGTCAAAGCCAGAACGCCCAAAACCAGAACAACCGGAGCGGCCAGCAAAAGCAGGATGGCCGTCCGACACCCGTCGAGGCCATCACCTCCGGCGAAGCGGTCGAACTCGATGAAAAGACGCTGAAGCGTCGGCGTGGCCGCACCCGCAAGGGCAAGGCCGTCGGCCGTTACCTCATGTGCGTCCACGTCGGCCCCAAGGCCACCCAGATCGCAACCCTCGAGGGACGCAAACTGGTCGAGCATCAGGTCTCGCGTCCTGCCGACGACATCAGCCAGATCCACGGCAACATCTATCTCGGACGTGTTCAGAACGTGTTGCCTGGTATGGAAGCCGCGTTCGTCGACATCGCCACGCCCAAGAACGCTGTGCTCTACGCCGGCGACGTCCAGTACGACGCTGACGATCTCGACAGCGGAGGCAGGGGCGAGAAGCGAGGCGCAAAGCAGCCGCGCATCGAAGACGTCCTCAAGGCCAAGCAATCGATTCTCACCCAGGTCACGAAGAACCCGATCGCTCACAAGGGTGCTCGCCTCACCCAGGAGGTCTCACTCCCGGGCCGGTTCGTCGTGCTCGTCCCGAACAGTTCGACCTACGGCATCTCCAAACGACTGCCCGACGGTGAACGCAAACGGCTCCGCAACATTCTCGACAAGGCCAAGCCGAAACAGCACGGCGTGATCGTTCGCACGGCGGCGGAGAATGTCACCGTCGAGGAGATCCAGGCCGACGTCGCTCGCCTCCTCGCCCAGTGGGACGACATCGAAAAGCTCTCGAAGTCGACCAAGGCTCCGGCTCTGCTGTACCGGGAGCCTGAAGCCGCAGTCCGGATCATCCGTGAGGAGTTCACCAAAGACTTCCGCGGCGTGATCATCGACGACAAGGAGCTCTACGAAGAAATCAAGGGCTATGTCGAGGCGATCACTCCGGCGCTCGCTGATCGGATCGAGTACTACGACGAAGAAGCCGAAGGGCTCCCGCTGTTCGAGCGGCAACATATCGACGAGCAGCTCCGCAAAGCGCTCGACCGCAAAGTCTGGCTACCGGGCGGTGGATCGTTGATCATTGAAGGCACCGAGGCGCTGACGGTGATCGATGTCAACACCGGCAAGAACGTGGGCAAGTCGTCGCTCGAAGAGACGGTGTTCCGGAACAACCTCGAAGCAGCCGAGGAGGTCGCGAACCAACTACGTCTGCGCGACATCGGCGGCATCATCGTCATCGACTTCGTTGACATGGAGGTCGCCAAGAACCGGGACGAGGTCATCAAGACCTTCCGTCAGGCGTTGGCCCGCGACAAGACCCGCACGCAGGTCTTCGATATCTCCGAGCTCGGCCTGGTCGAAATGACCCGCAAACGCATCGGCGAGGGGCTCCTCGAGTCCGTCACGACGGCGTGTGATTCCTGTGATGGCCGTGGCCACGTCATGATCGACGGCATTTTCAACTGATGCTTCACTGGGGAATTCGGCCCACTCCTTGGGCCGGATCTCTGCATCAACCCGCTAACCTGACGCTCCTATGTACGCAGTAGTCAAGACCGGCGGCAAGCAGTACCGCGTGGAAGAGGGCCAGACCCTCGAGGTCGACCGTGCCGGCGAACCTGGCGCCGAGTTAACCCTTCCCGCCGTGCTCGTCGTTGACGGCGAGACCGTGCTCGCGACCCCGGACCAGCTGTCCGGCGCGTCCGTCACCGCTCGCATCGTCGACGATGTCAAGGGCCCGAAGATCAACGGGTTCGTCTACAAAAACAAGTCGAACAACCGGAAGCGTTGGGGCCATCGCGCAGCGTTGAGCACCATCGAGATCACTGGCATCACGAAGGGCTGATCAACCATGTCGAAGACCAAGGGCGGCGGTTCCACCAAGAACGGGCGTGACTCCAACGCCCAGCGCCTCGGTGTCAAGGTCTACGACGGCACCGTCGTGACCGCTGGCTCGATCATCGTCCGCCAGCGCGGTACCAAGTTCCACCCAGGTGAGAACGTCGGTATCGGCGGCGACGACACGCTGTTCGCCAAGGCCGACGGCGTGGTCAAGTTCGGTTCCCGCAAGGGACGCAAGTTGGTCGACGTCCTGCCCAACTGAACAAGGTCGCTCTCGGCATCAAGCCTTCGCTGTGCGAAGGCTTTTGTCGTTTTCGAGGGCCGAGCCCGGCTCCTTGGCGCGCCTAGCCCGGCGCGTCGATGCCGCGGGGGAGGGCCTCGGCATCGACGCCCAACCAGTCCCGGGCGCAGTTGATCGCGTAGCGATCGGTCATGCCGGCGACCCATCGCACCGCCGCATGCCGCACACCGGCCTCGCTGTCGTCGGTAAGCATCCGTGCCGGCAGACGGGCCGGATCCGCACTCAGGTGTTCGACCAGCGCTTGGAGCACGGCGACGACCCGATGGGCTTGATCGCGAGACTCGTCTCGAAGGTAAATGTTCTCGTAGTTGAATGCCCGGAACGCTGAAAGCGCCGACGCCCCCCGCGGGGTCATGCCGATCAACCCGATGCGCTCAGTTGCCTCGATCATTGATCCGATGAAGCCCGCCAGCTGCGTGCGACGAGACTTCCCGCAGAACGATCGGACCTCGTCGGGTAAGTCGTTCGCCCGCACGACGCCGGCCGTCACCGCATCCTCGAAATCGTGGCAGACGTAGGCGATGCGGTCGGCCCACGACACGACCTCGCCCTCGGGGGTCTGCGGTGCCGGACGCGACCAGGAGTGGTTTCGGATGCCGTCGAGTGTTTGTGAGCAGAGGTTGAGCGGTTTCAGCGTGACGTCAGCACCCCAGACCGCATGGTTGAACCCGCCGGCGACGTACGGGGCGAGGGCATCCTCGGAGGCGTGGCCACCGGGCCCGTGGCCACAATCGTGCCCGAGCGCGATCGCTTCAGTGAGCGGCACGTTCAGCCCAAGCGCCCAACTGACCGACCGGGCGACCTGGGTGACCTCCAGCGCATGGGTCAGTCGAGTGCGCTGGTGATCATCCGGAAAGACGAAGACCTGGGTCTTGCCGGCGAGTCGACGGAACGACGCAGCGTGCAGGATCCGGTCGCGATCGCGCTCGAAACAGGTGCGTGTCTGGTCCGGCGCTTCCTCTGTGAGTCGGTCGCCGGCACCCTGTGAGCGGGTTGCTCCTGATCGGAGCGTTGCCTCTTCGACCGCCTCTCGTGCTGCTCGCTCCATTGCCTTGCCTGGAGCGACCAACGCATTGGAGTCGCGGTGAGCGCGCTCGATGCCCTGTTCGGTGTGTCCCTTCATGGTCGTGCCCCACGCTGCCTCGACCTCTGTGAGATCCCGCTCGGACTGCATGAGCTTCAAGCCTAGGCGGCTCCCCGCATGCGGCGAATGACCCACGGCGCAACGGCCAGTCGGCCGGGTTATCGAGGGGATGAACGTCCACGTTCGCCCGCACATCGCGTCGGCTGTACTCGCGCTCATGCTGAACGAGCAACGGGTTGGCGTGGGCGAAAGTCACCCTCGGCGCGTCAGGCACCCCGTAGCCTTGCGGGGTGTCCAGCTTTGTCGATGAGTGCAACATCAACGTCAAGGGCGGCGACGGTGGCGCCGGCTGTGTTG
>CAJWHS010000081.1 GCA_913041415.1 uncultured Acidimicrobiaceae bacterium | reverse complement strand
CTTGTCGACATCAGAGAACGGGTGCGGCTCAGCAACCGGCGGTCGGTCAGCGAATCGGTACAGCAGCGCTGCGAACTGACCCCGTGTGAGTGCGCCGTCCGGCGAGAAGGTGGAGGAGGACGTGCCAGTGGTGATCCCTTCGGCAAACAACCAGGACACCGGATCCTGCTGCCACTCCTTATCGACATCAGAGAACGGGTGCGGCCCGGCAACCGGGCGGCCCTCCATACGCCAAAGGAACGCCGCGGCCTGGCCCCGGCTGACGCTAACTGAAGGCGAGAAGCACATCGGTGATGTGCCGTTCGTGATCCCGTCGCCCACCATCCACTGCACAGGCGCAGTGAAGTAGCGGCCATCCTCGACATCGCCAAACCCGGCCACCGACGCAACGGGAGACTCCGACGAGAACATGGCGAGGGAGAAAAGAGCAGCAACGAACAAGCGGAGGCGCATCTCTTTCATCATCAGCCGAAAAGGGTGCCGAGTAAACACCAGCACCACAGTCCTCATCGAACCCTCACAGTCTGACCGAAGGCAAAGCAGTGTCAGTGCACGCCGGCAATCCATTCCCTACGACCGCCCACTCCGCGCAATCGCAAGGAATGGCGGAGAGACGGTCATAGAACCTGCGGCGTGGCAGGATCGCTCACATGGCTCGCATCCTCATCACCGGATCCAACAGCGGCTTCGGGCTGCTCTCCGCACTCACGCTCGCCCGGCAGGGCCACGACGTGGTCGCCACCATGCGCAACCCGGCCAAGTCGGCCACTCTCGACGACGCAGTCGCCGCCGAAGAACTCTCGGTCACCAAGCAAACACTCGACGTGGCCGACCAAGCCTCCGTCGATGCTGCGTTGGCCGACGCCGAGGACATCGACGTGTTGATCAACAACGCTGGCTACGAGGTGCAGTCGTCGGTGGAGCAACTGACCGACGACCTGATGTACGGCCAACTCGAAACCAACGTGATGGGCCCGCTGCGGACGATGCGGGCCGTTCTGCCGTCATGGCGAGCACGCGGCAGCGGCGTCATCGTCAACGTCAGTTCGATCGCCGGCTGCGTCGGCACCCCGTACAGCGGCGCCTACTCCGCGTCGAAGTGGGCCCTGGAGGCAATGTCGGAATCGCTGCACTTCGAAGTGAGCCAGCTCGGCATCCGCGTGCACCTCATCGAACCCGGCCGCTTCGACACCGGCTTTCGCGACAAAATCGTGCGGCCTACCGACTGGGAGGGCTCGACCTATCACCAGCGTTTCGAGGCGTTCCGTCACGCCCTCGATGCGCTCGACACCGGAGGCGAAAGCTCCAAGCCGGACCCCCAGATCGTGGCCGATGCGATCGTGCGAGCCGCGACCGACCCAACCACCCCGCTACGCACCCTGTGCGGAGCCGATGCCGAGTTGATCGCCGGGGTGAAAGGCTCGATGGAGTTCGAGGATTTCGAGGCGACCATGCGGACGGCTCTCGACTGGCACGACTGACGGTCAGGTCAGGGCCCGCTCTTCCCGGTCGGCTGACGTCTCGTCATCCTCGGGATCGTCACGCAACGCAAGCCACCCCCGCACTATCTGCTCGACCGCAACCGCGGCAAGGATCGCGATAGCTGGTTCGACCGATGCCCGATAGCGGTTCTGCGCAAACGTGATCGTGATCGTGATGAAGATTGCGATCAGTGGGCCGATCAAAGGCAACACAGGGATGCGCCGACGGCGCATGATCACGACGCCGGCAGCCGCCAACGCCATAAAGGCGTACGACGTCGCCTGGGCGATTCGGGTCACCCAGAGATCACGACCCTCCAGGTAGGCGTCGACATCGGACTGTTGCAGCGGTTTCCACAAACCAACGATGCGCAGCCACCGCACCACAACAACCGTCGGCACCCGGGTGATGTTCTCTTGGATGTAGTCGATCGACTTCTCCAAGAGAACTACTGAGCGCTCCGACTGGTCAGAGTTCTCTGCAGTCAGACCCTCCTCGGCCAAGAACTGCTGAGGACAGGTGATGCTCCAGTAGCCGGTGTAGTCGCCGTAGTAGGTCGCGTCGCAGGTGGAGGTTGCAAGGGTGATCTGGTAGCCCTCCGAGAGATAGACAGGTTCCTCAAAACGCGAGAGGTTGAACGCCACCCACGGCGCGAGTATTGCGGCGCTGGTCATGCCGGCGATTACCAACGCGAAGAGACGGGTCCGCCAGTCCCACTGCTTCACGAGCAATACCATCGGGGTAATCACGAGCACGCTCATGAGGAGTAGTTCGGCCCGGCTGAACGCAGCTAGCGAGAGGGCCAGCCCCATGAGTGCCGCCCCGCCGAAACTCGGGCGATTCCAGAAGCGGTAGACGACATAGACCGTCGTCGACAGAAACAGCATCGCCAGGATCTCCGACAGGATCGTGCCGTCCCACGACCAGATGTTGGGATAGATCGCCGCTAGGCCACCTGCGATCAGACCCAACCGGAATCCACCGAACTCGCGTGCGGCGAGGGCGGTCATGATCACCATCGGTGTCGAGATGAAGATCGCCGTGAGGATCATGTGGGCGGTAGGCCCGGGCAGACCGATCCACGACCAGAACCCGAGAAACAGGATGTAGAGCGGGGGGTGATCCGCAGCCGGCGTCTTGGTGCCGTCGATGTTGTATTCGAGCGGGTTGACCCAGCCGACACCCTCAGCGAGCTGGCGACCGGACTCGTGGTAGAAGTACGCGTCGCCCCAGATGAAGATCCCGTCGCGCCAAACGAGGATGAACACGATCCGCCAGATCAGCGAGACACCGGCAATCGCAAGCAACACCGTCCAGAACCAGCGGGCGGTGATCGAGGAGGTCACGATTCATCCTCCCCGTCGTCGGCCCGCTCGGCATCGTCAAGGCGCGCGTTGAGCAAGGCAATCTCCTCGCCGAGGCGCCGGGTTCGAGACTCGAGACGGCTGAGCTCCCACGAGTAGTGAATGACAATGCCCAACAGCAGCAGACTCGAGAGCGAAAAGAGCAGAGCCGGGGGGTAGTTGACGCCCAGAAACTCGCCGGCCTCGTCGACGATTGCCGGAAACACCGCCAACGGGACGAGCGGCACCGTGATCACGAGCCACAGCAGGGCGTACTTCGACCGCAGCCGCCGGAGCCCCACGAGGCGGACCACCCAGAAGGTGATACCGAGGGCCACGACCGAAAGCGTGATCTGGGCAACGGCACTCATGAACGGCCTCCATCCCGACGGCCGACGAGCACTCCGCCGGCGATCCCGACAAGAAGGCGCAGGAAATTGAAAACGAGGCGGAATCGGCGAGCCGACGGCACGCCCCCCGCCCGCTCCCGCATCGAAACCGGCACCTCGATCACCTCGTGGCCGGCGCGGCGGACAAGGACGATCACCTCGACCGTGTCGGCCAGATACTCGACCGGGTACTCGCGAGCGAGATACTCCACGACCGGTCGGCTCATCGCCCGGAAACCCGAAGTGGCGTCGGTCGCGGCAAAGCCGGTCGTCGAGCGCACCAACCGGTTGAGGATCCGCATCGCTCGGCGGCGGGTACCGCCGACGGCGTAGTCGCCGGCATCGGCAGCAAAGCGGCTCCCGATCGCGAGATCGGCACCGGCATCGATCGCCGCGAGCAGCGCCGCCACGTCGGCCGGATCGTGCTGCCCGTCAGCGTCGACGATGACCACCGTCCCGGCATCGTGGTCGAGAGCCCACCGCAGGCCCGTCCGAACCGCGCCACCCACCCCGAGATTGAAGGGCAGCCGGACACACGCAACGCCTGCATTCCGGGCAACTCCAGCAGTACCGTCAGAGGAGCCGTCGTCGACGACAACTGGGACGAGCCCGTCGATCTCCGCGATCTCGGCGAGCACACCGCCGAGGGACGCCTCCTCGTTGAAGGCGGGGATGACGGCGACGGCGCTCACCCGTCCGCCTTAGATCGGCGAGCGGCGAGCTGCGCCTTCACCATCGCCGTCAGCGGCGCTTCGACCAGGCGGTGGCTGGCCGCGGCCGCAGCGACCGAACCGAGAGAACCGACGATCACCAACACGATGAAATCACTCTCGAAGTCGTCCCAGCCGAACAGGTCATGGCTCCAGGTCAGGAACGCCTGGTGCCAGAGATAGATGCCGTACGAGATCAGGCCGAGGTAGCTCAGCACGGGATTCGAGAGCGTCTTGAGGATCATCGACCGATCTTGGGGTCCGAATACGATCGGCAGGACAAGCGCAACACCGACTAGGAGGTAGATCGTCTGACGGACCAACTCAAGACGCGGGCTGGCAAGGAACAGACCCCGCTCGAGCCCCAGTTGGGTTGACACGAACCAGAAGAGCACCACGGCGCCGACGTACCAGAGCCATACGCGGCGCGCGATGTTCGCCATGTAATTCCGCACAAGCCAGCGATGGTCAGCCCAGGCCGACACGATCGCCAGCGCCATGCCGGCGGCAAACACATCGAAGTAGGACGTGACCCACAACCGAGAGGCGTTGCCCCACCAGTTGTTCGGATACGGCGAGACCTCCGCTGCGAGCAGCCGAAACACGACGCTGCCAAGCGCAAGAACACCACACACAGCAAGGAGACGTTGGGCCTGTCGGTTTATCGAAGGTCCCTCGCTGAAACGCCGTGCGGCTGCCGCTACCCAGGGCAACAAGAGATAGAAGCCCAACTCGGTTGCGAGGCTCCATGACTGCGTGAGCCCCGAGATCGCTCGACTCGGGTGGTAAACGTGCACGAGCCCAAACGACGCAAGGAACCCGACGAAACCGAGGACCGTGACAACACCGAAAGCAAGCTGGATCACCAAAGCGACCCAGTAGCCCGGGTAGACGCGCACGAGCCGCCGGATCCAGAAGGGGCCCGTCGCCGGAGCGGGTCGACCGTCGAACTGGGCCGTCACGAACGGCCGGTAGAGCAGGAAGCCCGAGAGCACAAAGAAGATGGAGACGCCGATGTCCATGCGAGTCAGCAACAGCCCGCCCAAGTCGGATCGGAACGTCAGGCCGCTCGAAAACCCGGCGTGATGAAAGACGATGAGAAAGGCGGCGATCGCCCGCAAACCGTCGAGGCCCGCGAACCAACCCAACGGGTGTGCGGACGAATCGGTCGGAGCTGGGGCGTAGGCCGTCATGGAGCAACCCGAGGCTATCGGCGGAGCTCACCATGGGACGAGACCCAGGCTCGTGTCCGTATCTGCTTGAATCGGTCGATGGCCGACACCATTTCGGACACGATGGCCGCTGTCTACCTCACCGGGTACGGCGACGACAACAAACTGCAGTACGTCACCGATGCTCCGGTGCCCACCCCCGGTCCCGACGAAGTGCTGATCCGGGTGGCTGCAGCTGGGGTCAACAACACCGATATCAACACCCGCATCGGTTGGTACGCCCGCGAAATCACCACCGGCTCAACCGACACCGCAGGAGCGGCCGACAATCAGAGCGCAGCGAGCGGCTGGAACGGCGACATCGATTTCCCTCGGATCCAAGGGGCCGACGCCTGCGGTCGCATCGTGGCTGTCGGCACGAACGTTGATCCGGCACGCATCGGCGAACGAGTCCTCGTCGCCACCTTGCAGGACGCCTACAGCGACAGCGAGATGGGTTGCATCACGTGGGGCTCCGAGAAGGACGGCGGCTTCGCCCAGTACGCCGTCGCCCACGACACCGAGACGTTCGCGGTCGAGTGTGACTGGACCGACGTCGAGCTGGCGTCAATCCCCTGCGCCTACTCCACCGCCGAGGGGATGCTGCATCGCGTCGGTCTCGGCGCCGAGCGGGTGCTGATCAGCGGGGCGTCCGGGGGTGTGGGTTCCGCCGCCGTGCAGCTCGCAAAGCGACGCGGGGCCGAAGTGACCGCCGTTGCAAGCGCGCCGAAAGCCGGCGCCGTTCGGGAATTGGGCGCCGACGAGGTCGTCGATCGAGACACCGACCTGCTCAAACGATTCGGCGACAACAGTTTCGACGTGATCGTCGACGTCGTCGCCGGCCCCTTCTTCGCCCAGGTGGCTCAACTACTGCGCACCGGCGGCCGCTACATCACCGCCGGCGCCATCGCCGGGCCAATCGTCGAACTCGACGTCCGCAACCTCTACCTCAAGGACCTGACCCTCGAAGGCTCGACCTACCAGGACCCCGAAGTGTTCCCGAACCTCGTGGGCTACATCGAACGGGGCGAAATCCGCCCGGTGGTCGCCGCCACCTATTCGCTGGCCGACATCGTCGAGGCGCAGCACGCCTTCCTCGACAAGGAATTCGTCGGGAAGATCGTGCTGGTGCATCCCGAGTGAACCATCGCACCGCGACGCTCGACGACCTGACAGCCGACCCCCACCCCGTCCTGGCGTCCGCTCGGGCCGAAGCGCCGATTACCTGGGTCCCCGTCCTCGAGGCCTGGGTGATCACCGGACGCCGCGCCGCAGTCGAGGTCATGCGCGACCCGGAACGCTTCACAGTCGATGACCCCCGGTTCTCCACGGCTCAGATCATCGGACCATCGATGCTCTCGACCGACGGTGAGCGCCACGACCGTCACCGATCGCCGTTCACCGACTGGTTCTCGTCGCGAGATCAGCTCGACGAACACACCGCATGGATGGACGCATGTGCCCGAGAACTCGTGACGGGATTTGCGCCGACGGGTGTGGCCGAACTCCGCACGGAGCTGGCAGCTCCGCTCGCCGCCCGCACTCTCGCTCACCTGTTGGGGCTCGATCCGCCCGGCGCCGAGCAACTCCTCATCTGGTATCGCGACATCGTCGACGCTGTGCAACAGATCTCGGCCGGCCATAACCCCGGCGACACCGGTACCCGAGCATTCGGCGAGCTGCGAGCGGCCGTGATGGCCGCGGCCGACGACGGTCGAGCCGCCGCCCTCCTCGACGCCCGTTCATCGCTTTCCGACAACGACCTCGCCGCCAACGCCTCCGTCATCCTCTTCGGAGGCATCGAAACCTCAGAAGGGGCGACCGCCAACGCCTTCTCCCACCTGCTGACCGAGCCCGAGCACTGGGCGGCGCTGAGCACCAAGCGCTCGCTCATCCCCGCAGCCGTCGAGGAATCCCTGCGGCTCGAACCGGCCGCAGCAAACGTTGACCGATACGCCACCGTCGACGTCGACCTCTTCGACGCATCGATTCGCGCCGGCGACTACGTGATCGTCTCGCTCGCCGGCGCCAACCGCGATCCGGACGTCTTCGACGAGCCCGACCTCTTCCGGCTCGCTCGGCCAAACGTCCGCCAGCACACGGCGTTCGCTCTTGGCCCCCACGCCTGTCTGGGCATTCACATCGCCCGGGCCCAGACTGCGGCGGCGATCTCAGCCCTACTCGAACTCGACAAGGTCACTCTCGATCCAAGGCGGTCCCAGCCGCCACGCGGACTCGTCTTCCGAAAGCCACCCGCCGTTACCGCAACGTGGACACGGCCGTGAGCATCGCCACCCTTCCCATGTACGACTGGCCCGAAGTCGCAGCCGAGGTCGACCGGCTCTGGGCAAGGATCGCCAGTGCACTCTGCGACCACGGCTTCGATCCACCGACGATGCTCGACCGTTCTCGCTCTCTCGACGACCGCTGGCTCGATCCTGATCTCCTCGTCGGGCAGACCTGCGGCCTCCCGCTCGTGCTGCGACTCGAGTCCGAGATCACTGTTATCGGCGCCTTTGATCACGGTCTTGTCGCCACCCGGCCCGGCGACTACCACTCTGTGGTGATCGTGCCGGACGACGACGATGCCCGTTCGATCGCCGACCTCAACGGGGTGACCGTGGCGGTCAATGGCACTGATTCGCAATCCGGTCATAGCGTCTGGCGCCACGAACTGGTCACCGCCGGCATCGACCGGAGCCGACTCGGCCCCACCATCGACACCGGATCACACCGGGCGTCGATCCACGCCGTCGCCAACGGCCGAGCCCGCACGGCGGCGATCGACGCCATCAGCTGGGGGCTCGCCGTCCATCACGATCCTGCGGCGACACGTTGCCGCGTCGCCTGGCGCACCGATCCGACGCCCGCCCTGCCACTCATCATCACGCGTGCCAACCAGCCGCTGCTCGAGTCGATGCGGGCTGCCCTCACCGACGCGACCAACACCCTCGAGCGGGCGATGGCCGACGGCCTCTTTGTCCACGGGTTCGTACCTCAACTCGACGACCACTACCAGGTCATCGCTGATCGTTGGAACGCAGCCGAAACCGCCGGCGTCGGACGTTTGTTGTAGCGATCACTACAGGGGCCTGGACGGCACGCACCAACGTCCAGCGGCGAGACCGACGTCATTCGCCACAACCGACGGCACACTGACGCAGTGGGGGCACTACTCGGGCTGATCGCGGCCGTCTGCATCACGCTCACGGAATTCTTCTCGCGGCGCGTTTCCGACGAGATCGGACCACTCGCGTCGGCGGCCGCTGCGAGCCTCGCCGCCGCCGCGACCATCGTCCCGCTCGCCCTCTTCGTCGGCGGCGACCCGGCGAGGCAGGACCTCGTGCTCGGCGCTTGCTCCGGCGTCGGCTTCGGCATCGGCATCGCGGCCTATCTGCTGGGCGTTCGGGTGAGTTCCTCTGCGGTGATCGGACCGACCGTCGCAGCCCTCGCCACCCTCATCCCCTTCCTCTACGCAGCCGTAGTCGAAGACCTTCCGCCCGTTCTCGCCTGGCTCGGTGCCGTCACCGTCGTGACCGGGCTGCTCTTCGTCACGATGGGCGGCGACGTCGCAAGCAATGTGCGGGGCGGCCTCCCGATCGGGATCGTGTCAGGCCTCGGCTATGGCATCGGCACAGCGTTCCTCGTGGATGTGACCGACGACGCCGGCGTCTGGCCGGCCGCCAGCCAGCGCGGTATGGCCTTCGTCACCATCATCGTGTGGGCCATGCTCAGAAAGCGGCCGCTCCTGCCACCGATACGGTTCGCGCCGCAGTCGACCGCTGCCGGCCTTTTCGGCGGCCTAAGCACCGCCTTGTTGTTGGCCGGCTTTACCTTCAACGCGCCGGCGACGTCGGTGACGGCATCGCTGTTCCCGGCGACGAGTGTCGCCGCTGGCCGATTGTTCTTCGGCGACGCCGTGAATCGCGCTCAGGTGATCGGTCTCGTGATCGTGATCATCGGCACGATCATCATCGTGATCGCCTGATCACCCGACGGCGTCAGGGAGCTCTGCGGGAGCCAGTTCGTTGAGGGCGACGACCGGGATCGATCCGTCGACCGAACCGATCCGTTCGCGGATCTCGGCCACGAGGTCAGCGTGCTCCGGCCGCACCCGGTTGAGCACGACAGCAAAGCGCGCCGACAAAGGCCGATCCTTGGCCGACCCCTCCGCCGACAACAGCACCTGCACTAGGCGATCGGGTGTGAGGAGCTCCTCCACGCCTGCGCCGACGATGGCGGCGACCCGTTCAGGGCGATGGCACCCTTCGCGTATCGGTGTGCCGAGGGCCGCCATGCCGCAGCACGCGACCAGGGTCGTGGTGGCAGGCGGGACGACCGGTTCGTAGTCGAGTGGCGCCTTGAAGGGCCGTCGTCGCGACCCGTCGGCCTCCACGACCACCGTGTCGACGAGATCGAGGTAGCGGGCACAGGCATCGACCGTGACACCGGTGGCGCGGTGTTCGTCAGCGTCGCCCCAGACGATGATCGAGCCCCTTTCAGCAGCACCAGCAACCTCGGCATCGGACGGGTCGATCAGTACCCGAAGACCGCCGGTGCGGTCGCGGCCCATCTTGGTGGTGGTCGTGACGACCGTCGGGCCGGGCCGAGTCACGGCGAGGGCGAAGAGGCCCATCGTCTTGCCGCCACCACCGACGAACGACACGATTTCCCGGTCGATCAGCCCGAGGGCCTCCGGTAATTCTCGCCAGTGCATCACGACCTCACGTCCGAGTCCTGAGCGCCGAGACGACGCTGCGAACCTCTGTCGCTTCGGACTCTGCTCTAGCAGGTCAGCGACACCCTGCGGGGGTTGAGGGATGGGGACGTGGTCGCCGATGCAGGGATGGAGTCGTCTGGCCGCGGTCGTCATGCGTGCAGGCGCCGTTAGCCTTCCGTCCTCGTGAGCTCTCTTCTGCGTTTCCGTCCGCTCGTCGCCGCACTCGTCGCCCTGACCATCTTCGCTGCGGCCTGTGGCGGCAAAGACGACGCCGTCATCGCCGGTGCCGATGCCGACACGGTCATCGCCTCGATCGCCGGTCGCGAACTGTCGGCCGGCATGCTCGACGACCTCCTGCCCGACGGCAGCAACACCGTGCCCTCGCGAATCGCCACCGTCGTCGAGTCGTGGCTGGTCGCCAACGCACTCGAGCTCGAACTTGCCGAGCGGGGCTTCCCCATCACCGACGAAGACCGTGAGCTCGCCGTCGCCGCCGTTGGTGAACGGGACGGCAACGACACCGAGATCCAGATCCTGATCGACACGGTCGCGATCAGCTACACCGTCGGCCGTTGGACCGATGCCGAGGCCACCAACCTCACCGAACCCGACCCGCCGAACTATCTCTGTTCGAACCATCTCCTCGTCGGAACCGAGGAGGAAGCCCAAGCAGCCCTGGAGCGCTTCGATGCCGGCGAAGCATTCGCCGAGCTTGCGATCGAACTGTCGACCGGGCCGTCTGGGCCGAGCGGCGGTGATCTCGGCTGCGCGGTCGAAGGCCAGTTCGTGCCCGAGTTCGAGGAGGCCGCCTACGCCGGTGCGGCCGGCGACGTCGTTGGCCCGGTGGTGACGACCTTCGGGTGGCACCTCATCGAGATCGAGAGCGTCGGTCCGGCAACCGTCGACAACCACCCCGATGCCGATCCGGCTGCCCTTGCGCAGATTGCCTTCGACATGCAGAACGGCATGGTCAGTACGATGATCCTCGATCTCGAGAGCACCGCTGCTGCGAACTTCCGCGATCAGGCCAACATCGATCCGGTGATCGGCACGCTCGCCGACGACAACCTCGAGGTCATCCCACCCAGCTGATGAGAGCGTCGCATCCCGAGC
>CAJWHS010000080.1 GCA_913041415.1 uncultured Acidimicrobiaceae bacterium | reverse complement strand
AATTTTCATTGGAGATGTGTTGGAAAAGATAAACGGTGTAGGTGGTGTTCGATCTTTTTTCTTCTTTACTTACGCAGAGTATTCATGCCACTTTCTTATATCCCTCTCGAACACCAACAGGTACGGATCCGAAACACAACAACTTTGTTTCGGTCATGACTGGTGCCAAGAAGACAACCAAGGCACAACCGGACACGAAGAGCGAGGTGTCGCCGAAGGCAAAGGCCACGTCGAAGAAGCCGGCAGTCAAGAAGACCACGCGCAGCGACCAGCCTGGTGCGAACACCGCTGCGGTCTGGAACGCCTTCCGTCGTGCGAACCCGCTCGGTACCATCGTCACGGCAACCGTCGAGTCGTTCTCAAGTCACGGCGCGTACGCCCGAGCCGGTGACGCCTCGGTCTATCTCCCGCTCCGACTCCTCGGCGATCCGGCCCCGCCGCGTGCTCGCGACGCGGTCTCGGTTGGCCAAACCCGCGACTTCGTCGTGCACCGCTTCGACGACGATCGACGCGGGATTGATGCAGGGATCATCCAGTTGGGGTCCTCGACCAGCAAACCTGGCGTATCGGCATCCCAGGCCGATACGAACCCCCGAGGGAAAGGCCCCACCGTGGCAGCAAAGAAGACGGCGAAGAAAGCCGCCAAGAAGACACCCGCCAAGAAGACCGCCAAGAAGACACCCGCCAAGAAGCGCCGCTGAGTCTTCGTCCCTGATGCTGATCGAGAGCCCCGGCCTTGGCCGGGGCTCTCGCTGTTTTCCGCAGCTTGTCGCTGCCATCCGGCAGAACCGCAAATCGTCCTCGGTAGCCTTCGAGGCATGGCAGGTCAGTTCGTCTACACCATGCACAAGGTCGGCAAGTTCATTCCGCCGAGCCGCGACGTGATCAAGGACATCACGCTTTCGTTCTTCCCGGGGGCAAAAATCGGCGTGCTCGGCCCAAACGGCTCCGGCAAGTCGACACTGCTGAAGATCATGGCCGGCATCGACACCGACTACACCGGTGAAGCAAAGCTCGGCGAGGGCTACACGGTCGGCATGCTGGAGCAGGAGCCCGAGCTCGACCCTACGAAAACCGTCCTCGAAAACGTGATGGACGGCGCAGGCGATGCGGCGGCAATGCTCGCCGAGTACGACAAGGTGCTCGCCACCTGGAGCGATCCCGACGCTGACTTCGAAAAACTCGGTGCTAAGCAGGCTGACCTCGAGGCCAAGATCGAAGCCGCCGGCGCCTGGGATCTCCAACGCACGGTCGAGATCGCGATGGATGCTCTCCGCACCCCACCCGGCGACTGGGGCGTTGAGAACCTTTCCGGCGGCGAGGTTCGCCGTGTCGCCATGGCCCGTCTCCTTCTCGCCAAGCCCGACCTCCTGCTGCTCGATGAGCCCACCAACCATCTCGACGCCGAGTCAGTGGCCTGGCTGGAGCGCACGCTCCAGGACTACGCCGGCACCGTCGTTGCGGTGACCCACGATCGGTACTTCCTCGACAACGTGGCGGGCTGGATCCTCGAGCTCGACCACGGCCGCGGCTATCCCTTCGAAGGCAACTACTCTGTCTTCCTCGAGCAAAAGGAAGCGCGCATCTCGCAGGAGAAGCGGGACGACGGCAAGCGAAATCGTACGCTCAGGCGCGAACTCGAGTGGGTGCGCATGGCGCCGAAGGCCCGCCAGTCGAAAGGCAAGGCCCGCTTGGCGGCCTACGACAAGCTGCTCGCGGAATCCAAGGCCGCCGAAGGGCGCTCGGAAGAGCTTTCGATCGTCATCCCCGCCAACAAGCGACTGGGCGACGTCGTCATCGAAGCCAACAACATCTCGAAGGCCTTCGGCGACAAGCTCCTCATCGACGACTTCTCGTTCACCCTGCCGCCCGCCGGCATCGTCGGCGTGATCGGTGCCAACGGTGCCGGCAAGTCAACGCTGTTCAAGATGCTGATCGACGAGTACGAGGACACCAACGATCCGGTTGCCGCCCCCGACTCGGGCACGATCCAGCTCGGCGGCACGGTGCAGCTCGGCTACGTCGACCAGAGCCGAACGCTCGATCCCGAGAAGACGGTGTATGACGAAATCACCGGCGGTGTCGACCATCTCGAGGTCGGTGGCCGAGAGATGCACGGCCGCTCGTACGTGGCGTCGTTCAACTTCAAGGGCCCCGATCAGCAGAAGCTGGTGAGTAACCTCTCCGGCGGTGAGCGCAACCGAGTGCACCTGGCCAAGGTGCTGAAGGAAGGTGCGAATGTGCTCCTTCTCGACGAGCCCACGAACGACCTCGACATCGACACGCTGCGGGCACTGGAGGATGCCATCGAGGCCTACGCCGGATGCGCCGTGATCGTGTCCCACGACCGTTGGTTCCTCGACCGTGTCGCCACCCACATCGTCGCCTACGAAGGCGAGTCGCAGGTGCGCTGGTTCGAAGGCAACTTCACCGACTACGCCGAGTACCGCAAGCGCGAGCACGGTGTCGACGCCATGCGTCCGCATCGCATCAAGTACAAGCCCGTCACTCGCGGCTGACTGCGAGTTGTCGTCTCGCTCCCGTTGACGGGGTCTGACCACGACACGGCAGCCGAGCTCCCGCAGATCGGTCGTGTAGTCTCCGCGGCGTGCCCCTCGATGATCACCAGCTCGCCGCCCGACTCGCCACCGAAGCAGGCGATCTCCTGCTCGCCGTGCGCGAGCAGCTCACTGCCGAGGACGCTCCCCCATCCGTGCTCAAAGCCGAAGGCGACCGTCAGGCCCACGAGTTACTGATGCGCCGACTCGCCGGGGAGCGGCCCGAAGACGCCGTACTCAGCGAGGAAGGCAAGGACAACCTTGCCCGGCTCGACGCCGAGCGCACCTGGATCGTCGACCCTCTCGACGGCACCCGCGAATTCTCCGAGGTGCCCCGCACCGACTGGGCAGTGCACGTTGCACTCGTCATCGACGAGGAACCCGTAGCTGGCGCCGTCGCCCTGCCCGGACTCGGTGTCACGCTCCACACCGGCGACGCGCCGGCGCTACCGGGCAGCGGCGCCCCGACCCCTCGCATGATCGTCAGCCGCAGTCGCCCACCTGTCGCTGCGCTGCGGCTCGCCGAGGCACTCGGGGCCGATCTCGTCGAGATGGGATCTGCTGGGGCCAAGACCATGGCCGTGGTCCGAGGTGAGTGCGAGATCTATGCCCACAGCGGGGGTCAGTATGAGTGGGATTCCTGCGCTCCGGTTGCGGTCGCCGCGGCGGCCGGATGCCACGTAAGCCGAATCGACGGCTCTCCTCTGCGTTATAACCAGCGCGACGTCTACCTTCCCGATCTCCTCGTCTGTCGACCGGAGCTCGCCGGCGCCGCCCTGACCGCCCTCGCCTCGTTCGAACGCTGAGCCGAATGCCACGGCGGCCCGCGTTGGCGTGCCGGTGACACCGTTCCACACTGGGGGAATGTCCGGTTCCCCCACCGACCTAGAATTCGGCGTATTCAGCGATACGCCTCCATGGGATCTCGATCCCACCACCACCGCCTGGGGCGGCGATGTCGCCGCCCTGCGTGCCGCTACCGCCCGACGCCTTCCGTCGCTGATCCGGCCTCCGAAGGTGCCGCCGATCCGCCGAGCGATCACCGTCGTCCGAGTCCTTGGTGGCGCGCTCATCGCCTGGTTCTTGGTCGGACGACGCAAGGGGGGCAGCGACAGCCGGGCCGACCTTTCTCATCGCATGCGCCACGGCGCCGAGACGCTCGGTCCGACCTACATCAAGTTGGGCCAGATCATCTCCAGCGGCGAGGGCATCTTCCCCTCCGAGCTGGTGCAGGAATTCATCGCCTGTCGTGACCAGGTTCCGGCCGAGCCGTTTCACCTTGTTCGTCGAGTCGTCGAGTCCGACCTCGGAGCGTCGCTCGAATCCGTCTTCGCCACCTTCGAACGAGAGCCGATCGCAGCAGCGTCGATCGCGCAGGTCCACGGCGCGACCCTCCTCGACGGTACCTCGGTCGTCGTCAAAGTGCAGCGACCCACCGTCGACGAACTCGTGCACAACGATCTGAAAGTCATGGCGTGGCTGTCGCCGTTCCTCGTCGGGCGAATCCCGGTGGCGTCGCTCGCCAACCCCCCCGCGTTGGTTGAGGTGTTCGCCCGCACGATCAGCGAGGAGCTCGATTTTCGGGTCGAAGCCGCCAACATGATCGATGTCGCGTCGGTGTTCGCTGATCTCGATCAGCGTCAGTTCGTGGTGCCTCGTCCTCATCCAGAACTCGTCACCCGTCGAGTGCTGGTGATGGAACGTCTTGATGGCTTCCGCTTCGACGACATGGAGCGTTACGAGGAGCACGGTGTCGACACCCACGCGATCGTGCGGGCCAGCATGATCGGCTTCATGGAAGGTGCCCTGATCCACGGGATCTTCCACGGCGATCTCCACGGCGGCAATCTCTACGTTCGCCCCGACGGGAAGACCGCCCTGCTCGACTTCGGCATCACGGGCCGCATGAGCGAGGCCCGTCGCCTTGCGTTCGTCCGTCTCTTGATCGGGGGCATGATGAACAACCCTGTCGATCAGCTCGCCGCCATGCGCGACCTCGGCGCCTTGCCTGACGACACCGACCTCAAGGCTGTCGCCGAGGACCTTGGTCTTCTCGACGAGGTCATCGACCCGACCACGATGACACCCGATCAGCTCACCGAGGAGCTGCAAAGGGTCGTGAAGGCACTCCTGGGCTACGGCGCCCGCATGCCCAAAGAACTCATGCTCTTCGTGAAGAACCTGGTCTTCCTGGACGGTGCCATTGCCCGCCTAGCGCCCGATCTCGACCTTTTCGCTGAGGTCGCTCACGTCGCCACGTACTTCGCCACGACCCACGGTGCTCGCCTCGCCGCCGAGGTGGGTATGGATCCGGAGGAGTACGCGTTCGACCCCGACGGCATGAAAGCTGCGTTCGGTGTCGACGGTAGCGTCGAGAAGATGACGTATCGGGAGCTTCAGGAGCGTCGCGAGACTATTCGCAAACGCCTCCAGGAACGCGTCTGAAACCATAGTTTTCCACAGGAGCAGCGCCGCGCATGGAAGAGTGTGCGCGCCTACGGTCACCTGCGTGCGTCTAGTGGTGGCCCAGTGCACCGTCGACTACGACGGTCGACTCCAAGCTCATCTGCCCTCCGCCGTTCGGTTGGTGATGGTGAAGGCCGACGGCTGTGTTGCGATCCACGCCGATGGTGGCGCCTACAAACCGCTCAACTGGATGAACGCACCCAACCGTCTCACCATGGATGACGAGGCCGGCGTATGGACCGTGACCAGCCCCAAGGGTGAAGTACTCACGATTACCTTCGAGGAAGTCTTGAGCGATGTCGCCCACGAGATGGGGATCGACCCGGGTCTGCAAAAAGATGGCGTCGAGGCGCACTTGCAGCAACTGCTCGCTGACGATCCGACCTCAATCCAGGACGGCCTCAAGCTCGTGCGTCGCGAGTACCCGACCGACATCGGCCCGGTCGACCTGTTGTGTCGCGATGCTGAGGGCCTCGCCGTGGCTGTCGAGGTCAAGCGGCGCGGAGAGATCGACGGTGTCGAGCAGCTCACGCGCTATCTCGAATTCCTCAACCGGGATCCGCTCCTGCGGCCGGTCCGGGGCGTGTTCGTCGCCCAGGAGATCAAGCCGCAAGCAAAGGTGCTCGCCGCTGATCGCGACATCTACTGGGTCGAGGTCGATTACGACGAGCTGCGGGGCATCGAGTCACCGAACCTGAAGCTTTTCTAGCGGCGTGTCGCATTAAGGTCTCCAGGCGATGCGCAACGCTCTCCTGGCCGTGGCGGCTGTCGTGGCGGCAGTCTTCGCTGGCTGGGTCCTTGATGACATGATCCTTGGTGGCGACATTGCGCGCAACACCTCCATCGCAGGCGTCGAGGTCGGCCGACTCGACATCGACGAGGCTGCCGAACTGCTCACCGATGGGCGCCTCACGGACCGTCCGATCGAGCTGCGCCACGGCACGAACAGTCTCACCATCACTGCCGCTGAGCTCGGTGTGATGGTCGACGCCGAGTTGGCGCTCACCGATGCGGCGGAGCAGCCGGGCCTCATTATGCAGCCGATCCGGTGGGTCGGTTCACTCTTCGGAAAGCGCTCGTTTGACATCCTCTACGCGATCGACGTCGACGTGCTGGGTGAGGTCGTGGCGGGCAACGACTCGATCTTCGATCTCGACTTCGGTCTTCCTCAACTCGAACTCGTCAACGGTCGCTTTGTCGAAGCCCATATCGCCTCATTGCCCATCGTCGATGCCGACGAACTCCACAATCGCGTCCTCGATGCAGCGGTCACCGGGGGCAACGGCACCGCCGTGATCGAGATCCCGATCGCCGGCAGCGAGGCCGTCGACCGAGGGGCCGACGAGCTCATCGCCGAGGCTCATCGCCTCACCAAGAATGGCATTGCGTTGCGAGTCCCTGGGGTAACCATTCAACGACGCATTTCACAGTCGGCGCTGCGCTCCTGGCTTGTGTTCGGCGGAACCGCCGACGAACCCACAATCTCGATTGACCAGCAGCTCGTGCAGTCGACGGTTGAGACCCTCTTCATCGATTATGGCGAGGCCGGTGACGAACCAACCTTCACCATCGACGCAGTCGGCCGCGTTCGTATCGTCGGCTCCTCCCCTGGCGCAGTCTGCTGCACCCTCGACACGCCTGAGCGAATCCTGGCGGCGATGGAGGCAGGCAACCAGGTCGTTCAGCTCCGACCCCGCGAGGATCCCGATGTACGAGGCATCGAATGGGCCGAGTCGCTCGGCATCGTCGAGGTAATCGGTGAGTTCACGACCAACTACCAGCCGAACCAGACCCGCAACATCAACATTCAGCGCATCGCCGAGCTCACCCAGGGTGCAGTGATCGAGCCCGGTGGCGAGTTCTCGATCAACGACTATGTCGGCCGCCGAACCCGAGAGAAGGGGTTCGTCGATGCAGGGGTCATCTCCAATGGCGTGTTCACGACCTCGGTCGGTGGCGGCATCAGCCAGTACGCCACCACACTATTCAACGCAGCCTTCTTCGCCGGCCTCGACTTCGGCGACTACCAGTCGCACTCGATCTACATCAGCCGCTATCCGTACGGCCGCGAAGCTACCGTGAACTTCCCGAACGTCGATCTCGAGATCCTCAACACCACGCCATACGGCGTACTGCTGTGGCCAACCACGGACGGAACATCGATCACCGTCACGCTCTACGGCACCAGGTGGATCGAGGGCGAGCAGACCGGTCAGACCGAGACCCGCCAGGGCGTCTCGTGTGCTCGAGTGATCACGGAGCGCACCCGGACCTACCTCGAAGACGGCCACACTGAGATCGACACCGTCTTTGCTCGTTACCGGCCGGAGGGTGTGCGTTGTGACGGCAGCCCAAGCAACCCGGCCGACCGCACGACAACCACCACCTCCACGGTGCCACCGGCAACGACCGTCCCGTAGATTCGGGGAATGGCCCCCATGTCTTTTGACGGCGATATCGCGATCATCGGCGCCGGCCCAGCCGGCACCACCGCAGCCGCTCTCCTGGCTCGAGCAGGCCGCAACGTCCACGTGTTCGATCGGGCGACATTCCCTCGAGACAAGTGCTGCGGTGACGGCCTCACCACACTTGCGCTTCGCGAGTTGGAAGCACTCGGCTTCGACCCCTCGACGGTGGCGAGCTGGCAGCGGGTCGACGACGTTGTGATCCGCTCACCCCGCGGCACCGAGCGTCGCTACGCCCTGCCCGAGGGTGAGGGCTACCACGCTGCGGTTGCCACCCGTGTCGACCTCGACAACGCCCTACTCGAGATGGCCCGCACCGATGGTGCGATCATTCACGAGGGCATGCAGCTCACGGAAATGACCACCGACGAAGACGCAGCCGACCTCGTCTTCGGTAATGAACCGTTCCGGGCCCAACACGTCATCGCCGCCGACGGCATGTGGTCCCCCGTTCGCAAGTTCCTCGGCTTGTCGGTCGACGGCTACCGGGGTGAGTGGCATGCATTCCGGCAGTACTACGAGAACGTCAGCCCGAGGGCCGCCTCCGAACTCATCGTCTGGTTCGAAAAGGACCTGCTCCCAGGCTACGCCTGGTCGTTCCCGCTCGAGGGCAATCGGGCCAACATCGGCTTCGGGATCCAGCGAGGCAGCAAGCACTACCGCGTTGGCGACATGAAGACTCTCTGGCCCGATCTTCTCGGTCGTCCGCACGTTCGCGAAGCACTCGGCCCTGACGCCCGACCCGAAGGGCCCCACAAGGCCTGGCCGATCCCCGCCCGAGTCGGGCGGGTACCGCTGACCGGGCCCCGCACCATGTTCGTCGGCGATGCCGCCGCCGTCACCGACCCGATGACCGGCGAGGGCATCGGACAGGCGATTCTCACCGGCCGACTCGCTGCCGAGGCGCTGCTGACCAATAGCGAACCTTGCGCGCACTACCGGGGCGACGTTCGGCGCGAGCTCGTCGCCGACGACCGTATGGCCCGAATCCTTATCCCGCTCTTGGCCAACCCGACCATCGCAGGCGCGGCGCTGAAGACCACAGGCGCCACTGCCTGGACCCGTCGCAACTTCGCACGCTGGATGTTCGAGGACTACCCGCGGGCCATGATCACAACCCCTCGTCGCTGGCATCGCGGCATGTTCACCGGACCCGGGGCCTACCGAGACGCTGCCCGTTAGAGCGTCCTCGCTCCCTCGCCCGACACCTCCCTCTCAGCGGAAGGCCGTAGCCTCACCCTGTGCCCGACGCGATCGATCGACTCGACGACGCTCTCGACGATGCCTGGGAGGCCCTTCGAGGCCACCCAGCGATCGACCGGATCTTCTACACCGCCTCCGAGGTGGCCGACTTCTCGCTGCTCTGGCATACGCTCGGCATCGCTCAGGCGATCGTGAAGAACGACCCCAAGGTGGCCATCGCCGTCAGCGCCGCACTCGGGGTGGAGTCGGCCCTCATCAACGGGCCGGTGAAATCGATGTTCAAGCGGAGCCGACCGGTGCAGGACGCACCTCACCCCTTCAACCTGCGCCAGCCGAAGACGTCAAGCTTCCCATCCGGCCACGCCTCGGCAGCGACGGTTGCTGCAGCCATGCTGAGCCGCAACGGTGACGGTGCAGCGTGGTATGCGCTGGCTGGTCTCGTTGCGACGAGCCGCATCCATGTTCGAATCCACCACGCCTCCGACGTCGCGGGAGGCATCGTGGTGGGTGCGTTGCTCGGAACGGTGGCGCGCCGGGTCGCCGACGCGCTGACCTAGACGGTTCGGTTCAGCCCATCGGGGCCGGCTCGACCTGAGCCGCAGCAAGCAGCATGCGGAGATCGAGAAGCAGGTCGGCCACCTCGGCCGCCGACACGAGCTCACGCCCCTGGAGATCTTTCAGGTTGCTGTCGATCAGCTCGATGGCATTGGCCACCGAAACCACGTTGGACATTTCCATCATGGGCGCACCCTAGACCACGCCTCTGGCGCGCGATCGCGGAGTTCCTGTGGAAAACCCTCGAACGGCCCAAAGGGCCTACGATCGGCACCATGCAGATTCAGGGAGCAGTCGTCGTCGTCACCGGAGCCGCAAGCGGTATAGGTCGAGCCATGACTCGGCGCTTCGCTGCCGACGGCGCGTCGATCGTGTACGTCGCCGATCTCGACGGCACCAGGGCCGCCGCAGTCGCGAAGAAGATCGGCGGTGTCGGCGTCGGCATCGACGTTACCGACGAGGCTGCGATTGTCGCCCTCATTGAGCAGGTCGAACGCGACCACGGCCCGATCGACCTCTGGGCGGGCAATGCCGGCATCGTGGCGAACGGTGGGGTCGAACTGGGCGACGACGAGTGGAACGCCAACTGGAACGTCAACGTGCTCGCTCACGTGAAGGCCTGCCGTCATCTCATCCCCCGTTGGACCCAACGAGGCTCCGGCCACCTCCTCATCACCGCATCCGCAGCAGGCCTGCTCACCAACCTGGGCGCCGCCCCGTATGCCGTCACGAAACACGGTGCAGTCGCGCTCGCCGAATGGATCGCAATCACGCACGGCGATGCAGGCATTGGTGTCTCATGCCTGTGCCCTCAGGGCGTTCGCACACCGATGACCGAAGCGGACGGCGAGTTGGCGGTCGAGGTCGTGAAGGCCATGGGCATGATCGAGCCTGAGGAGGTCGCCGAGGCGGTATCCGTGGGCCTGGCCAACGACGACTTCTTAATCCTCCCCCACCCCGAAGTCGCGCGCTACGAGCTCAACCGAGCCAGCGATCGGGGCCGATGGCTCGCGGGGATGCGCAGGCTGCAAGCGACGCTGCCAGGCTCGTGAGCCGGTGAGCCTGGACCCGATCACCACGGCGATCTATCGACGCACGGCAGTGAACTGGCGTGACGCCAGAGTCGGAACATCGCTCGCCCCGGCCGAACGGCTCGCCGCGGCATTCAGCGAAATTCCGGCCACACCGGTGCTCGACGTCGGTTGTGGTCCGGGGCTTCTGATCCCCGGGTTGCCGGGCACCGTGATCGGACTCGACCCGGTCGCCGAGATGCTCGAACTACTTCCCGAACACGCCCCCGGGGCATTTCCCGTACAGGCCGTCGCTGATGGTCTTCCGTTCGCCACCGAATCGATCGCCGGCGCGCTCGGCACCAAGGTCTACGTTCACATCGACCGCGCTCACCTACCCATGGCCCTCGCCGAACTTCACCGAGTCGTGAAGGTCGGCGGGCCGATCGAACTCCAGTTCTTCGCCGGCGATCAGGATCTCGCCCCTCTTGAGACGGATCCGATGGGTGGGCGCCGCTTCACCGGCTGGCGGCTCGACCTCCTCCGCACTGTGGTCGAGGGCGCGGGCTTCGACATCGAAGCGCTCACGATCCGAGAAGATGACCAGGTTGGTGTCATCAACATCACCGCTCGTCGAGCTCTCACCCTGCCCGACATCATCGGTCCTGGGATGCGCTTGCTGATCTGCGGGCTGAACCCGAGCGTGTACTCCGCTGAGACGCTCGTGGGGTTCGGACGCCCCGGCAACCGTTTCTGGCCGGCCGCGCTCGACGCCGGTATCGCCACCGTCGACCGCGAACCTCGACATGCCCTTGCCCACCACGGAATGGGCATG
>CAJWHS010000079.1 GCA_913041415.1 uncultured Acidimicrobiaceae bacterium | reverse complement strand
ATCGACCCCGTCGTCGCCGCTGAGACCGGCGAACTGCGCGACGAACTCGACATCGCCATCCGCGACCTCCCGCCCCGCCTGCGGGCTGTTGTGGTGCTGCGCGACGTCTATGACCTCTCACACGACGCGATCGCCGACGAACTCGGCATCTCCGTCAGTGCCGCCAAAGTCCGCTTGCACCGCGCTCGCCGTCGCCTTCGCGAGCAGGTGTTCCCCCTTCCCGGGGAGAACCCGACCGGAGAGATGACCCATGCCCGTTGACCCCACCATCGACGACCCCGAACGGATCACGCTGCTTGACCAATGCGCCCGGTTCAACGACGAACTCGCCGCCGATGACGGCGTGCTGTCCGGTGACGCCGCTGCCCATGTCGCGCAATGCCTGCGCTGCCAGGCCGAGATCGCCAACTACAAGCGCATGCGTCGTGTGATGCGCAGCCTTGCGGACCATGACGATGTCGTGGTCTCTGATCTAGAGCACCGCATCCTCGTTGCACTTGACGTTGCTGATGGCACGTCCAGTACCCGGGTCCCAGCGGTCACCGCCGCCACCATCGGCGGCGTCGCTGCGGCGGCGGGGGTCATCGCGCTTGCCATCCGGCACCGTCGCGTCGTTCGACTCGCCGGCTGATTTGTCTCTCCGGCCTGCGATGCCTCTTGCGTTCGATGTCCTGAGCGCGCGATCTCGCCGGTAGGGAACGCTGATGCCGGTGGTAGCCTCGCTGATGCCTTCTCAGGGGCGTGGCTCAATTGGTAGAGCACCGGTCTCCAAAACCGGCGGTTGGGGGTTCGAGTCCCTCCGCCCCTGCATGTCGAGGTCGTCAACCGGCGATCTCTTCGAGTACCAACCCGAGGACCTGCACCCATGTCGATGAACCGACAGCAAAAGCGGATGCTTCAGAAGCAAGGAGAGATCGACGCCGATGGCGCGCCGGTCCGCTCCCGCACAGCGCCTTCTGGCGCTTCACCCCAGGAACGCACCAGCCCCGGGCAGTTCCTGCGCGAGGTCCGGGCCGAACTCCGGAAGGTGGCCTGGCCGACCCGCGAAGAGACGATCAACTACTCGATCGTCGTTTTGATCACCATAATCATCCTGGGCGCGATGATCTATGGGCTCGACTGGTTGTTCTCGACCTTCATCCTCGAGCTCTTCGACAACAACTGAGTTTCATGACTGACGACACCACCATCGAACCCGAGGCCGCCGACGAGGCGTCCGACGCTGAAGCCCCCACCGACGCCGTGCCCGTCGGTGCCGGCCTCGCCAACGATTGGACCGGCGGCGAAGCGATGGCGGGCCGCCCCGAGACCGAGACCGGCGGTGCCGATGTGGAGGTCCTCGATGAGGACGCCCTGCTCGAAGCCGGCGAGGACGAATACGAGGAGCGCTACATCTCGCCGTTCGATCGTCCTGGCAAGTGGTTCGTGCTTCACACCCAGTCGGGCTACGAGAAGAAGGTCAAGCAGAACATCGAGGCCCGCATCGCCTCGATGAACATGGAGAACCGCATCCACGAGGTTGTCATCCCGACCCGTGAGGTCCCCGAGTTCAAGAACGGCAAGAAGGTCATGACCGAGAAGAAGCTCTTCCCGGGCTATCTCCTCTGCCGCACGGTGCTCGACGACGACGCCTGGTACGTGATTCGCAACACCCCTGGTGTCACCGGCTTCGTCAACCAGGGCGGGAAGCCCTCGCCGATGCGTCGCAAGGATGTCGAGGATTTCCTCGGCGTCGAAGCGGACCGCAAGCAAGAGCAGTCCAAGAAGGCCAAGCCCATGTTCGAGTACTCGATGGGTGAGACGGTTCGGGTGAAGGAAGGCCCCTTCGCTGACTTCTCCGGCGAGATCATCGAGATCAACGAGGATCAGCTCAAGGTGAAGGTGCTCGTCAACATCTTCGGGCGTGAGACTCCGGTCGAGCTCGAATTCGCCCAGGTCGCTCGGCTCTGAGCGCTCACCGCCCTCGGGCGGTCCCGTCAACATTTCTGCGTGTCACCGGTTGGCGCGCGTGTACAACCGGCCCAGACTTGTGGGTCCGCATTTCTCGCTAGGAAGCAATCATGGCCAAGAAGCAGGTCGCTGCTGTCGTCAAGATCCAGATCCCCGCCGGGCAGGCCTCGCCTGCGCCGCCCGTCGGTACCGCGCTCGGTCCGCACGGTGTTGCGATCATGGACTTCTGCAAGGACTACAACGCGAAGACCGAGGACAAGCGCGGCCAGATCGTTCCCGTCGAGATCACGATCTACGAGGACCGTTCGTTCTCGTTCACCCTTAAGACCCCGCCCACCCCGTTCCTGATCCGTCAGGCCGCCGGTCTCGAGACCGCCGCCAACAACCCGGGCCGCGAGGTCGCCGGCACGATCACCAAGGCTCAGGTCGAGGAGATCGCCAACACCAAGATGCCCGACCTCAACGCCATCGATCTCGAGGGCGCAATGCTTCAGGTTGAGGGCACCGCCCGCTCGATGGGCATCAAGGTCGTCTGAATCGCGCTGACCCGCACTAGTACATCGATCATCTTCGGGTGATCGCACCCGCCCACTCCGGTGGGCACCACAGCCGGAACCACATTGGTTCCCCGCTCGCACCGGAACACCTCACCGGGCGGCGTGAACAGAGAGGGAGCCGACCATGGCGAAAGACAAGCAATACCGCGACAACGCGCAGAAGTTCGATCGTGATCGTCTATACAGCGACGAAGAGGCCATTGGCATCATCACGTCGCTCGGTACGAAGAAGTTCGACGAGACCGTCGACATCGTGGTCCGCCTTGGGGTCGATCCTCGCAAGGCCGACCAAATGGTCCGCGGTACCGTGGCCCTCCCGGCCGGTACCGGCAAGGACGTCCGCGTTGCGGTGTTCGCCCAAGGCGAAGCTGCCACGGCCGCTCGTGAAGCCGGTGCGGAGTTCGTCGGCGCCGACGATCTCGCCGCCGAGATCGAGGGCGGCATGACCGACTTCGACGTTGCGATTGCGACCCCGGACATGATGCCCACCGTCGGCAAGCTCGGTCGCGTGCTTGGTCCCCGCAGCCTCATGCCGAACCCCAAGACCGGCACGGTCACCCCCGATGTCGCTAAGGCGATCAATGAGTTCAAGGGCGGCATGGTCGAGTACCGCACCGACCGTTTCGCCAACGTGCACGTGCCGATCGGCAAGGCGTCCTTTGGTGAGGATTCGCTCCTCACCAACCTGCGTGCGCTCGTCGACGAACTTGAGCGGGTCAAGCCGGCTTCGTCGAAGGGCAAGTACGTCAAGAAGGTCGTTGTCTCGACGACCATGGGCCCCGGCGTCCGGATCGAGCCGTCCGCCATCGGCACCACTGAGGCCTGATAGTTTGGTTTTTCCCCGGGCACTCGTAGCCTGGCGTCCACATAGCCCGGGCTTCGGCCTGCGGTGTTCAAGATCTGCTCACCCAAAGACCTCCGGTGCGCTCGCTGCAATGTGAGAACCAATGGGCATGGTCCCCGCAGTCCCGACTGTGGGACATCCCGCCCGCCGGACGAGGAAAGAGCTCTGCTGACCGTCCCCATCTCACGTGTGGGCTGTCGACTGGGCGCTTACCGAATTTCGGTGGGCGCCCACTGCTCTTTTCACCCGGAAAAGAGCCCGACAGCAAACAAAGGAGGTGAGATGGGAGACACGAATACGGACAAGGCTGCAATCGTTGCCGAGGTGCGTGAGAAGTTCGACGCCAGCGATGGCGCGTTGCTGACCGAGTACCGAGGCCTGGACGTGCCCGCCTTGGCTGCACTCCGTAAGGAGCTTCGTGCTGCTGGTGGTGAGTACAAGATCTACAAGAACACGCTCGTGCGCATCGCTGCGCGTGAGCAGGATCTTGATCTTGACGATTTGCTGACCGGCCCGACCGCTGTTGCGTTCGTGAACGCCAAGGATGACGGTTCTGCGGGCGACGCGGCTGCGGTTGCGAAGGCCCTGAAGGAGTTCGCGAAGTCCAACGAAAACCTTGTTCTCAAGGGTGGCGTGCTCGATGGCGCCATGCTCAGCGCGGACGACATCAAGGCGCTTGCCGAACTTCCATCCCGCGATGTCCTGCTCGCCCAGATCGCCGGAATTCTGCAAGCCCCGCTTGCAGAATTCGTCGGCCTTCTGGACGCTGTGTCGCGAGATTTCTCGCACGCACTGCAGGCCCTCATCGACAAGGGTGGCGCCGGCAAAGCCGGTGCTGCCGCTCCCGTGGAGGCATCCGACGACAGCAGCGATGGTGACGCTGCCGAGGAAGCCGCCGAAGAACCCGCTGAGGCCACCGCCAAGGCGACCGAAGACAACGTCGCCGATGCAGGTGACACCGAAGATTCCGCCGGCGAAGCCGACGGCGACAACCCTGAGGAGGAGTAGCCATGGCTACGACTGAAGAGATTCTCGACGCGATCGGCGGCATGACCGTCCTCGAGTTGAGCGAACTGAAGAAGGCGTTCGAAGAGCGCTTCGACGTCACCGCAGCGGCCCCGGCTGCTGTGATGGCGGCCCCGGCTGGCGGCGGCGACGCCGGTGGCGGCGACGCGGAGGAGAAGTCGGAGTTCGACGTCGTCCTCACCAGCGCTGGCGACAAGAAGATCCAGGTGATCAAGGAAGTCCGTGGTATCACCAGCCTCGGTCTGAAGGAAGCCAAGGAGCTTGTCGACAACGCCCCGAAGCCGATCCTCGAGGGTGCTTCGAAGGAAGACGCCGAGAAGGCTAAGGAGGCCCTCGAGGCCGCTGGCGGCACCGTCGAACTCCAATAGTTCCCGGTTCCTCGGGCACACCCTCGGGTGTGCAGCGTGAACGTAACAGCGCCGGTCCTTCGGGGCCGGCGCTTTCGTTTTCGGTGGGCGGTGCGACAACACGACCGCGTAGGGTGCGGGTCGTGAGTGACACCCCCTCCGCCCCCATTTCCCACGTCAATGTCTGGCCGGTCGGCGACGAACTCGTCGTGTCCTGGCGCGGTGGTGGGCCAGCGATCAACGTCTTCGTGTCGGATGACCCGATCGATGCAGGTACCGATGTCCGGGCCCCGGATGGCCCCAACCAGGTCACGGTGCCGCGCCGCGAGCAGACATACGTGCATCTCTTCGATCCTGAGCACGGCTTCACTGTGGTGGGGGAGCGGCTGCTTGCGATGGACGGCGTGATGAACTTCCGGGATCTCGGTGGCTATCCGACCATCGACGGCGGAGCCACCCGTTGGGGTCAGGTCTTCCGGAGTGCTCGCCTCAACGAGACCAGCGGCACCGACCTTGAACGCATCGAACGACTCGGCATCACCAAGGTCTTCGACCTCCGCACCCCGGCCGAGGTCGACAACGAACCGGATCGCCTGCCCGAGAGCGTCGAGCATGTCCATTTGCCGATGTCGTCGAGCGTCGCCCTGCAGAAAGGGCTTTTCGAGCGAATCCGTGATCGCGACATGACGAGTTTCACCAAGGCGGACATGGCCGAGGGCTATGTCCGGATGCTCGACGGCTTTCCGGAGCACCTTGCGCAGATGGCGCACGCCGTCGCCGATGGCGAGAAGTTCCTGTTTCACTGCACCGCCGGCAAGGACCGCACTGGTATCACCGCCATGGTGCTGCTCGGGCTCGCGGAGGTCGGTGATGGCCATGTGCTCGACGATTATGAGATCTCGGCTCGGCATCAGCCCGAGGGGCGCATCGACTTCTTCACCAAGATGCTGACCGATGAGGGCATCAATCCCGATCCGTTCGACCTTCACGCGATGCTCGGTTCCCCGCGGCCGGTGATGCGGATGACGATCGACTCGCTGCGCGATCGATGGGGTGGGATGGAGGGTTACTCCGACTTCCTGGGCCTCGACGCCGGGTGTCGGGCGGGTGCCTGCGCCAATCTGCGTTTCGTTCAGCCCTGACATCGTCACCGGCTGCTGCATCACCGGTTTCGGCGGCCGAGGATCCTTGACCCATAGCGATTGATTCCCTACTGTGCGCGTCTGATGCGGCCTCTGGGTCCGAATCGCAGCACCGCCATGTGTGTTCGAATCGAACACAGTCGGTGTTGACTTGGGTTGCCGAAGAGTTGTCGCATCGGTATCTGAGCACTAGCTTGAGAGACATCGTGGTCGTCGCTGCGCGTTCTTCTGCTTTTCCGAGCTGATTTGCGCGCACTGACGGCTGCTTGGCGACCTTTTCCACCCAACTCTTGGGAGTCTCAGTGACCACACGCGCTGCGCAACGCGAACGGTACTCATTCGGCAATCTGGAGGAAGTTCTCGAACTTCCCGATCTGATCGCCGTCCAGCGAGAGAGCTTCCAGTGGCTCCTCGACGAAGGCCTGGCTCAGACCTTCCGCGATATTTCGCCGATCAAGGACTTCACCGAGACCCTCCAGCTGGAGCTCGAGTTCGATCCCGACGACGAAGATCTGCGCCCGCCGCCGAAGTACACGGTGGAGGAGTGCAAGGAAAAGGACATGTCCTACACCGCGCCGATCTTCGTTCGCGCTCGCTTCATGAACGCCAACACCGGCGAAATCAAGGAGCAGACGGTCTTCATGGGCGACTTCCCCATGATGACCGACAAGGGCACCTTCATCATCAACGGCACCGAGCGCGTCGTCGTGTCCCAGCTCGTCCGATCGCCGGGGGTCATCTTCCAGCCAGGTGAGCGTTTCCGCCTGCGCAACCTGAGCAAGCACCAGCTCGTCACCGGCACGATCCACCCCTACCGCGGTGAGTGGATCGAGATGGATGTTGAGCAGAAGCCGGGCAAGGACGTTACCGCCGGCGCCCGGGTCGCCCGCAAGCGCCGCCTCTCGTTGTTCACCCTGCTCCGTGCCCTCGGCTTCGACGAGGAGAACGAGCCGGGTTTCCTTGATCGTTTCGTCCAGCACTTCGACTTCCTCGAGGGGCAGTGGGAGAAGGACCGCGAGATCGCCCCGACCCAGGAAGAGGCGCTGCTCGAGATCTACAAGCGTGCGCGTCCGGGTGAGCCGCCGACCGTCGAGTCGGCCCGTGCCTACTTCCGCAACGCCTTCTTCGAGCCCCGTCGTTACGACCTCAGCCGTGTCGGTCGCTACAAGCTGAACCGCAAGCTCGGCCCCGAACTCGACTTCTTGACCGAACAGTTTGGTCTCGACCTCGAGCGCCCCGACGAGGATCAGTCGGTGCTCGCCCAGGCTGAGATGCTGGCCGCCACCACCTACCTCCTCAACCTTGCCAAGGGGGAGCCGGGCTACCGCCTTGACGATCAGGACCACTTCGCCAACCGCCGCATCCGCAGCGTCGGCGAGCTGATCCAGAACCAGGTCCGCATCGGACTCAGCCGGATGGAGCGGGTCGTGCGTGAGCGCATGACCACCCAGGACGTCGAGGCCATCACCCCGCAGACCCTGATCAACATCCGCCCGGTCGTGGCGGCGATGAAGGAGTTCTTCGGAACCTCGCAGCTGTCGCAGTTCATGGACCAGGTCAACCCGCTGTCGGGCCTAACCCACCGACGTCGTCTTTCGGCGCTTGGGCCGGGTGGCCTGTCCCGCGAGCGGGCCGGCTTCGAAGTCCGCGACGTCCACTTCTCCCATTACGGCCGCATGTGCCCGATCGAGACGCCGGAGGGCCCCAACATCGGCCTGATCGGCGGTCTGGCCTCGTTCGCTCGGGTCAACCCGTTCGGTTTCATCGAGTCGCCGTATCGCGTCGTCAAGAACGGCAAGGTCACCGACGAGATCGTCTACCTCACCGCAGATGAGGAAGAGGAGTACGTCGTCGCCCAGGCCAACGCCCCGCTCGACGCCAAGGGCAAGTTCCTCAACGACCGCGTGCTCGTGCGTCGCTCGCCGCAAGCGGCGAGCCTGCAGGACCTTCGTCTTCAGCTGGAGCAGGAAGTGTTCTTCGGTGCGACCACCGAGATTTCCTCGGTGCCGCCGGAAGAAGTCCAGATGATGGACGTCTCGCCGAAGCAGATCATCTCGGTCGCCACCGCCCTGATCCCGTTCCTCGAGCACGACGACGCCAACCGGGCGCTGATGGGCGCCAACATGCAGCGCCAGGCCGTCCCGTTGCTGCGGGCCGAGGCGCCCTACATCGGCACCGGCGTCGAGGGGCGCTGCGCCAGCGATGCCGCCGACATGCTTCTCGCCGAGGACGACGGCACCGTCGTCGAACTCGACGGCGACCACATCGTCATCGAGTACAAGAAGCTCGGCCAGCAGACCTTGCATCTCAAGAAGTTCGATCGCTCGAACCAGGACTCCTGCATCAACCAGAAGATCCGCGTTGCTGAAGGCGACAAGGTCAAGAAGGGCGAGCTTCTCGCCGACGGTCCGTCCACCGATCAGGGTGAGCTGGCACTCGGCAAGAACCTGCTCGTCGCCTTCATGCCCTGGGAGGGCTACAACTTCGAGGACGCCATCATCCTCTCCGAGCGCCTGGTGAAGGACGACGTGCTCACGTCGATCCACATCAAGGAGCACGAGATCGATGCCCGCGACACCAAGCTCGGCGCCGAAGAGATCACCCGGGACATCCCGAATCTGAGTGAGGAGATCCTCGCCGACCTCGACGAACGCGGCATCATCCGCGTCGGCGCAGAGGTCGGTCCCGGCGATGTGCTCGTCGGTAAGGTCACCCCGAAGGGCGAGACCGAGCTCACCCCGGAGGAGCGCCTGCTCCGTGCCATCTTCGGCGAGAAGGCTCGCGAGGTGCGCGACACCTCGATGAAGGTCCCGCACGGCGAGGTCGGTAAGGTCATCGACGTTAAGGTATTCGACCGCGACGACGCCCACGAACTGCCGCCCGGCGTCAACCAGCTGGTGCGGGTCTATGTCGCCCAGAAGCGCAAGATCAGCGTCGGCGACAAGCTCGCCGGTCGCCACGGCAACAAGGGCGTCATCTCCAAGATCCTCCCGATCGAGGACATGCCCTATACCGCCGATGGTCAGCCGGTCGACATCATCCTAAACCCGCTCGGTGTTCCGTCTCGAATGAACGTCGGTCAGGTGCTCGAGGCCCACCTCGGCTATGCCGCCCGATGGGGCTGGGACATCAACGGCGAGAAGGTCGGCGACGCTCCGGTGCGCGGCACGGAGACCAAGACCCGCCCGACCACCAAGCCCTCGACCTTCATCGCCACCCCGGTGTTCGACGGTGCGAAGTGGGACGAGAAGGAACTCGCCGGCGACAAGCCGGTGATCGTCGATATCCTCGACAACCTCAACCCCGAGTCCAACGATGGTGAGACCCGCCTCATCCAGATCGACGGCAAGCAGACATTGTTCAACGGTCGCACCGGTGAGGCCTTCGACAACCCGATCATGACCGGGTACGTCTACATCTTGAAGCTGGCGCACCTCGTCGACGACAAGATCCACGCCCGTTCGACTGGTCCGTACTCGATGATCACCCAGCAGCCGCTCGGCGGCAAGGCCCAGTTCGGTGGTCAGCGCTTCGGTGAGATGGAGGTGTGGGCCCTTGAGGCGTACGGCGCTGCCTACCTGCTGCAGGAGCTGCTCACCATCAAGTCTGACGACGTCCTCGGCCGTGTGAGAGTCTACGAAGCGATCGTCAAGGGCGAGAACATTCCGGAGCCGGGCATCCCCGAGTCCTTCAAGGTGCTCATCAAGGAGATGCAGGCGTTGTGCCTCAACGTCGAGGTGCTCTCGCACGACGGTCAGGAGATCGAGATGCGCGAGCTCGACGAAGAGACATTCCGCACGGTCGAGGAGCTGGGGATCGACATCTCACGGCCCGAACGTGGATCCGATGAAGAAGACGCAGCCCGTGCCGCCGCTCGTGCGGCCCGCGTCTGAGCCCAACAAGAACTGAGAGAGGACAGTCATGCTCGACGTCAACGATTTCTCCAACCTGAAGATCGGGCTCGCGACTGCGGACAGCATCCGCATGTGGTCCAACGGTGAGGTCAAGAAGCCCGAGACCATCAACTACCGCACGCTCAAGCCCGAGAAGGACGGCCTCTTCTGCGAGAAGATCTTCGGTCCGACCAAGGACTGGGAGTGCGCCTGCGGCAAGTACAAGCGGGTTCGCTTCAAGGGCATCATCTGTGAGCGCTGCGGCGTTGAGGTGACCCGCTCGAAGGTTCGCCGTGAGCGCATGGGCCATATCGAGCTCGCCGCCCCGGCCGTGCACATCTGGTACCTGCGTGGCACCCGTTCGTGGCTCGCCTACCTCTTGATGGGTACCGAGCCCAAGGAAGAGCTCAAGGCCAAGCAGCTGGAGAAGGTCATCTACTTCGCTGCCAACCTCGTCATTTCTGTCGACGAAGAGCGCCGCGACGAGGATCTCGCCTCGCTGGAGACCGAGGTCGTCGGTGAGCGTGAGGCCATCGACAAGGACATGGAGCTCGATCTCGCTCGCCGCAGCGAGGACCTCGAGTCCGAGCTCGCCGACCTCGAGAAGGACGGCGCCAAGGAGACCGAACTCAAGGCGGCTCGTCGGCAGGCCGACAAGGACCTCGCCGAGATTCGCGAACAGTTCGAGTTCGAAAAGGAGATCCTCGATCGGGCATGGGACGAGTTCAAGTCCCTCCACGGCCGTCAGATCATCGAGGACGAGATGTTGTGGCGCGAGCTGCAGGATCGTTGGGGCGACTATTTCGATGGCGGCATGGGTGCCGATGTCATTGCCCGCCTCGTCGAGCACCTCGACTTCGACGACGAAGAAGCCAAGCTCCGTGAGCAGATTGACCCACCGGAGGGCGTGAAGGGTCTGAGCGCGCAGCGGAAGCAAAAGGCGATCAAGCGGCTGAAGATCGTCGCTGCGTTTAACCGCCGCGACGAGTACGGCCGCCGCATCAACGACCCGCGCGCCATGATTCTCGACGTCGTCCCGGTGATCCCGCCGGAGCTTCGTCCGATGGTCCAGCTCGATGGTGGCCGCTTTGCGACCTCCGACCTCAACGACCTTTACCGCCGTGTCATCAACCGCAACAACCGCCTGAAGCGGCTGCTCGATCTCGGTGCGCCCGAGATCATCGTGAACAACGAAAAGCGCATGCTCCAGGAAGCCGTCGACGCATTGTTCGACAACGGGCGTCGTGGCCGTCCGGTCACCGGCCCCGGCAACCGGCCGCTGAAGTCGCTGTCCGACATGCTCAAGGGCAAGCAGGGTCGATTCCGCCAGAACC
>CAJWHS010000078.1 GCA_913041415.1 uncultured Acidimicrobiaceae bacterium | reverse complement strand
ACTGTTCCCATCGAATTGTTGTCGCAGCTCTCCGTGGGCATTGCAGAGTTCACGCAGGGCTGTCAGGTCCTGGTCTGGAACCAACTGGTCGACGATGTGCAGCATCGGCTCAGGCGCGGTGATACGGACTTCCCTGCAGGATTGCCTGGGCCCGAAACAACTGTTCAATCAGCAGCAGTCTGGCCAGTTCATGGGGGAAGGTCATTGGGGACAAGCTCAGTTGCCAACGTGCCTCGGCCTTGAGCGCATCGGTTATGCCATCAGCGCCGCCGATCACAAAAGCGATGCGTTCGTGACTGGCCTGCTCGATCTTCTGGGCGAAGGACACTGATCCAAAGTTGTCTCCCTCCTCGGTCAGCACCACGAGTTGTTCGTCGGGTCGTCGCGCGGCACGAATCCGGCCTCGGCGCACACCGCCACCGTGTCGGCTCGAGTGAGGTGGAGGATCGGGCGATTGGCCCGATCCATCCGTGCCGCAGTGCCGGTCAAGCCAGCGCCACGAAAGAGGTTCAGCAGCACCGTCTCAGCTCGATCATTCGCAGTGTGGGCCACACAAACGTCGACGGGCAACACGTCATACCGATGGCGTCGTGCCATGGCCTCAAAGTTCGGGGAGGGGTCGAGGTCGAGGCGTCGATACTCGAACGGCACCCCCCACTCGGTGGCGAGATCACGCACGAACGCCGCGTCGTCAGCCGAGCCGGGACGGACGCCGTGATCGACGTGCCAGATCGTGAACGAGCGGCCGGCCGAGCGGGCGAGTACGGCCATGGCGACGCTGTCTGCGCCGCCGCTGACGCCGAGGTGGAGGGGCCCGTCCGGGAAGCTGCAGCGATCGAGCAGCTCCGCGATGGTCATCGGATCAGGCGGCGGGCGCCGGGGCGCCGACCCGTTCGATCCACTGCGACGGATCGCGGATCTCGGCGATCGACGGGACGTTGGCCGGCTCGGCCCACGCCTGGTCGAGGAGCTCCATGCCGCCATGTCCCTCGACCGACTGGATGAAGTGTTCGCCCTCGGCGTACTGCTTCATCTTCGCCTCGAGACCGGCGAGTTTCTGGAAGACCTTCGTGAAGCCGCTCGCGCCCTGGCGGCGATTGCGCAATACCCGGGCGAACCGCTCCTGGGATGGGATGAGATCCTTGCCGGCTCGGTCCATCGTGATGTCGCCGTGGCCTTCGAGCAGACTCATCAGGCCTGCGACCTCGTTGATCACCTCGAGCTGCTCCTCCGACGCGAACAGCGCCATCATGCCGCCCTGATCCATCGGATCTTCCCCGCGCTTGCGGGCTTCGAGCAGGCGCTGCGCCGCGGCGAGGAGCCGCTTCGGATCAGGATCGACGGAGTCCATCGTGGAGTTGACGAGGCCGAGGAAGTGCTCGCGCATCCAGGGCACGCCCGTGAACTGGGCCCGGTGGGTGACTTCGTGCAGCGCCAGCCACAGGCGGAATTCCTGGGGCGGGAACGCGTAGCGCTGTTCGAGCATCAAGACGTTTGGCGCCACGTAGTAAACGATGTCTTGGTCTTCGGGGTTCTCGTCCTCGATGACCAGCAGGTCGTACTGGCCGAGCACCCGCGTCGACATCCAGCCGAGCATCGCTCCGAGTTCGGCGCCCGCAATCTTGGTACCGAGAACGGATTCCTTGCCGTCCATCTTTTCTTCAAGCTTGGTGGTGATGGGTTTCAGGAGCCGCTGAAAGCTGGCGAGGTTGGCATTGACCCAACCTTCACGGTTGGTGACACAGCCACGCGCGTTGCCGTCGAGTGACCGGAGTCCAGTGCACTCGGCGACGAGATTCTCTGCCATCGCTGTGTAGCGAGCAAAGTCCTCTTCGAGCCCGTCGCGGTACCGCCCGGCCTGGTAGGGCTCGCGCCCTGCGACCTTCGCAGCGATCGTGCGGGCGACGTCCCAGTCGACGGCGCCGCCCATGTCAGTCCCTCGGATAACGCTTGTACGTCACCTGGTTTAGGTAGCCGGCGACCGAGGCGACGATCGCGAGGATGGTGGCGCCTACGAGGACCGGTGCAATCCAGAAATGCCATACGACAGCGAACATGCTGGTGAGTGTAGGCGCCCTGGTGGCGCAAGCCGCAGTCAGGTGCGGACTCGTCGGGGGATGCAAACGTCAGCGACCCGAAATCGGGCGCATGCGTCAGTCGTCGAGTAACTTGCCGCGCATCCGGGGCACCACCATCGGTGCGTGGAGGGCGCAGTACTCCTGATCGTTGTACCGGCTGAGGTGCGTGGCACAGCCGGGCTCGAGGCAGACCCGCCCGACTTCCATGACCGGAAGGTTGCGCTCGATGCTGGTGAACTTTTCTCCGATGACACGCATGTTCAGGTCTACGGAACGACCCATGCGTTTGGTTCCACTTGTCACCGGAATGTTCCAGAATGGAGACCATCCGTGACCGGTCTGGTCGAGCGGTCGCAAGGTCTAACGGTTTCGTTGGGCCTGCTGGATCGCCTGGAAGATCTTGGATTTCAGGGCGTCTGGAACCTGATCGCTGCATCGCCTCGACACGACCGTTCGAACTTGCATCTCGAACGCGTAGGTGTCGTTGCACGTGCTGCATTTCGCGATGAGCGCCTGAATGACGGTCTGGCACTCGACATCCTGCGGGCAGTTGTCAAGGTACGTCGACACGCACGGGTTGCCGCTACCGCAGTCGCGGGACTCGAACTCACCACACGGGTCGGTCATGACACAGGCTCAGGGTCAGGAAGGAGACGGCGCTCCTCGGCAAACGAGTACAACCGCTTCTGGAGCTGCTTTCTTCCACGGTGCAGTCGCGACATCACCGTGCCGATCGGTACATCCAGGATCTCGGCGATCTCCTTGTAGGCGAAGCCCTCGACGTCGGCCAACAAAATCGGCATCCGGTAATGCTCGGGAAGATCCTCGAGCGCCAACTTCACTTCGTCCTCACCGAACATCTCCAGGAGCTCATCCTCAGCTGAGCGGCTCAGCACCGCCGACTCAGCACCACCGAGGCGTCGGTAGAGGTAGAGGTCCTCGATGTCGTCGATGTCGGTCTCATCGGGCCGTCGTTGCTTCTTGCGGTAGGCGTTGATGTAGCTGTTGGTGAGGATGCGATACATCCACGCCTTGAGGTTCGTGCCCGCCTCAAACCGTTCGTAGGCGTTAAACGCCTTGAGGTATGTCTCCTGGACAAGGTCTTCGGCATCGGCCGCGTTGCGGGTCATGCGCATTGCCGCGCTGTAGAGACCGTCCATCAACGGCATCGCGTCTTCGGCGAAGGTGGCCTGGTCCGCCACACGGACCTCCTCGGGGGTGCACCCCGGTGCGCCGGGGTCGGAGCAGAGAGCCCGAGAGGAGGATTGAACTCCTGACCTACGCTTTACGAGAGCGTCGCTCTACCAACTGAGCTACTCGGGCGAGGGGGCGAACGGTACCAAGTCCCAGTGCCTGATCCTCACCGTGTGAGCGACGGCAGCTTCACCAGCAAGGCCTGGAGAGCCAATGCCTCGTTGGGGTTACGCAACAAGGCGTCCTGGGTGTGACGCAACGCATCGATACCGTCGAGCAGGCCGCGGCGATCGTCACCTGCGACAATCGCTTCGCGATACCGCGTGGCGAGCGTGGCAAGCCCGAAGCGGAGTTCCTCGGTGCGGAACTGACGCAGCTCACGACGATGGCGGGCCTCGAGATCCTTGCGACCTGAGCCTCGAGTACCCAGCTGCTCCTCGCGGGCGTCCATCGCCTCGAGTTCGGCATCGTGCTGGTCACCCTTGGCCTTGCCGGCATCATCGATGAGCGACCGCACCTCCTCGACCATCACCGCGACCGCTGCCCCGGTGCCGTCGAGTCGGTCCGGAATCGACCACCAGGCATCTCGCCGGGCCACGAGCCGATCGTCGGCCACCAGCGTGCGCGCCCGTTCGACGCTGCCCGATGCGGCGGCGGCGATGATCGGCGCCTGCTCGGGAGAAACGAGTCCTTCCGCAACGAGCGCACCGGCGATTGCCTCCTCGGCGATCGGCGGGAAGTCGACGCGCGTGCAGCGACTCTCGATCGTGATGTGCTCCGGCGGGACATCCTCGGCGAGCAGCACGAAAATCGAAGTCGCAGGAGGCTCCTCGATCGTCTTGAGCAGCGAGGCAGCGGCAGCAGCGGTCGCCGTGTGGAAGCGATTGACGATCAGCACCTTGCGCTTGCCTTCGACCGGCGACCGACTGGCCTGCACGATGAGCGGCTCCGCTTCTTCGTCGCGGCGCAGGTTGTTGCCAACCGGATCGAGAATGTGGACATCGGCGTGCGATTCGTCGGCGGCGAGTCGGCGATGCCGTTCGGCGTTGTCAGGATCGGCAACGGCCAACAACTCACCAGCGAAGGCGGTCGCAGCTCGACGCTTCCCGACACCACCCGGCCCGACGAACAAGTAGGCGTGGACGGGCGCCGTGACCGCAGCCTCGAGACGACGAACCGCTTCCTGCTGACCGACGACGAGATTCCAGCTCACGGGTTCGCCGCCAACCACGCTTCGACGGCGGTGTCGACCCGTGCGGCGACCTCGTCAACAGTGCCATCGGCGTCGACGACCAACCATCGGTCGGGGTCGGCGGCCGCGAGTTCGAGGTACCCGTTGCGCACACGGGTGTGGAAGGCGGCCCCGGCTCCCTCGATGCGATCCATCTGATCGCCGAGGCGCACTCGGGCGACCGACCACTCAACGTCGAGCAGCACCGTAAGACCCGGCTCGATGCCGTGGGTCGCGAATCGCATCATGGCATTGAGTTGACCGAGATCGAGCCCGCGTCCGTAGCCCTGGTAGGCCGTGCTCGACGCGGTGTAGCGATCGGACACGATCGTGTCGCCTCGCTCGAGCGCAGGGCCGACGATTTCGGCAACGTGTTGAGCCTTGTCAGCGATAACGAGCAGGGCCTCGGCCCGATCGTCGAGCGCTGCGTGCGCCGGATCGAGCAGGATCGACCGGATCGCGCTGCCGATCTCGGTCGCACCGAACTGGAAGGTCAACTCGGCGCCAAGGCGCGACGCGAGGCGGCGAGCCTGCGTCGACTTTCCGGAAGCATCGGCACCCTCGAAAACGATCAGTCGCCCGGTCACGAGCTTGGCTCCGCCTCTGTCTCGGCGCGGAACGCACTGGACCCAGCGCGCAAGCTCCACATCGCCAGTCCACCGGCTATCACGATGATAATTGCCGAGACCCACATGGTGAGGCGCACTCCCGGTACGAAGATCGACAACCCTCCGAGCGCAATCTCACGCCCCCAGATCCAGTCCGAGAGTCCGTCGAGCAGTTCTGAGAGGATGGGTGCGACCGCGAGAGCGATCAGCACGCAGAATCGGACCAGCACCAGCAGTGAGGCGAAGATCCGGCCGCGAAGCTCGTCGTCAACGTTCTCGTGCAGCAAGGTGAACCCGAGGACGTAGATTGGGCCGGCGGCGAACCCCACGACCGCGATCATCGGGACGACGATTGACAAAATCGACGCCGATCCGGCAACGAGCAGGCCAGCGCCGGCGACGACGAGCGCAAGCGGGAAGACGCGGGCACGGTTGATACGGGTCTGAAACACCGATGCTGTCAGCACCCCGATCGCCATACCGGTGCCGAGAGCGAACAGGATCAGGTTGAAATCGGCGCCCTCACCGGCGATGACCTCATCGACGAAGATCGCACCGAGCGGCACCAGCATGCCGCCACCGATCACCCCCGTGGCGAGGCCGATGTTGACCGCCCGGACGATCGGGTTGACCGCAATGAACTCCCAGCCCTCGCGAAGTTCACGGAACGCCCCTCCCAGGTCCCAGCTCCCCCGCTCAGCGCCGAGTCGTTCCTCACGGGTGCGGCGAGCCCAGTGAATGCGCCCGATGATGGCGGCGGTGGCCAGAAACGACAGGCCGTTGACATAGAAGGCCAACCCCTCCTCGTTGAACTGCCACGTGTTGACCCAACCTTCGTCGGCGAAGCCCTCGGACAACTTGGCGAGGAGCGCAGCGATGCCGGCCGCCACGGGGAACATGCCGTACGCCGCCGCCACGTTCAGCGAGTTGGCGGTGGTGAGCTTCTCTTTCGGCACGATGTTCGGGACGACCGCTTCCTTCGCCGGCGACCACAGCATCGTGAGGATCTCGAGGACGAACGAGGCGAGGATCAACCCGAAGAGGCTGTCGACGAACGGCAACGCGAAGAAAACGAGCGCCCGACCGACATCGCAGAACAACATCACCCGCTTGCGGTCGAGGCGGTCGACGATCACGCCTGCTGCAGTGGCGAGGAAAAACCCTGGAGCGATGCGGGCCGCCAGGACCAACGCAATCGCAGTACCCTCCGACCCATCGCTGATGCGTTCGGCAAGCGAGATGATCGCAATCAGGCCAAGCCAGTCACCCGTTGCGGAGATGACCTGAGCGACCCAGAGCTTGAAGAACTCCCACGACCCGAAGATTGAGTCGACGCGGCCGCCCGGGCGCGTAGCACCGACCGCATCCTGCAGGCGATCCGCACTGGAACCGGGGGCGCTCACGCCGACGACCTTAGGGGACCGCGAGCAGCGGCTCGATCACTCGTCGTCGCTGGAAGCGTGCGCCTTCTTCTTCGTCGCCTTCTTGGGCGCCTTCTTCTTCGTCGCCTTCTTCTTCGTCGCCTTCTTCTTGGCAGGGCCCTTGGCCCGACGGTCGGCGAGAAGTTCAGCGGCCCGTTCGACGGTCAGCTCCTCGACCGTGTCGCCCTTGCGCAACGAGGCGTTGTACTCACCGTCGGTGACGTAGGGCCCGAAGCGGCCGTCCTTCACGATCATCGGGTTGCCGGTAACAGGGTCGGGGCCCATGTCGCGCAGCGGCGGCTTCGCTGCGGCCTGACCACGGCGACGCTTCGGCTGGGCAAGGATCGCCAGGCACTCCTCGAGCGTGACGGTGAGCAGCTGGGCCTCCGTTTCGAGGCTGCGGCTGTCGGTGCCCATCTTGAGATACGGACCGTAGCGACCGTTCTGCACGATGATGACCTCACCCGTCTCGGGGTGGGCGCCGACCGCGCGCGGCAGCGTCAGGATTTGGAGGGCTTCCTCGAAGGTCAACGTCTCGACCGACATCGTCGAGAAGAGCGAACCGGTCGGTGGCTTCTCCTCCCCCCGTTCCTCCCAATCCTCGTGAGTGCCCACCTGGACGTAGGGGCCGAAGCGGCCCGCCTTCGCATAGATCTCGAGGCCGTACTCGGGGTGCATGCCGACGATACGCCCCTCCTTCGGGATCGCGAGGTACTCGATCGCCCTGTCGCAGGTGAGTTCGTCGGGCGGAAGGTCGTCGGGGATCGACGCGGTCTGGTTGTCGTCGGCATCATCGCTGTCGCCCACCTGGACGTACGGGCCGTAACGGCCGACGCGGGCCACGACCGGTTTGCCCTCGTCGCTCATGCCGAGCGGGATGGTGTTGACCATCCGGGCGTCGATGTCGGGGAGACGGGTCGACACCTTCTCCTTCAGGCCCGGCTCGCCGCCTTCGCCCTCACCGAAATAGAAGCGGCTGAGCCACGGCTCAGCCTCCTCGGTCCCGGTGGCGATCTTGTCGAGGTCGTCCTCCATCTTGGCGGTGAAGGCGTAGTCGACGAGGTTGGGGAAGTGGCCCTCCATGACGTTGACCACAGAGAAGGCGGTGAACGACGGCACAAGCGCCGAACCCCTCTTCCAAACATAGCCACGGTCCTGGATGGTGCCGATGATCGACGCATAGGTCGACGGACGCCCCACGCCAAGTTCCTCGAGACGCTTGACAAGTGACGCCTCAGTGAAGCGACTCGGCGGGGACGTGGTGTGCCCCTCGAACTCGAGCGGGCCGGCGGCGCGGGCAGTATCTCCCTCGACGAGCGGCGGGAGGCGACGTTCGTCAGCATCGTCTTCGCTGTCGCGATCCTGAACCTTGGTCTCCTCGTAGACTTCACGGAAGCCCATATGGGCGATCACGGTGCCCGACGCTGCGAACTCCACATCGCGACCGTCGTGCGTGGTGGCGCCGAGCTTCAAGGTGACGGTCTCGCCGGTGCAGTCGGTCATCTGCGACGCAACGGCGCGCTGCCAGATCAGTTCGTATGCCCGCGCCTCGGACTGGGGCACCTCCTGGGCGACCTCCGCAGGGGGCCTGAACGTGTCGCCCGCCGGACGGATCGCCTCATGGGCCTCCTGCGCGTTCTTCGACTTCGTGGCGTAGTGACGGGGCGCGTCGGGGAGGAAGTCCTTGCCGTAACGCTCCGAGATCGTCGTGCGGGCGGCCTGCAGTGCCACATCCGACAAGGTGGTGCTGTCAGTTCGCATATAGGTGATATAGCCCTTTTCGTATAGGCCCTGGGCCGCCCGCATCGCCATCTGGGCGCTCATCCCAAGCTTGCGGCCCACCTCCTGCTGGTAGGTCGAGGTGATGAACGGTGCAGCGGGACGGCGACGGTAGGGCTTCGTCTCACGAGCGCGGACCTCATAGGGCACGCCGTCGAGCGCGCCGACCAACGCTTGGGCGCCGGCCTCGTCGAGCACGGTGACGTCGTCGCGAGCGAGGCGGCCGTCGTCGCCGAAGTCTCGGCCGCCCGCCAGTCGAACCCTGTCGATCGTGTTGAGCGCCGCAGAGAACTCGCGCTGCTCGTCGCCTTGCGCAGCGGCGAACGTGCCCTTCACATCCCAGTAGCTGGCCTCGATGAACGCCATGCGTTCACGTTCACGCTCAACGACGATGCGGGTGGCAACCGACTGCACACGGCCGGCCGACAGCTGCGGCATCACCTTCTTCCAGAGCACCGGGCTGACCTCGTAGCCGTAAAGGCGGTCGAGGATGCGACGGGCCTCCTGCGCATCGACCATCTTGCGGTCGAGTTCGCGCGGCGACTGCACGGCAAGCTGGATGGCGCCCTTGGTGATCTCGTGGAACACCATCCGCTTGACAGGCATGTCGGGTCCGGGGTTGAGCACCTCGATCAGGTGCCAGGCGATCGCCTCACCTTCACGATCCTCATCGGTTGCGAGATAGAGCTCGTCGGCCTCCTTCAGCAGGTTCTTTAGGAGGCGAATGTGATCCTTCTTGTCGCGGTTCTCCACGTACAGCGGCTTGAACCCGTTGTCGACGTCGATGCCGGTGCGGGCCCATGGTTCACCCTTGTAGGCCTTTGGCACGTCGGCGGCGTTGCGCGGCAGGTCGCGGATGTGGCCGATCGACGACTCGACCGTGAACTCGGCACCCAGGTATTCCTGGATTTTCTTGGCCTTGGCAGGGCTCTCGACGATGACGAGCGCATTGGCCATCAGTGGATCTCCGCGGGTTCGGGGTGGGGGGGCTCGTCGAGGTCAACCGCTTCGGCACCGGCTGCAGGCTTGGCCCAGAGGAGCACAACCGAGCCGAGGGTGGCGGCGACCACCGACGCTCCCAGGATGCCGAGTTTCGCCTCGTCGACAACCATCGGGTCGTCGAAAGCCAGGCCGGTGATGAACAACGATACGGTGAAACCGATGCCCGCGATGAGGGCGAGGCCGGCGACGTGGTGGAAGGTTGCGCCCTGCGGCAGACCGGCAATACCGAGCCGCAAACCGAGCCACGTGAACAGCGAGACACCGACGAATTTACCGACGACAAGGCCAAGCACCACGCCGAGGGTGATGTCGCTCGTGACTGCATCCTCGAGGGTTTCCGGGGAGATCTCGATCCCGGCGTTCACTAGGGCGAACAACGGGATGATCAGGTACGAGCTGAATGGGTAGAGGAGGTCGGCGAGGCGCTCGGCCACCGACAACTGCTCTCGGATCTCGAAGTTGGCTCGTCGGATCACTCTCGGGTTCGCCTCACCGGCGATCGCCAACCCGACGTGAGGGTTGTCGGCGGCGTCGACGCACGGATCGGCGGCGTAAGCGCGCAGCGGATGCGCAGGGCAGATGAGCCCGAGGACGACGCCAGCGACCGTGGCGTGGATGCCCGACTCGAAAACCGCCAACCACAAGACGACACCCACCATCACGTAGAGCGGGATGTACCAGATCCGGGCGAGCTTCATCAGCAACACAAGGGCGACGAGCCCGACGGCAGCAAGCGACCAGCCGATCGAGAGGTCGGAGGTGTAGAAGATCGCGATCACAACGACCGCACCGACGTCGTCGACGATGGCAAGGGTCAAGAGGAACACCTTCATCGCCTTCGGGACACGTTCACCGAGCAAGGAGATGACGCCCACCGCGAAGGCAATATCGGTGGCCATCGGGATGCCCCAACCGTCAGCGCCGACTGCGCCGGCGTTGAACGCAAGGAAGATCAGGGCGGGCACGATCATGCCGCCGAGCGCGGCCATCGCCGGGAGTGCGGCAGCACGCGGGTTGGCGAGTTCGCCGCTGACGAGTTCCTTCTTGATCTCAAGCCCGACGACGAAGAAGAAGACGACCATCAAGGCATCGTTGACCCACGCCTCAAGTGGCTCGTCGATCGTGAGCAACGAGCCGAATTCGAGGCTGATGTGGAAGTGGATGAAGGACTCGTAGGAGTCCTGCCACGGCGAGTTGGCCCACACCAGCGCAACGATGGTCGCGAGGATCAACAGAAGTCCGCCGGACGCCTCGATCTGCAGAAGATCACGGACCGGGCGGCCCAACGAGCGCGCCAGACGACGGTCGCCGCCGAGCCATGTGAGTGGCGAAGGTTCGAGGTTCTCCGTTGTCATGACGTGGGGAACCTACCGCCGCATCACCCCAAGCGACGACGGTTGGAGGAATAGACCACCAGTTTGACGTCGGTGCCGTCGTCGTCGGACGAGACCTCGGTCTCGTCGGTCAGCATGGCCATCAGATGGAGGCCGAGCCCCGACTCGTGCAGCACGCGATCGGGGTGATCAGGCTCGGGAAGTTCGGGAACATCGCCTCGATCAAAGCCCTGACCCCGGTCGTGGATGAAGATCGTGATCTCGTCGTCGGTGACCTCACATTCGATGCGGATACGGTCGATCGTCCCAACGCGATCGTGGGCGTTAATCGAGTTGGTGACAGCCTCGGAGACGGCAAGTTTGAGATCTTCGATGCGTTCGATGGCGATGTCGGGTCGCAGTTCGGCGGCTGCGGCGACCACGACACGGACGAAGGACACGAAGTCGGATCGAGCCGGGATCTCGATCACGATCGACTCAAGGCCGACCACAGCCTGCGGATCCTGCTCGGTGCCCGTGCTCACGCCGCAGCGACCGCCGAATCGAGATCGGTGTGGATCGCGAAC
>CAJWHS010000077.1 GCA_913041415.1 uncultured Acidimicrobiaceae bacterium | reverse complement strand
GAGCCGGTACCCGATGGTCGGGTAGACGGGTGGGTGCTCCGTTGCCGCCGTCGTGACCATGACGTCGTTGATCATGAACGAGTCGCCGGGCTTGAGTTCAGTGACATCGAGCTGGGGACCCTTCGTCATCTCGTCGTGGTGGGCGATGCGATAGCCGATGTCGAACTCGAGCATCGCCAACGTGCGGTCGACGAGTTCGACGATGCCCTCGGGGCCAAAGATCTTCAGCGTGGCGTTCTCTTGTGTCATCACCCAGTGGGTGGTGATGACATCGTTGAGTGCCGCAATGTGATCGCTGTGGAAGTGCGTGATCAGCACGCCCCCGAGCATCCCGGGCAAGGATCCGGCCGCCGTCATCCTCATGACGACACCGCGCCCAGCGTCGAGGAGAATGTGGGTGTCGCCTGCTTTCACAAGGGCAGTTGGTGCGGCCCGGTTGGCGTCGGGAATCGGTGATCCTGTGCCGAGCATCGTGATCTCCATTCGACCATCGTAGAACTTTTGTCGTCGAGACTGTCAATTGTTACGGTCGCCGTATGAGCGACCACCCGATCGTGCTTGCGGGCCAGTACGGCTCTCCCTATTCCCTGAAGATGCGGGCGGTCCTGCGCTACCGCCACATTCCGTTTCGCTGGGTGCTGCGCGACTCGAAGTGGGACGACCTTCCCGAGCCACCGGTGCGGCTGATCCCCATGATCGTGTACCCCAACAGTGATGGCAGCCACGGCGAGGTCACGATCGACTCGTCGCCACAGATCATGCGACTCGAACGCGAGCACACCGACCGCAGCGTCGTACCCACCGATCCAGCACTCGCGCTAATCGACGCCATCATCGAGGACTTCGGCGACGAGTGGGTCACCAAGGCGATGTACCACTATCGCTGGGCGTATCAGGACGGCATCGACAAGGCCGGCAAGCTCCTCCCCCTGTCGGGCAATCTGCAGCTCGATTCTGACGGCGCGCAGATGAACTACGACTTCATCACCCAACGTCAGATCGGGCGCCGCGAACTCGTCGGCTCCACCGACATCACCCAGCCGATCATCGAGTCCTCCTATGAGCGGCTGCTCGATCTCATGACGGCCGGGTTCGCCGAACGAGATTTCTTCCTCGGCGACCGACCGGGGCGTAGCGACTTCGGCATCTTCGGGCAGCTGACGCAACTCGTGAAGTGGGATCCGACCTCGGTCCGGATTGCGGAGCAGCGAGCCCCGAAGGTGATCAACTGGGTCGACCGCACCGACGATCTGTCATGGCTTCCCGTCGAAGGCGATGACGGTTGGGTGTCGCTGGAGTCGCTCCCCTCCGCCACTCGTCGCCTGCTCCACGAGGTCGGGGCCACCTATGTCCCGTTCCTTCTGGCCAACGCCGACGCGTTGGAAACGGGGAAGGAAGAGGTCGTGTGCGAAATCCTCGGCGATACCTACCGCCAGGGGCCGTTTGCCTACCAGGGCAAGTGTCTCGAGTGGCTCCGGCGGGATTATGCAGCACTCTCCGACACCGACCGCGAACGAGTCGATGCCGTGCTTGCCGGGACAGGCTGCGAGGCGATTTTCGTCTAGGCAGACGGTTCGAGTCAGGCGACGTCGAAGCCGGCGTCGTCGATAGCTGCGATAATTGCATCGTGCTCGCCACCGACAACCGTGACGATCTTGGCGTCGAGGTCGAACCGGACATCGCTGACACCCTCGACCTTGCCGACCTCGCCGGTGATCGCCTCGACACAGTGCCCACAGCTCATACCTGGCACGGAATAGGTCCTGGTCATGCGGCCACCTCGAGATCTGGGTTGTGGCGCGCGCCCCGGAAGCGGCGCAGGCGGAGACTGTTGCTGACGACGAACACCGACGACAACCCCATGGCACCGGCGGCGATCATCGGGTTGAGCACACCGAAGGCCGCAAGAGGAATCGCAGCGGCGTTGTAGGCGAACGCCCAGAAGAGGTTGCCCTTGATCGTGGCGAGCGTGCGTCGCGACAAGGCGATTGCGTCCACCACCGCTCTGAGGTCGCCGGAGACGACCGTCAGGTCGGAGGCCTCGATGGCGATGTCGGTGCCGGTCCCGATCGCAATACCGAGATCGGCCTGGGCGAGCGCCGGGGCGTCGTTAATGCCGTCGCCGACCATTGCAACCCTGCGCCCCTCGGCCTGGAGTTCCTCGACGACCCGAGCCTTGTCGTGCGGGTAGACCTCGGCGATGACGTTGTCGATGCCGACGGCGGCAGCAACATCTTCGGCAGTACGACGGTTGTCGCCTGTGAGCATGGTGACCTGAAGGCCCTGAGCGCGAAGCGCTGTGATTGCCTCGGCTGACGTGACCTTCACCTCGTCGGCAACAAGGAAGACGACGTCGGCCCGACTGTGGCGGCCGGCGAAGACGGCAGTGGCACCGGTCGACTCGGCGGCAACGGCAGCCTCCTCCACCTCGTCGGGGACCTCCTCGAACAGGCTGCGACGACCGACGCGAATCTCCTCACCGTCGACGGTGGCGACCACCCCCGAGCCGGCTCGATTCGTAAAGTGCTCGACCGCAAGTGTCGGCGCTGCCGTCGAGACCGCTCGAGCGATGGGGTGCTCCGAACAGGACTCAGCTGATGCGGCGAGGGCGACGACCCGTTCACGGTCAGCGTGCTCGAGTGTTGGGGCGTGCGTGGCGATGAGTTGCATGACGCCGCTCGTGATCGTGCCGGTCTTGTCGACGACGATGGCATCGACCGTCCGGGTGTCCTCGAGGACTTCGCCCCCCTTGATGATCACACCGAGCTGGGCCCCTCGCCCCGTGCCGACCATGATCCCGAGGGGGGTGGCGAGGCCAAGCGCACACGGGCAGGAGATGATCAGCACTGCGACTGCGGCGGTTACGGCGTCACTCGCCTCGTTGCCAAGACTCAGCCAGATGCCGAGCGTGACGAAGGCGGTGACGATCGCGAGCGGCACGAAGAAGCCCGACACTCGATCAGCGAGTCGCTGTATCTCAGCCCGGCTGCCCTGGGCCTGGTCGACGAGTCGGATGATCTGGGAGAGCGCGGTGTCGGCGCCGACCCGGGTCGCTTCGACGATCAGAGCGCCGTCGGTGGAGATCGTGGCGCCGACGACATCGTCTCCGGGGCCTGCCTCAACGGGAACCGGCTCGCCGGTGACCATCGAGGCGTCAATCGCGCTGTGACCATCGATGATGACTCCATCGGTGGCGATCTTCTCTCCCGGGGCGACGAGGAAACGCATGCCGACGTCGAGATCTTCGGCGGCGAGTTCCGAACCGTCCTCGAGACGAGCTCGCTGGGCGCCGAGATCGGCAAGTGCTCGGATGGCATCGCCTGAGCGGCGTGTGGCCAGGAGTTCGAACCACTTGCCGAGCAGGATCAAGGTGACGATCACTGCGCCCGTCTCGAAATAGAAGTGTTCATCGCTGATATCGGTGATGAGGACAGTGGCCGACCACAGGACAGCCGACAGCGAGCCCATCGAGACGAGGGTGTCCATTGTGGTGGCGCCGTGTCGGATGTTGATCCAGGCCGCCCGGTGGAAGAGCCACCCCGACCAGAGCACCACCGGGAGCGCGAGCGCGCCGACGGCCCATTCCCAGGATTCGAATCGAAGGCTCGGCAGCATGGAGATCATGACGGTCGGGACGGTAAGAACCGCCGCCACGACCAACCGACGTCGGAGGCTGGCTTCGCGGGCGAGTTCAGCCTTGTCGCCGCTTCCGTCATCGATCACGGCGTAGCCGAGCGACTCGATCTCGGCGACGAGACTGTCGATCCCGAGAGAAGCATCGTGATCGATCCAGGCTCGGCCGTTGGCAAAGTTGACCTGGGCCTCGGCCACGGTCTCGAGCTTCTCGAGCCGCCGCTGGATGCGGCTGGAGCAGGCTGCGCACGTCATCCCGTCGATCCTCAGATCGGTGCGGATCGTCGCATCCGTGCTCATGCCGTCAGGCTATGGCGTAACGGTGACGACCACCGGCACGAGGTGGCGAGCAACGCGGAGAGGTCGTTGGCTTCGTAGCATCGACACATGACGTCACGCTCTGATCGCCCGTACGACATCATCGTCTTTGGCGCCACCAGCTTCGTCGGTGAGATCCTCTGTCGGTACCTCGTCAAGCGCCATGGCACTGACGGCGACCTGGCCTGGGCCATCGCCGGCCGGAACGAAGCGAAACTTGCCGCGGTCGCAGAGGCCACCGGTGCCGATGTGGCCCGGATCGTGGCCGACGCGGGCGACGCTGACGCCATGGCCCGGCTTGCCGAGTCGACCCGTCTCGTCATCTCGACCGTCGGCCCCTACGCGCTCTATGGCTCCGAACTCGTCGCTGCGGTCGCGACCGCCGGTACCGACTCCGTCGACCTGACCGGCGAGCCCCAGTGGATGCAGCGCATGATCGATACGCACTCGACCACAGCCGAGGCGAGCGGCGCACGCATCGTGCACACCTGCGGCTTCGACTCGATCCCGTCTGATCTCGGTGTGTGGTTCACGCAAGGACAGGCGTCGGCCTGCTTCGACGAGCCGTGCACCACGATCGCCATGCGAGTGAAGACCATGAAGGGCGGGGCGAGCGGCGGCACGATCGCCTCGATGATCAATGTGGTCGACGAAACGAAAGCCGACCCGGAACTGCGCACGACACTGGGTAACCCCTATGCCCTCGCCCCCAAGGGCATGCGTTCGGGGCCCCGGCAGCCCAACGTGATGCGACCAACGAAGGACCTCGTCTCCGGCGAGTGGGTCGGCCCGTTCGTGATGGCCGGCATCAACACCAAGGTGGTGCACCGCAGCCACGCCCTGCTCGACCGGCCGTGGGGCGCTGGTTTCACCTACGACGAGGCGATGCTCATGGGCGACAGCCCGTTGGGTGCGGCGAAGGCTGCTGCCCTCGTCGGCGGGATAGGAGGACTTATGGGCCTCGCCACGCTTGGTCCGGCCCGCGGCCTGCTCAACAAGATGCTGCCCAAACCGGGCGAGGGCCCAAGCCCTGAGCAGCAAGAGTCCGGCTTCTTCGACCTTCGTTTCTTCGGCACCACCGCCAGCGGCGACGCGATCACCACCAAGGTCACCGGCGATCGCGATCCCGGCTACGGGTCGACTGCCAAGATGCTTGCCGAGAGCGCCACGACGCTCCTCGCGACCGACCGGGACGAAACGACCGGGACCCCTGGCGGCTTTTGGACGCCGGCAACGGCGATGGGTGACCAGCTGATCGAGTCGCTCGTCGAACATGCCGGCCTGTCCTTCGAAGTGATCGAGAGCTGATCACCCCCGAATCGGGTTCGCTGCAGTGCCGCCATAGCTGACACCGATCACACGCCACTTCGTTAAGGCATCCCGTCGTCCACCAAGATCGCCGCCAAGCGGCTGGTCCCGGCAATACACGACCGTGCAGGCCCCTTCACCCGAGCACTCGACTTGCGCTTCCACAACTGCCCAACCCATTGGGAGCAGGCCAACGACACCGTCACTGCACACGGGTCACTCGTATTCACCTCTTTCTGGCGTCCAAGCGATCAATGAATCTGCTGAGGTGATCAGGCCATAGATCGATCGACGGAGCCTTGATCATGGGAAGGGATCAGGCAGCTTCTTCCAGCTAGCCCAACCCTTCGAGAGTTCGTCATGGGTGAGTAGGCAGGCTTCAAACTCGGCGACGACTGCCGCTTCACCCATGTCAACCCCGATGACAACGATCTCCTGACGCCGGTCACCGAACGGCTTCTGCATGACCTCTTCGATCTCGCGGATCGACTCGGAATCGGTGGGCCAGCGTTCCTTAGGCACCGAGGACCACCAATAACCAAGGGGTTGGTAGTCAGTCATGCGTCCTGCCTTAGAAATCTCCCAGGCCTGTGCGGAACGAGAGGCGATCCAGGAATATCCCTTCATCCGCAACACACCCGGCAAGCCTGTCTTCAATAGTCGGTGCAGCCGCTCCGGATGGAACGGAATTCGTTCACGCCAAACGAAGCTAGCGACGCCGTACTCCTCCGTCTCGGAGTTCTCCTCACCTCGCATCGCCGCCATCCAGCCGGAGGCCTCCGAGGCGATGTCGAAGTCGAAGCGCCCGGTGTCGAGGACGTCGGCGAGATCGACGCAGCCAAACTCTGTGGCGACGATGTTGGCTCTCGGATTAAGACTCGAAAGGATTGCCTCGAGCCGGAGACGCTCAGACTCAGTCACGAGATCGACCTTGTTGACGATTATCGTGTCAGCGAACTCGACCTGGTCGACGAGTAGATCTGCAATGGTGCGCTCGTCCTCGGGCCCAGCGGCAATGCCGCGCGTCTGGAGGAAGTCGCTGGTGTCAAAATCGTGGAGAAACGCGTCGGCATCAACGGTCGTGACCATCGTGTCGAGGCGGGCAACGTCGGACAGGGCCCAGCCGAAGTCATCGGTGAAGCCAAACGTCTCTGCCACCGGCATCGGCTCGGAGATACCTGTGGATTCGATGAGGAGGCAATCGAACCGACCCTCGCCTGCAAGCTTGGCCACCTCCTCGAGAAGATCCTCGCGGAGCGTGCAGCAGATGCAACCGTTGCTCATTTCGACAAGTCGTTCCTCGACACGGTCAAGGCGGGCGTCACCCTTCGCCACTAACTGCGCGTCGATGTTGACCTCCGACATGTCGTTAACGATGACTGCAACCCGTTTTCCTTCTCGGTTCGAGAGCACGTGATTGAGGAGTGTGGTTTTGCCCGAGCCGAGGAATCCGGATAGCACCGTCACCGGCAGTCGGGCGTCGTTCGGGTGAGCAGAGGCTTGATGCGGCATAGTGGGCAAGCTAAACGAGAACCACTCTCATTCACACTGATCAGGAGATGCAATGTTCGACTACAGCGGCAAGAAGGTCATACTCACGGGCGGCTCTTCGGGGGTGGGGGCGGCAGCGGTCGAAATGATCGCCAACCTTGGCTGCAATGACCTCACCGTGCTCGACATCAACGAGCCGACGGGACCAGCTACGGCCTACATCCCGACCGATATGTCGGACCCGGACTCAGTCGATGCAGCGATTGCCGAGATCGGCGACGGTGTCGACGTGTTGTTCAACAACGCAGGGGTCGCCGGCGTACACGAGCCGGACTTCGTCCTCCGAGTCAACTCACTCGGCCCGCCTCGTCTGACGCGGGGCCTGCTCGGAGGCATGTCCAGCGGCGGCGCCATTGTGAACACCGCGTCGATTGCTGGTCAGGGGTGGCCAGAAAATCTAGGTGCCATCATGGAGCTGCTCGCCATCGAAGATTGGGAGCTTGCCCGGGCTTGGGTCGCCGATCATGCGGATATCACTGCCGGGGATCCATATGCATTCTCCAAGCAGGTCGCCCAGGTCTGGACGATGCAAGGTTCTCGCACGATGCATCACGAGCGTGGAGTGCGGATGAACTCGGTGTGCCCGGGCCCGATCGATACCCCGCTCATCGGCGACTTCATTCAACACATGACTGAAGCGCTCATTCAGTGGGCGGTCGATCAAAGTGGTGGCGTGATGCTGACCGCCGATGACATCGCCCGCACCCTTGTGATGCTCGGCTCCGATGCGTCGGCGGCATTGAACGGCCACAATCTCATCGCCGACAAGGGCCTCAGTGCGTCGGTGGCCACCGGCCAGGCCGACTACTCGGCCCTTGGTTAGGTGGACCGATCAGCGCGACTCATATCAACACGCAGCGACGGGGCACTCCGTCTAACCCGATCTAAACATGCCGTTTCGCTGAGCGGAATCGGGTTGCGCCGAGACATCGCCGCTGCGCGAAAAGCTCGGTGGCGACCAGCAACGAATTGCGGCAAATTCATTGCAACTGCCAACACGCGGACCACAGCCCGCTCTGCGCAGGAGGGTTTCGGCCCGCAGCGACGTGTTGCCGCAGCACTGGTGGGGGATGAGGAGGTGGCCCGCCTCATCCCCCGCCAAGCATTCGCTTAGCTGTTCACCTGAATGATCTGCGCCACGGCGATGAGGGTCACCAGCACGACGTTTGCAAGCCTGAAGACGATGAACGGAGTGCTCTTGAGGGCTGCACCCATCTCAGTGCTAGCCATCGAACCCGGCATGCCCTTCATCAGTGCAATGAAGCCTTGCTGAGAGTTTTCGAAGGTCAGCAACCCGAAAAGCCCGACTCCAATCGCCGAAACCGTCAACAAGAAGGACGAGTCGGAGAGGTGGTCGCCAGCAAACACGATGATGGCGGTGAGTGCCGAGACGGCAAGCATGTAGGTGCTCTGCGAGGCTCGGAGGTTACCGGCAGTCTGATCGCCGAGTTTGATCCAATTTTTTTCGTCCATTTTTGGACTCCAATCTGTCTGGGATACTCCGAGTGTTAGCCGAGAAAGCGGCGAAACTCGAAATTTCGCACTCCCAATAGTCGACTCGAAGTGGACGCCTCGGGGTTCGCGAGACAGCTCTTGTCAGCGATTAATGCTGTTCAGCTCAGTGCGTCGTAGAGGATCGTCGTCTCTACCATTCGTAGATCCGGATGGGCGGCGCTCACATCTCGCTGGAGTTGCACAAACCAGTCGCTGCCCACCATTTGATCTTGGAATTCGCCCCACGCTGCCATCGTCGGAAAGTCGAGCGTGTAGAAAGCGATCTGAAGGCCCCCCGAGCCTGCAGCGGGCCGGAGAAGCCGGGGATTCTTTGCCCCCCAGGCCTCATGCTGGGATCGGGCAGCCTGCGAGCCCACCTCCACTCCATGTATGCCGGCAGGAGTCCCTTCCCAACGAGTCACGACCGTGATCATGTTCTTTCCTTTCCACCCTGCCTGGACCGCCTGGCCACTTCTGACAGGTCTACTTGTGTCTAACCGCTCAGGGTCATGCGCAGCGATCCTGCTGCGCATGGGCGTTACGCTAGATGGACTGGTGCCGAGTTCGAAAATTCCCGCAACTCGAAAAGCGCACAAATCCCGAGCTCTAGATCAGGACCTGGAACTTCAGCGCGCATCTCTTGGTGGGGTGTACACCGACGTCGGCGGGCTCCAAGTCGGTTGAGTTTCGAGATGGCCCTAGAGCCGAGTTCTTGGCGAAACTCCCTTAATTCCTGCGCTGACTAGGCTGTGCCGCGAATTGTCGCAAGTTGGCGAAAAGCAGCGCGCTATGCGGGTGCCCTCGTCCGCAGTTGGTGCTTCGCTTACCGCCGTGCAGACATCATCCGTCAACCTCCAGCACAGCGGCCATCTCGTTCAGGCGATCCTGCTCCTGTGCTCTGCGTTCCTGCCTCAGTCCCTCGACGCACAGGCGATGACCGACGGGATCGCCTGACTGATCGCGGCGCTCGCCGGCCGACGCTACGCTCCAGGCGGTGGCAGACGTCCTCCTCCGTGAACCGGAGCTGACCGAGATGGCCCACGAGGTGCTCCTCGCCATCGGGTGCGCACCGCCTTCCGCCGCGATCATCGCCGAGCACCTCGTCGCAGCCGATCTGCACGGTGTGTCCTCGCACGGCACGATGCGGCTCACGCAGTATGCGAAACAGGCACAGACTGGATACCTCAATCCCGCCGGGACGCCGACGGCGACGAAAACCGCCCGCGGCTCGACCGTCGTCGATGGCGGCGGGGGCTATGGCCATCCCGCAATGATGATGGGAGTTCGCGAAGCCATCGAGCGCGCACAAGGATCCACTTCGAGCGTTGTCGCCGTTCGAAACTGCGGTCACACCGGAAGGCTCGGCCATTACGCCGAGGTCGCCGCTGGCTCGGACATCGCAACGATCATCGCCGGTGGCGGGCGGCGCGATCTCTGGCGGCAGGTCGCCCCTCACGGAGGAATCGACCCGAAGCTTGCGACAAATCCCTGGGCCTTCGGCTTCCCCGGTACCGACGCCGGGCCCATCGTCGTCGACTTCGCCACCGCCGCAGCTGCCGGCGGAAGAGTGATGGCTGCGAAGAAGCGAGGTGAGCGGCTCGATTCGCCCGACCTCCTCACCGCAGACGGGGAGCCGACCGACAATCCCGACGCATACCTCACCGACGGCGGCTCGATTCGTCCCTTCGCCGGGCCCAAGGGGTACGGGATGGGTCTCATCGCCGAACTCTTCGCAAGCGCCATGCTCGGCGACGACACCCCCGAATCGAATTGGATCATCGTGGCCATCGACGTGTCAGCGTTCCAGGACTCGGAGAGTCGACTCCACCTCGTCCAAGCGCTCATCGACGACGTGACGTCGAGCCGTCCCGCCCCCGGTTTCGACCGAGTCGAAATGCCCGGGCAACGGTCCCACGCTCGCATGCTGGAGCGTCGACGAGCCGGTATTCCAATGCATGAGGGCGTCTGGCGCGAACTCCAAGAGCTGCACACTCGGCTAACAACCGAATGATTGTTGGCGCTCGAATCTCTGCGCCGCGATCATATGCTTCGTGACAGCACCACCTCTCACGATCCAACGGTTGGCGGGCGCGCTCGGCGCAGAGATCGGTGGCGTCGACATCGCCGGTCCACTCACGCCGGAGCTGGTGGACGAACTCCGAGAGGCGCTCCTCGAACATCATGTCCTGGTGTTCCGCAACCAGTCGCTAACGCACGAGGATCAGGTGCAGTTTGCGCAGTGGTTCGGCGAACTCCAGGTTCACCCTTTCGTCGAGGCGAGCCCTCATCATCCCGAGGTGATCGAGTTGATCACCGAGGCCGATGAGGCCTTCACGTTCAGCGGAGGATGGCACGCCGATCTCACCTGCCTCGAGGCGCCCGTGCTCGGCTCGATCCTCTACGGAGTGGAGCTTCCGGCGGTCGGGGGTGACACGCTCTTCGCGAACCAGCAAGCGGCGTACGACGCGCTGAGCGCCCCGATGAGGACCATGCTCGACGGTCTGGGTGCGGTGCATTCCGCTGGCTCGCAGTACGCGGCTGGGGGGTCGGCGACTAACCACTCCTCGATGCGAACCCACAACAGTGAGCGCGCGGTGACCCGCGTGGTGCATCCGATCGTGCGTACACATCCCGAGTCGGGTCGCAAAGGCTTGTTCATCAACGAGGCGTACACCACGGAGATCGAGGGCGTTACCCCTCACGAGTCCAACGCGTTGCTGTCCTTCCTGTTCCGTCATGCGGTGAGCGAGCGCTTCACCTGCCGCGTCTCGTGGGAGCCGGGCACGCTGGTGATGTGGGACAACCGCAGCGTGCAGCACCAAGGAGTGCATGACTACGTGGGGCAGCGTCGCCACATGCGGCGAGTCACGGTCTGCGGCGATCGGCCGGTGTGACAACGCCGAGCCAAAAACGACAGCGGCCCGGTCTTGCTAGACCGGGCCCTGCTTGGTGGCGGGGGCAGGATTTGAACCTGCGACCTTCGGGTTATGAGCCCGA
>CAJWHS010000076.1 GCA_913041415.1 uncultured Acidimicrobiaceae bacterium | reverse complement strand
CCGGGACCTCGAGTCCGCTTCTCGGAAACTGCGACTGGTGGCAGTGGTGTCAGTGGGCATCATCCTGGCCGGACTGACGTTGGGACTTGTTCTGGTCAGCAATGCACGATCAAAGCCCGAGGAAGCCCGCCAGCAAGCGGTGGCGCTCGGCATCAAGGAGCATCAGGCGATGGAACTCGCCGCTTATGACGACCTGAAAGCCGCCCGTGAAAATGCCCGTTCCGACGGCAAGCTTTTTGGGATCGGCATGGCGGCCGGGATAGAGCCGTCCGGGTCGAACATGGCCTATGTGACGCTAGCGCAGACGCCTGAAGAGCGCGCCAAGGCGGGCGGGCGTTCCGGCGGCCTGGGAACTGCGACCGTGTCCGTCGACCCATCCGGGTCCGTCACGGTGAAAACGGTCTCAACCCCGGCCGGCCAGGGGCATCAGACCGTGGCTGCCCAGGTTGTGGCCGATGCGCTGGGGCTGCGGCCCGGTGCCGCGGAGGCCGCCACTGAGATCGACACACTGTTCGAGGCGGTCGTGCCCGACATCGCCGACCGTCGAGCCGTTCTACACTGACGACGCCATGGCCTACGACCCCCAGGCGAACCGACGCCGACCCAAGCCCACCGAGAAGGACCCAGCTCCCGTCGATGCCCTGCTCGGCGACGAACCGACGGGGCCTGCCGTCGCTCCAACCGTCGAGGACCCCCCGCCTGGCCCTGGAGTCACGCCGACACCGGCCGATCCCGTGCCGGACTCGTGGGTGCTCAGTACGAGCATGGGCGCAGCTGTTGGGGCGATTATCGGCCTCGTGGCGCTTCGATGGCTGTGGAAGCGCAGCCGCCGGTTGAGCGTCGCTGAGTGATCAGCTGATCATCCATTAGTCGCCGCCATACATCGCGGCGGCTTCCTTCTTGGCCTGACGCTTCGCGACCTCCTTGGTGCCTTCGGGGCACCGGTCGACGTAGGGGCACCAGCCACACAACGGCCCCGTTCGTGGTTCGAACTCGTCGGTGTCGCACGCCGTGTTGATCGCCGCCCAGGTGCCGGCGAGCTTGCCGACAACACTGTCGATCTCCTCGCGGGTGACCTGGATGCCGACAGGCCGCTGGCCGAGATACAGCAGCCGGGCATGCACCGGCATCTCCCCCGTGGCCTGCTCGACCGCAGCGGCGTACAGCAGCACCTGATCGAGGCGCCCACGGCGGAACCGGGCCGACGGGGCCTTCCCGGACTTGTAGTCGGTGACGACGAGCCTGTCGCCCTCCTCATCGAGACGATCGACGATGCCGCGAAACGGGACACCGCCCAAGTCGGCTTCGACGTCGTGCTCCGTGGCTCGAACCTCGACGGCTTTTGGATCCTCGAGCGCCCAGAGACCCTCGATGGCCTGCCAGGCCTTCCACCGGAAGTGCTTGCCACCGGCCTCGTCGAAGCCGAGGGCCTGGAAATCAGGATCGGCCTCGATGCCAGGCCACTCGCCGCGGGCAATGACCTTGGCAACCTCCACCGTGCGCTCATGAGAGTCGCGCTGCATGAGCAACTCGAGCACACGATGGGCGAACGAACCCGCAAGGGCCGCCTCACCTGGAGGATCCGGGAGGCGCTCGACATAGCGCATACGCCAACGGCGAGGGCATTGCTCGAACGTGCCGGCGCCCGACGGCGACAAGCGCCGCGGTGGAGTTGGTACCGCCCGCTCGGAACTGTCGCTCACAGAGTCCATGCCGTCGTTCTACCGCACTGGTGTGACACGGGCACGCTTCCCCACCTACCGTCTGAGCGATGAAGACACGTGCCGCCGTCGCCTACGAAGTCAACGCCCCGTGGCAGGTCGAGGAGTTCGAGATCAACGACCCCGGCGCCGAGGAGATGCTCGTCAAGATGAGTTTCGCCGGGCTGTGCCACTCCGACGAGCACATCCGAATGGGCGACTTCACCGAAGCGACCCTCCCGATGGTGTGCGGCCACGAGGGGGCCGGAGTCGTCGAGGCGGTCGGTGACCGCGTGCGGGGCTTCAAACCCGGTGACCATGTCGCCGCCTCGTTCATCCCGTCGTGTGGCCGCTGCCCGTCCTGCGCGAGCGGCATGCAGTACCTCTGCGACAACGGCGCACAGATCATGGCCGGCAGCGACAAGTTCTTCGGCGAACGCGGCCCGGTGAAGGCCATGTCGGGCATTGGCACCTTCTCCGAATACGCCGTCGTCCACGAAAACTCTGTCGTCCCCGTCGGCGACTGGTACCCCCTCGAAGCGGTCTCGCTGTGCTCGTGTGGCGTCGCCACCGGCTGGGGGTCGGCTGTCAACGTCGCCGATGTCTCCGCCGGCGACACCGTTGTCGTGGTCGGCACCGGCGGTATCGGAGTCAATGCCGTCCAAGGCGCGGCGATGGCCGGAGCAGCCAACGTCATCGCCGTCGACCCGGTCGAGATGAAGCGTGAATTCGCGCAAACGATGGGAGCCACCCACGCCGTCACCTCGATCGAGGAGGCCACGCCACTCGTGCAGGAACTGTCCTGGGGGCGCGGCGCCAATCAGGTCATCATCACGGTCGGCGATGCCACCTCCGATCTCTTCGCCCCAGCGATGGGCATGGTGGGCAAGGGCGGCAGCCTGACGCTCACTTCGCTGAGCAACATGATGCAGAACGACATCAGCCTCAACACCGTCGATTTCGCCATGAGTGGCAAGCACCTGCACGGCTCGATCTACGGCTACTGCAACCCGCGGGCCGACATCCCGAAGCTCCTGCGGCTCTATGACCAGGGAAAGCTCAAGCTCGACGAACTCGTCACGCAGAAGTACGCCCTCGAGGACATCAACGAGGGCTACCGGGCACTCCACGACGGCGAGATCATTCGAGGTCTCATCGACTTCTCCCTCTAGCCGGCGGCGCCAAAACAGGCGAGTAGCGGGCAGCGAAACGGACGACGACGACTACCCTGCACACCATGGGACGCATCCGAAACACCATCGAACTGGCCAAGACATCCTGGGGCGTGCTCCAGAAAGACCGTGAACTGGTCGTCCTCCCCGTCCTCAGCTTCCTCGGCGCAGCAGTCGTGCTCGCCATCTTCGTCATCCCCGGGGTCCTGGCACTCCCCGAGGAGAGCGCAGGTTCGGCGGCTGCGGGAGACGAACAAGCCCTTCCCGCCCTGTCGCTGATCCTGTTCGTGCTCGGCTCGCTCGCCGCCACGGTCGTCAGCGTCTTCTTCACCGGAGCCCTCGTCGCCGGCGCCCACGAGCGCATGAGTGGCGGTGACCCGACCGTCGGCAGCGCCATCGGCCGGGCCACCCAGCGGATTCCCGGCCTCGTCCCCTGGGCGCTGCTCACCGCTACCGTAGGCATGGTCATCCAGGCGCTGCGCGAGCGAGCCGGCGCGGTTGGTCAATTCATCCTCGGTGGCATCGATCTCGCCTGGAACGTGGCCTCGTTCCTCACCATCCCGGCGATCGTGATCGACGACAAGGGACCAATCGATGGCTTCAAGTCGTCGGCCGGCCTCCTCCGTCAGACCTGGGGCGAGAACCTCGCCTCGCAGGTCGGGTTCGGCCTAGTTGGCTTCGTCGCCGTGATCCCAGCGATCGTGCTCATTGCGATTGCCGCCGCGCTGAACGTGACAGCGTTCCTCGTGGTTGCTTTCATCATCGCCGCCGTATGGATTGCAATCGTCCTCGCCGTGATCAGCGCTCTCGGCGGCATCTTCAAGGCCGCGCTCTACCTCTTCGCCACCCGGGGTCAGGCCCCGGAAGGCTTCGAGGGAGCCGACCTCGGCGGGACCTTCACCCGCCGCTGACGCTCAGACGTCGAGGGTCGAGGTATCGACCAGCGCTGAGTTTTTCACGAGGAAGTCGCGCCGCACACCGACATCGTTGCCCATCAGGACATCGAACATCTTCGCCGCGTCTTTGGCCTGCTTGGCATCGTCCATCGTCAGGCGTTTCAGGGTGCGGGTGGTGGGATCGAGCGCACAGTGGCGGAGTTCGTCGACGTTCATCTCGCCGAGGCCCTTGAAGCGCTGCCACTTGATGTTCTCGCGCTTGCGGTTGCCCTTGCAGATTTCGTCGGTGACGGCCTCGCGCTCTTCGTCGGTGTACACCCGGTAGATCTGATCGCCGACCTTGGTGGTGTAGAGCGGCGGCTGCGCGGCGTACACGTTGCCCGCTTCGAGCATCGGCTTCATGTACTCATGGATCAAGGTGAGCAGCAGACAACGGATGTGGCTGCCATCGACATCGGCATCGCACAGGATCACGATGCGGCCGTAACGGCTGTCGTCGAGGTTGAAGTCGCGGCCGGCACCAGCGCCGACGGACATGAACAGGGCCTGGGCCTCGGCGTTGTCGAGTACCTGCTTTTGGCTGGCCTTGGCAGCATTGACCACCTTGCCCCGTAGCGGCAGGATCGCCATGGTCTCGGAGTCACGACCTCGCTTGGCCGGACCAGCGGCGGAGTCACCCTCGACCAGAATGATCTCGGAGTCGGGGCCGTGCTTGCGACAGTCGGCCAGCTTCTCGGGCATGCCAGTCGAGCCGAGCCTTGCGGCCTTGCGCTTGTTCTCGAGGACCTGCTTGGACGCAACCCGGTTTTGAATCGCAGTGGCGAGCTTGTCGGCAATCGCCTTGACATGGCTGCGTGGACCCCCGCCCAGCTCGAACCACTCCTTGAGCTGCTCGTAGGCGATGCGACGCACGATCGACTCGATCGCTGGCGTACCGAGTTCCTGCTTGGTCTGACCACGGAACTGCGGTTCGGGGAAGGTGACCTTGATGGCGGCGACGAGGCCTTCCTGGACGTCGTCCTTGACCGCCTTGTGCTTGTCTTCCTTCTTGAGCTTCGCCAGCTTGCGGTTGTCCTTCAAGACGACATTGTTGACCGCCTGCGTGAGCGCCTTGTCGAAGCCGGCCTGATGGGTGCCACCCTGACTGGTGGGGATCGTGTTGACGAAGGAGACGATCTCGGCGTCATAGCCACCCGTCCACCGCAGTGCGACATCGACACGGCACTCGCGCTCTACGTCGGTCATCTTGCCGTTGACGGGGACCTTCTCGGTGAACGTGTCGATCCCGCTGCACGTGATGATCTGGTTGACCGGGGCACCGGTCGACAGATGCTCGACGAGATCGGCGAGACCACCGCGGCTCACGAACGAGAACGGCTCGCTGAGCCGGGTGCCCTCGCCCGCCCCTGACGCGCTGCGCTTGTCGGTGACGGTGACCTTCATGCCGGGCACCAGGAAACAGGCCTGGGTGGCGCGCCGACAGATCTCGTCGACGTTGATGACGGCGTCGGGATCGAAGATTTCGAAGTCAGGCCAGAACCGCACCCGCGTGCCGGTCTTGTTTTTGGAAATGCGTTTGGCCTTGACCAGTGCATGGCCCTTCGAGAAGCGGCCAGTGCCGGTCGAACCGTTGGCGAACTGCCCTGCAACGCGCTCGTTGAAACCGAGAACGTGCGTGGCGCCATCGCGATCGACTTCCGCCACGAGCTTCTGAGCGAGTGCGTTGACGACCGAGGCGCCGACCCCGTGCAGACCGCCCGACGACGAGTAGGCGCCACCGCCGAACTTGCCGCCGGCGTGAAGCTCGGTGAACACGACCTCGAGCGCCGAGACCTTCTTCCGGGCGTGCAGGTCGATCGGAATGCCTCGACCGTTGTCGGCGACCTCGATCGACCGGTCGCGATGCAAGGTGATGTCGACCTTGTTGGCGAACCCCGCCGATGCCTCGTCGACGGCATTGTCGATCAGCTCCCAGACGAGGTGCATGAGACCATTGGAGCCGGTGCCGCCGATGTACATGCCCGGGCGCTTGCGAACGGCCTCCAACCCTTCGAGGGTCTGGATGGCGTCGGCGTCGTATCCCGAGGTGCTGGTCTTCTTCGCAGGCATCAGGCCGAACGTAGCAACGCCGTGTGACCAGGCGGTGGCACCGCCACGTGCTGACGCTCTGTTCAGCCGGGCGCGCCGACGACGACCGTCTTCGAACCGTCGACGCCGTTCATCGCGCACAGCCCATTCCAGGCCTGCAGGATCGACTGAGCGTCGGTCACGCCTATGACTTGGCCGTCGTCGTCGACGTCGACGTTGGCGCCGTGGATGGCGAACCACACGTCGGTCTCGACCTCGTTGTCTTCGGGCACGATCAGCGTGTGCACCGAATGGGCCGGCTCGTACAGGTACGAACCAGGCCGGTTGAGATATTCCGGGTATTCCTCATAACCCCACGAGCCCGCCAACGTCAGGGCGTAGACGGGACCCGTGTGGTAGTGCCGCTGCACTCGGTACCCCGCCGGGAAGCGGTTCCGAAGGATCCAGAGCCCCTGGTTGAGGTCGACGTGGAGCAGCTTGATGCCGAGGTCGCCGGCGTAGACCCAGGGGGTGTCGTCCTCACCGAGGTGCAGGGCTTCGGTGAGGCCGTGCATCGGGACCATGGGCTGAGTTGCAGTGTCAGTCATCAGCCCATCCTAGGAGGCCGAGGCCTGCGTTTTGGGTTCCTTGGGCAGACCCAACACCATCTCGCCAAGAATGTTGCGCTGGACCTGGCTGGTGCCTGCGTAAATCGTGCCGGCACGAGCGTTGAAGAACGCTCCGAGCCATGAACCCGGGTCGTTCGGTGATCCCGGAGCGTCGGAATGGAATGCCTTCTTGGCGCTCGGTTCCGCAACCATCGCATCGGGGCCGATGACATCAAGGGCTAATTCGGTCAGACGCTTGTGGTACTCGGACCAGTAAAGCTTGAACGCCGACTCAGCAGGCCCGGGCTGCGCCCCACCAAGGAACCGGGTTAGGGTGCTCATACCGAGATAGCGCATGATCTCGACCTCGATGTATGTCGAGGCGATACGGTCGCGCAGGACCGGGTCAGTGTTGGCGCCGGTCTCTTGGGCCTTCGCCGCCAGCTTCTCCCACTCGGCCTTGAACATGATCGGTTGGGTGGCGGCGGCTTCGCCGCGCTCGTAGCCGAGCAGGGTCATTGCGACGGCCCAGCCGGCGTTGACCCCACCGATGACGTTGTCCCTGTGGGTGCGGGCGTCGGTGAAGAACGTCTCGTTGAACTCGTCGTCGCCGGAGATCATCGTGATCGGCCGGACCTCGACCCCGGGCTGCTCCATCGGGCACAAGAGAAACGAGATGCCGCGATGCTTCGGGGCATCGGGATCGGTGCGGCACAACACGAAGATCCAGTTGGCGTACTGCCCAGCAGAGGTCCAGATCTTCTGACCGTTGATGACCCACTCGTCACCGTCTAGGACAGCCTTGCAACCAAGCCCACCGAGGTCGGAACCAGCGTCGGGCTCCGAATAGCCCTGGCACCAGACATCCTCGCCGCTGATTATGCGCGGCAGGAAGTGCGCTTTTTGCTCCTCGGTACCCCAGTGCAAGATCGTGTTGCCGACCATCTGGATCGAGAACGCGTCGTTGCCGGCACCAGTTGGAGCGCCAGCCTTCTCGAACTCCTCGGCGAGGATCACCTGTTCGAGTTCGGACATGCCACCGCCGCCGTATTCGGTCGGCCACGACGGGGCGAGCAGGCCGTTGGCGGCAAGCTTCTGCCGCCAATCAGCGGTCCACTCGAAGGCATCCTCCACCGACATCGCGCCGTAGCCGGCCCAGCCGGTCGGGAGGTTGGCGTCGAGGAAGTCCTTGATGCGGGTGCGGAAGGCCTCGGCTTCTTCGGTGTACGTCGGATCCATGAGACCCGAAGGTACCGGGCCGTAGGCTCTTGCACCATGTCCGCACGAGACCGATACGTCGACCTGCTCATGGGGTGCCTCACCCGGGAGTTGTTCCTGAACGAAGAGACACACGAGATCGACCTGTCGACGTGGCCCGGACCCGGAACGCCCGCCGAGGTGAAAGCGGCCCTGCGGACCCATGGTTGGCGCGTCACCCGAACGGGCGGCGATCCGTCCACCCGCGACGACGCTGCGCTCCGTGGAGAAGGGCGTGACTGGCCGCCGACGGCGGAAACGATGGTTGGTCGCCAGCGGCTCAAGAACGTCCGCTCGGTGATCGAGACCGTGCTCGACGAGGGCATACCGGGGGATCTGATCGAGACTGGCGTCTGGCGTGGCGGCGTGACCATCCTCATGCGCGGCATGCTCGAGGCCTGGGAAGACACCGAACGACGGGTCTGGGTCGCCGACTCGTTCCAGGGGCTTCCTGCGCCGAACGTCGGGGCGTACCCCGACGATGCCGGACACGATATGTCCGGTGTCTCGACGCTCATGGTCGGAGCCGACCAGGTGCGGGCGAACTTCGATCGGTACGGCCTGCTCGACGATCAGGTGCACTTCCTGGAGGGATGGTTCGCCGACACCCTGCCGATGGCGCCCATCGAGCAACTCGCCATCCTGCGACTCGACGGAGACCTCTACGAGTCAACGATGGACGCGCTCGTACCCCTCTACGACAAGGTCTCCCCGGGCGGCTTTGTCGTCGTCGACGACTACGGCGCCTGGGAACCCTGCCGAAAGGCCGTCGACGACTTCCGAGCGCAGCACGGCATCACCGACGAGATCGTCAAGGTCGACTGGACCGGGGTCTACTGGCGCAAGTCCTGAGACCGGCAGGCGTCGCCACCGGCTGCGGAGCCACCCCCCGACGACGAACCGCCATGCGGTGCCGTGTCCAGAAGGCATCTACGATCGGCCTGCCGGGGGGAGGCCGCATGACCGACAAGATCACGCTCGACGTCAACGGTTCGATCGCGACGATCACGAACCGCAACGTCGAAAAACACAATGCGTTCGACGACGAGATGGACACCGAGCTGTTCGCGATCTTCGACGAACTGGCGGCGACCCCAGCGGTCCGAGCGATCGTGTGGCAAGGCGAGGGGAAGAGCTGGTCGTCAGGCCGCGATGTGTCGTCGATCGGCACCAACGTGACCGAGATGACCCACCACGAGCTGATGAGCCGGGGGCATGCGGGAATCCAGAAGATCTGGTCGATCGAAGCGCCCATCATCGTGGCGATCCAGGGGTGGGCGATCGGCGGCTCATTCCAACGAGCACTGCTGTGCGATGTCCGGATCGCCGCCGAGGACGCTCGCTTCATGCTCCCCGAACTCGGCCACGGCGTCATCCCCGACACCGGCGGCATGGGAGTGCTGTACGAGATGTGCGGCCACGGACTCGTGAGCGACATGGTGTTGACCGGCCGCCGTCTCTCGGCTGACGAGGCGTTGTCACACGGCATCGTGAGCCGGGTCGTACCGAACGATGAACTCGACGCAACGGCGCACGAGATGGCCGAGAAGATCGGTGCGTCACCCACCGTGACGGTGAAGCTCGCACGCAAGGTCATCGCCCATCTGAGCCGCCCGCAGATTCGCACCTCGATGGAAGACGAGCTGATCTACCAAACGTTCCTGAACAAGTCAGAGGACTTCGCCGAGTTCCGCGCTGCCCGAGCCGAGGAACGCGAACCGAACTACCGGGGGTCGTGATGCGTGAGACCCCCGGCCTGCCGGCCCCACCACCGGTCGGGACCAGCGCCCTGCCGGCCGGCACCTTCGAAGACACGAGCGTGTTCGTCACCGGCGGCGGAACCGGCCTCGGGAAAGCGATCGCGTCGGAGTTCGCCCGCCTCGGGGCCGACATCGTCATTGCGTCCCGGAATCCCGAACACCTCGAGGCCGGCGGACAGGCCATCACCGATATCGGCGCCCGGGTCACGACGGTCGAATGCGACATCCGCGACCCCGAATCCACCACGACGGCGTTCGACGTCGCCGAGGCCGCATTCGGGATGCCGAGTGTTCTGGTCAACAACGCCGCCGCCAACTTCCCGGTCCCGGCCGAGGACATGTCGCCCAACGCCTGGCGCACCGTCGTCGACATCACGCTCAACGGCACCTTCTTCGTCGCCCGAGAATTCGGGCGGCGACACCTCGCCGCCGAGACGCCCGCCTCGATCATCAATGTCGGGGCGTCGTACGCCTGGACCGGTGGTCCCGGTTTCGCCCACAGCGCCGCCGCAAAGGCCGGCGTCAAGAACATGGTCGAGACCCTCGCCGTCGAGTGGGGCCCGTACGGCATCCAGGTCAACGGACTCGTCCCCGGTCTGATGCCCCACGAGGACATGACCGACGACATCCAGGGCAACCTCGTCCGCACCCACGACAAGGATGCGACCCAACCAGCATTGCGGGTCGGGCAGCGCCAGGAACTCGGCTGGGCGGCGACGTTCCTCGCCTCCCCCTTCGCCCGCTTCATCTCCGGTCACACGCTCGTGGTCGACGGCGCCAACTGGCAGCGTCGGAGCCTCACCAACCCCGAGGTCATCACCGTGCGCGACCAGATGGGCCGGGGTCCGTTCGAGCCGTGAGTACCCGCTCGGTCAGGCGACGCTCTGGATCCCATGGTCGGTGCTGCGGGCCTGACCCCTCGATCGCCCGATCCGGCGGAAGGTTCGGCCAGGCCTTACGCTCTCGCCCATGACCAATCGCTACACCCTCGTCTCGGCCGACTGCCACGCCGGAGCCGACCTCCACACGTACCGCGACTATCTCGAGTCCTCGCACCACGACGACTTCGACGCCTGGGCGGCCGACTTTTCGAACCCGTGGGAAGACCTCACCGACGAGTCAAAAATCCGCAACTGGGACAACGAGGTCCGTCAGCGTCAGCTTGAGGCCGACGGTCTCGCTGGCGAGATCGTGTTCCCGAACACCATCCCGCCGTTCTTCCCCTCGGGCCTCTTGGTGTCTGGGCCTCCCCGAACCGGTGAGGAGCTCGATCAGCGATGGGCCGGACTGCGGGCGCACAACCGTTGGCTCGCCGAGTGGTGCGAGGACCTCCCGGGTCGCCGCGCCGGTCTAGCTCAGGTTTTCCCGAACGATGTCGAGGCATCGGTCATGGAGATCCATTGGGCCGCCGAGCACGGCCTGAAGGGCATTCTCTTTCCGGCGATCCCGCCCGACGCCGATGTCCCGAAGCTGTGGAGCGACGAGTACGACCCCATCTGGCGGGCCTGCGAGGAGACCGGCCTGTCGGTCAACCAGCACGGCGGTGCCGGTGTGCCCGACTACAGCACCGCCAAGATCAAGAACTTCCTGATGATTATGGAGGTGCCGTTCTTCGCCAACCGCAGCCTCTGGCACGTAATCCTCTCCGGCGTTTTTGAACGGTTCCCGAAATTGCAGTTTGTGATGACTGAGCAACGCACCGGCTGGGTTCCCGAGACGCTCAAGAAGATGGACGGCGTCTGGTGGGCCTTCAACAACGGTGGTGTCGGTGAGCTGCGCGTGGACGGCAACTCGCTCGAACGTTCACCATCGAGCTACTTCGACACGAACTGCACCATGGGTGCGAGCTTTCCGTCGAGGGACGAGGCCGAGGCCATCAGGGAGCTCGGTGTGGGCAACGTGATGTGGGGATCGGATTACCCGCATCGTGAGGGGACCTACCCCGACTCGGTGGCGTCGTTGCGTCATGTCTTCCACGACTGGTCCCCGGCCGATCTGCACGAGCTTTTCGGCGGCACGGCGGCCAAGCGCTACGGCCTCGACATCGAGCCGATGGCTGCACTGGGGCTCGGCCCGACGGTCGACGAAATCGCCACGCCGCTCGACGAGATTCCCGACAACCCGTCGATGGCGTTCGGTCGTCGTCTCTGAGGCCGTAGCCTCGGCCGCGATGCGCGAGCCGATCTCCACCTACTACGGGCTGCTGCGCCGGATCCACGAGCTGCGGCAGCCCTCGCTGTACGTCGAGATCGGTGTGCACGAGGGCCACTCGTTGGCGTTCGTCCAACCCGGTACACGCATCGTCGGGGTGGATCCCGAGCCCAAAGTGGCCGAGCCTCCGCCCAATTCGACGATCGTCGCCCAGACCAGCGATGACTTCTTCACCGATCCCGCGGCTCTGGGCGGGGCGGCGATCGACCTTGCCTTCGCCGACGGGCTGCACTGGTGGGAGCAGACCCTGCGCGACGTCGCGAATCTGGAACGCCACAGCTCC
>CAJWHS010000075.1 GCA_913041415.1 uncultured Acidimicrobiaceae bacterium | reverse complement strand
GCAGGGCAGGGCAGGGCAGGGTGCGAGTGCAACGCCGGTCGGATTTGGGGCGAGGTCAAGCTCGTGCCTGAGGTGACTAGCCAGCAAAGAACATCCTCGTGTCTCTCCGTGCGGGATTGCTCGCCAAATCGTAACGGCCACGCACTGCCCGCAAGTGATTGTCAAAGCATCGAGGTCATGATGGCGACGAGCGTGCACCGTGAGCTGCAGGACGTGACCGCTAAGATTCAATTTGATGTCGGCTGATCACCCAGAACTTTTCGATCTTGGGCGCCCGATCAAACTCGGTGAGTACACCCGAGACCTCTGGGCTCGAAGGGATTATCTCCTCACCGTGCCACGTCGCGAGTCTCGCGAACGAAACGCAGATTTCCTCTTTGGGCAGCTCTGGCTGATCATCAACCCAGCGCTGATGATCACGGTGTACTTCGTGGTTTTCGGCGTGATTATTCAAAGCAACCGAGGATCTGCCGACTTCTTGAGCCGACTGGTCGTCGGTGTGCTGTTCTTTCGGATGACGCAGGCGGTCATCCAGGCTTCGACCAGCTCGGTCGAGCGAAGTCGAGGCCTCATCCGCAGCATCCAGTTCCCTCGAGCGCTCCTTCCGCTCGGCATCGTTATCGGGCAGATGTACTCGTTCTTTCCGTCCCTGATTGTCATGTTCGTAGTAGTGGGCCTCGCTGGAGTCGAGCCCATGTGGCAGTGGCTGCTCCTACCCGCGGTTTTACTTGCCCACTTCCTTCTAAATACGGGTTTTTCGTTGGTTGCCGCTCGCGCCGGATTCGCCTTCAATGATCTCGGGCCACTTCTCACGCATCTTTTCCGCGTGTTGATGTACGGGTCAGGCGTGATCTTTCCAATTGAGGACTACATCGAATCTGAGCGGGTACTCAACTATCTGGCGATCAATCCGATTTACGCGATCATCGGTGTCACTCGGTGGGTCGTGATTGATTCCGACCTTCGATCGGCCCAGCTGTGGAGTCTGGTGATCTGGTGTCTGCTGATTGTGCCAATAGGATTTCGTGCGTTTTTCGGCGCCGAGCGACGGTACGGCGAATGATCCCTGAGCCGACGATCATTGTCGAGGACCTGAGCATTACGTATCGATTGCGCCTCGATCGTTCAAACTCCCCGCTGCGCAACCTACTGACTTCGGGGCGCTTTCGTGATGTCGTTGAGGTCCAAGCGCTGCGCAACGTCTCGGTGCAGTTCAATCGAGGTGAAACTATTGGCGTCGTGGGTTCGAATGGGTCCGGAAAGTCGACGCTTATGCAGGCGATCTCGGGGCTTTCACCCATCGACCAGGGCCGAATTCGTGTCTCGTCTCAGCCGACCTTGCTCGGGGTGGGCGCAGCACTGCGACCGGCTTTATCTGGCCGTCAGAATATCGAGATTGGCTGCCTTGTTCTCGGCATGCGCTGCGAAGAGATCGCCGAGATCACTGATTCGATCATCGAGTTCGCCGGGATTGGTAGTGCGATCGACCGCCCGATGCGGACATATTCGTCTGGCATGCGTGCACGCTTGACGTTTGCCATTGCCACGTCGCGTGTGCCTGAGATCTTGCTTTTGGATGAGGCGCTTGCGGTCGGCGATCGTGGCTTCCGCAAGAGGTCCGAAGAACGAATGCAGGCCGTTTGCGCATCAGCGGGCACGGTTGTGCTCGTCTCGCATTCGTCGTCAGCACTGCGGACTTGCGACCGGGTCCTGTGGCTTGAGCAGGGCGAGGTGCGCTCGTTTGGCGACACCGGTGAGACGCTCGAGGCCTACGAGCACTATGTCGACGCAGCCAACGACTGAAGTCATATCGAGCTGCCAAAGCTGGCAATGATTTCGTCATGACCCTCGGGCCACTCGTACTCGGTGATGAGTTGGTAAACGAGTTCTTTGTCGGCATCGTTCCAGCGTTTGCTCCTGTCTGAAGAGCCGACCTTCTTGGCGAGTACTTGCTCCACCGCTGCGCGGGGTGGTGGCTCAATCCCCAGATGACCAAACAGGGCATCAAGATCCATGCGGTCGGTGTTGAGATCGCCGTAGCCGATTCGAAGAACTCGTCCCGGAGAGATCGAAGCGTACTCATGAAGGCTGGCGTACTGTGTGTGCCAGTTCGACGCCATTTTGGCAACCTTGGCCTCCATTTGGGCCCTCTGCCCTGGATCGTTGCTGTCGTGATAGGGACGCCAGGGCGCTCGGAGCATCGATGAAATCTGATCCGCTGGCCGTCGGGCCAAGACGATCACCCGGAGTTCTGGGAAAAGCCGTTCCATCTGGATGAGCTCGGACTTGCGGTATCGGATCTCCTTGAAGCCCCATCTGACATCGTCGGGGATTCCGCCAGCGAACAATTCGACGATCGAGGTCGCAAGGAAATCTTGATAGCCGGCAGCGTCGAAAGGGTTGAGGTGAGGATTGGCTTCGTCCGCAAGTGCTGCTGGGTCGCTTGTGAGAATGTTGGTGTGGCGTTCGAAGCCCCTGGCGAGATTGGCTTCGTCGCGTTGAGCTAACCACAGTGACTGCATAAGCGGACCGAGAAGGCCGAAGTGTTCGCCCCAGATTGTCAGCTTGTTGTGCGTGTTGAGGACTCGTTGCAGCAGGGTCGAGCCAGATCTGCTCGCTGAGACAACGACAACAGGGGAGCGATGAGCAAGAGGAAGTTGGTCGTAGGCCGTTGCCACCGTGGAAGGTTACCGGTATAACGCATGCGGCAACACGACTTCGTTCGGGAGCAAACGGCAGACGAATGCCGGACACAACGCCGATTCTGAGAGGCTTGCGCAGGCCTTGAATGTCGAATGTGCTTGAACCGATGCGCAGCAAAGGCTGGGCTGGGCCTCGGCTATCCTGACGTAATGGCCAACGAGAGTGTTGCCGTTCGCTTCTATCGACGCGTCCCGCCAGGAATGCGTCCGCACCTCAAGGCGTTGTGGGTGAGTTACAGCAAGCTACGCCAGCGTCTTCGGGGCATGATTGCCCTCAGGTCCCGCAACGCGGAATCGACTTCGCAACGATCAGCATTCGCCCCAGGCTCAGCGCTCAGCCCAGGAGGCGGGCTCGATCCGTTTGTCACCGTCGTGGTGCCGGCCTACAACGAGCAGACCTGGCTGGACGACTGCCTTACCTCGATTGCAGCGCAAACGCTTGGCGACTTCGAGTGCATCGTCATCGACGATTGCTCCACAGACTATACGATGGACATCGCCGGTGATTGGGCGGCCAAGGAAGACCGATTCTCGGTCATCCGCCATGATTACAATCGAGGCCTTCCGTCTGCACGAAACACCGGCCTTGCCGCCGCTCGCGGCGCCTTCATCACCTTCCTTGATGCTGATGATTTCTTGTTTCCGCGCAGCTTGGAGACTCGCGCCAAAGCCCTAGCGAACGAGACGGACTCGTCGGTGATTGGCGTGTACTGCGACTGGATGCCGGTCGCGGAAGACACCCCGCTCGACCTGCCGCCCCGGACAGCGGTTGACAAGGTGGAGGTCGTTTCCTTCATTGGGCAACGCGGCGAAATCCCGTTCATTGCGACGGCGCCGATGCTTAGAACTGCTGAGTTTCGAGCGCTCCAGGGCTTCAACGAAACGATGCGCTCGTCGGAGGACTTCGAGGCATGGATGCGAGTCATGCGGCATGGCTACCGGTTCACCTACGTCAAAGATGTCGGTGTGTCTTACCGGCAGCGCCGTTCCGGCATGGTGCTCGGTGCCCCCGCTGACCACGCTCTCGCAGCGGTTGCCGTGCTTGGGCAGCTGGAGGCTCCGCTCGATAACGCGTCCCGAATCGACGGTACGCCGTACCGGTTCGACGAGCCTCTTAGCGTCTACGAGCACCGGCTGCGCGTGATTCGTCGGCTGATCCCATCGCTCGCACTCGCTATTGCTTCCGGTGACCAAGCGCAGATTGATGGCCTGAGCCGCCTGATACCTGCCGACAGCTGGTTCTTCGCGAAGGACCATGTCGACATCGGAAAGCTTGCGCAGAACGCCCTTAACCGCATCGTTCGTGCTGACCCGAACTTCACCCCGGAGCGCCGCGATCAAATCGCAGCGCTCGTGACGAGCACGGTCGAGACGTTGCTCGCTCGGTCGGGTCATGTGGACGATGCCGATCAGGTCGATGCGGCGCCGGCACCGACGCCCCTGCGAAAGTCCGGCGACGGCGTGATTGAGGTCGTAGAACCCCGCATTTTCGACATTGCCCAGGCTCGCGAACTGTTCGGGGGCATTGTGATGTTCCCGATGGCTCGTTACCACGTCGAAGAGATGGTGCCGCTAGCTCGCGCCCTCGAGGCGTGTGGCGTGAGCGTTTCCTGGGTCGTTACCCGTCATCACCCCGAGGATGTCCGTGTGGAGATGCGACGTCACGGGGTCTCGGTGCTGTTCAACCCACCGGAGAACTGGAGTGATCTTCCGCCTTTCGCTGGCGCAGTGATGCTGAACGACTGGGGTCCGACCAAAGACTTGATCGATGTCGCTCGCGAACGAGGGGTACCGACGTTCGCAAAGGTTGAGGGTGTCCAGGATTTTGACGACGTCGACACCGGACGAGTTCGCAAGCCCTACCGCTGGGCGGACATCGTGTTGTGTCAGGGGGCGAACGATGTTCGGTCGCTGGAAGGCGCTACGACCCACATCGTTGGGAGTTCCCGCCTTGAACCGATTGCGGTTGGTCCGGAACGTTGCTTCGGTTCGGGCCGGCAAGTTGTCGTCAATTCGAACTTCACCTACAACGTGCTGACTGACGAACGGAGTCGGTGGCTTGACTCAGTCCTCCGAGCAGGCGAACTTGCGGAGGTCGACATCCTTGTGTCCCAGCATCAGGCCGATGGTGTTTTGCCAGCCGGTACACCGATCTCGGCGGCCCCGATGCGTCACCTCTTGACCTACGCCGACGTGCTGGTCTCGCGCTTTAGCACCGTGCCGTTCGAGGCGATGGCTCGCGGTGTGCCGTTCGTGTACCACAACCCCCACGGTGAGCGGGTGCCGACCTTCGCTAAGCCAGGTGAGGCGTTCCGCATTGGTTCGTCGGCCGAGACGCTGGCTGCAGCGATCACTGAAGCGCTCGATTGGCGCGGTACGTACCGCGAGCGGTCGGCCGGCTTCTTTGCCGAGCAGGTCAGCATTGAGATAGGGACCTCCTCCGCTGAACGCGCCGCTCAGGTCATCCTTCAGGCCATCGGAGCCGACGCCTCATGAGGCAAGTGCTGCGGTCTCGTCCCGTCCTACTCGTTGTGCTCGGCGCAGTTGGTGTCTCGGTGGGTGCCGTTGCCGAACTCGGCCTGCTCGTCGCCGCTGGTGTTGTTATGAGCGTTGGCGGGTTTGTACTCGTCACTGCCTGGCAGCAAACGACGATCCGACGTCTCCAGCGCGCAATGAACCAGGCAAGGGATCAGCAAGCCCAAGCAGTAGCTGATCTCGAGCAACGTCAAGCCCAAGCAGTAGCTGATCTCGAGCAACGTCAAGCCCAAGCAGTAGCTGACCTTGAGCAACGTCTCGTTGCGCTGCGGTCGACGGCGAAGGGGATCGACGAGAAGTACGCACGTCGGAGTGCAGAGACCAGCAGCCGACTCTCTCGCGAGCGGGCCGAACGTGTCTTGGCTGACGCTGCAACTAGCAGTGGCGCTGGTCGCGACGTCTTGGCGTTGGTGACCGTTCAGCGCACCGGAAGCACCTTGTTGTTCGACCGGATCCGCCGCCATCCCGCAGTTGAGGTTGAGGGATACGCCGACACCTGGCGGGCGCTCGGGCAGCACGGTCGCCGCTACCCCCAGGCTTTCTGCGACGTCGATGCTGGCGGCCAGGCGATCGAGGTGCAGGACGGTATCGGGGCGGTGATCCCCGGGCGGCCTGCGACCGGTGAGCCATCGTGGTTTGTGGAGAAGACTCATCCTGAGTTTTTCGACTTTGAGGCATCCCGGCTGGTGGCCGGAATCGAATCGCTCGTCGAGGCTGGTCGACGGGTCGAGATTGTCCTCGGTGTGCGCGATCCGATCGAGACGATGTGGTCGATGTTGGCGTATCAGCAACGGGATCCCAGCTGGTACGCCTGGCTGGATCCGGCAAGCATTCCCGACTTCGTGGCGCGCTCGCTCGAAACACTTGCTGCGGTGGCGGCGGCGCACCCATGTCGGGTGATGGACTACGCCGGGCCAGATAGTCAGCGTGCGATCCTGCGCAGTCTTACGGTTGACCTGTTCGGCGATGCTTCGCCCGAAGCCGATGTCTGGGTCGACGCCGTCGAGGCTGAGACCGTCGCCTCCGACCGGGTTAGCAAAGAAGGCAGTGGATTTGTCGGTGCGCCGACGACAGCTCGTGATCCGGCCGGACCGGAGAGGATCTGGTCTGATGCCGGTGTTGACCTCGACCGAGCGGCAGCCGCATACGACCGTCTCCGCGTCTGATCAGATCACGGGCGGTCGGCCCATGCGGCAGAGCGCTCCGACCGTGCGCCACGCCACCGGACGACGCGGCCCGGGTCGCTCGCGGAGTCCCACGAGTGTCCCGTATAGGTGCGCCTGTACGGCCGTTGGCCGGTTGATATTGCGGCCGACCGTGACGAGGGTCCAGTTCGCGACATAGAGCACCGCCAACGTGAGCGGCAGAGATCGGTGAGCGAGCCACACGCGATTTCGGGCCGTGTGGAAGAAGAACTCGGGATGACGAGTCGGGTTGCTTTGTGGATGTCGCATCTTGAGGTCTGCTCGGTACGTGATCTCCCACCGGGCATCGATCAGGCGCCAGGCAAGATCGGTTTCCTCAAGGCCGTAGTGGAACGGGCCGCAAAGGCCACCGACCTCGTCGAACGCCGAGCGTCGCACGAGGCACGCGCCACCCGAAAACGCCGTCGCGGGCGCCGAGCGCTCGGCATCCTTGCGCAGCCCGGGGACATGGCGGCGAGCGGTCCTGCCGTGCTCGTCGACCACGCGGAGCCCAAGGACGCCGAGCCGATCGTCGGCGGCGAACTCCTTGACGGCGGGGCCGAAGACGTCACCGTCGAGTGCGCCATCGTCGTCAAGGAAACAGAGCAACGTGCCCGTGCCTGCGGCCGCGCCGCGGTTGCGTCCCTCAGGAATGCCGAGGTTCTCGCCCGGCTCGACGATGATGTCGGCGAGCGACCGGTCGGGATCGCCACCGTTTACGACCAGCACGATCTCGACGTCGACTGACTGCTGCCGAGCGGATTCCATCGCCGCCGCAAGCTCGGCCGGACGGTCGCCCATGGTGAGGACGACTACGGTCACGGTAGGCATGGGGAGAACGCTAGCGGCAGTTAGCCACGCGGTAGCCTTGGTTCCGTGGGCACGGTTTCGATCGTCATTCGGGCACTGAACGAAGCGGCACATCTGCCAACGCTCTTCGAGGGCATCGCTGCGCAGACCCGCCAGCCTGAGCAAGTGATGCTCGTTGACTCCGGCTCGACCGACGAATCGGTCGTTATCAGCAAGGCCGCTGGGGCCGACATCGTTCACATCGCGCCGAAGGACTTCAGCTTCGGCCGGGCCCTCAACGTAGGGTGTGCCGAGGCGACGGGGGATATGATCGTTTTCATCTCGGCCCACGTCTACCCGGTCGATGAGTTCTGGCTCGAGCACCTGATTGCTCCGTTCGAGACCCATGCCGATGTTTCGCTCGTGTACGGCCGCCAGACCGGCGACGAGGATCTCACCGCCTTCTCCGAGATGGAGATCATGCGGCGTTGGTTCCCCGACAAATCCGACCCCGACCAGAATCACCCGTTCTGCAACAACGCCAACTGTGCGGTGCGGGCATCGGTGTGGCGCAAACTGCCCTATGACGAACTCCTCACCGGACTCGAAGACATGGCATGGGCCAAGCGGGCGCAGGAACTTGGCCATCGCCTCTGGTACGAGGCGGGCGCTTCGATCGTGCACCTTCACGACGAGTCGTTCTCGAAGACGGTCAACCGCTACCGACGCGAGGCCATCGCCCACAAGCGGATCTTCGGCCATCAGAAGATGTCGGCCGTCGAAGCTCTCGGCCTTTTCTTGGCCAATACCGGCCGGGATTACCTCGCATCGGTCCCGAGACGGAAGTTCTTCCGCAATGTCGTCGCGATCCCGAAGTTCAGGGCCGCGCAGTTCTGGGGGTCATGGAAAGGCTTCCGTCAGGACGGCGATCCGACCGGTACGCTCAAGCGCCGCTTCTACTACCCCAAAGGGTTCACGCCGAGGGCCGAACGACTGCCCAGGTGACCTGCGAAGGAGTCTCATGCCGAAGGTGGTCGCCTTTATGCCGATGCGCCACTCAAGTGAGCGGGTTCCGGGTAAGAACTACCGGGATCTCGACGGCGCACCGCTGTTCCACCACATGTTGCGCACGCTTGAAGCGGTGCCGGACGTCGAGCGCATCCTGATCGACACCGACAGCCCCACAGTCGCCGAACAGTGCGCCGAGCACTTCCCCGACGTGCTGGTCATCGACCGTCCGGCTCACCTGCTCGGCGGGGAGACACCGATGACGGCGATCCTTCAGCACGACGCCACGGTCGCCGACTCCGACTGGTACCTGCAGGTGCACTCGACGAGCCCTTTGCTGCGACCCGACACCATCGAGGCTGGTCTCGCCGCCCTCGAGTCGTCCCTCGAACACGACTCGCTCTTCTCGGTGACTCGGCTCCAGACCCGGCTCTACGACGCCGAATCGCAACCGGTCAACCACGACCCGGTCGTCCTGCTCCGCACCCAGGACCTGCCCCCGCTCTTCGAGGAGAACTCCGGCATGTACGTGTTCTCCCGTGAGCAGATCGCCGAGGGCCGTCGATTTGGTGACCGGCCCTTGCTGTTCGAGATTGACCCGCTGGAAGCGACCGATATTGACGAGGAGCCTGACTTCGTGCTCGCAGAGGCGCTCCACCGCATGCAACGAGAGGGGCTCCTGTGAAGATCGGCATCACCTGCATCCAACTCATCCGCGACATCGAGCACTGGCGTCCGGCCATGGAAGCCGCCGGCTTCGAGGTCGTCGTGCCCGAGATCCCGGGCCAGCACCTCGAGGGTGATGCACTCGTCGCTGCCCTCGAGGGATGTGTCGGCGTTGTCGCCGGTGACGACAAGTTCACCGCCGACGTGATCGACCGGCTCGAGCTCAAGGCGATCTCTAAGTGGGGCATCGGTGTGGACGGCATCGACAGGGCTCACGCCGCCGCCATGGGCGTCCCCGTCACCAACACGCCCGGTGCCTTCGACGAAGAGGTCGCCGACGTCGCGTTCGGCTACATCGTGATGCTGCTCCGTCAGCTCCATGTGATCCACGAGGGTGTTCGTGATGGCGGCTGGCCCAAGCCACCCGGTCACTCACTCGGGGGCCTGCGGCTCGGTGTCATCGGTCTCGGCGGCATCGGCCGTGCCGTGGTTCGACGGGGTGTCGTCGCTCGGATGGACGTCGTCGGCTCGGATCCCATGCCCGAGAGCCAAGTGGCTGCTGAGGCCGACGGCTGCACGATCATGGAGATCGATGAACTCATTGCCACCTCGCACGTCGTGTCGGTCAACGCACCGCTCAACGACAGCACCAGGCGCTTGGTGAACGCCGAGCGTCTGCAGTCGATGCCGGCGGGTGGCTATCTCGTCAACACCGGGCGCGGCGAAGTCGTCGATACCGTGGCTCTCGCCGCCGTGCTCCGCTCCGGGCACCTCGCAGGCGCTGCCGTGGACGTTCTGGAGGAGGAGCCGCCGGGCCCCGACAACCCGATTCGCGGCATCGACACCGTGATCTTCGGAAGTCACAACGCGTCCAACACGCTCGAAGCGTCCGCTCGAGTGCACAAGCGCTCGATTGCGAACCTGGCGCGCGAGCTCGGGGTGGAGATCGAGCTGCCATGACTCGCCGCGTGGTCATCACCGGAGCCTGCGGCGGCCTCGGCCGCGCCATGGTTGCCACGTTCCGGGCCGAGGGCTGGCACGTTGTCGGCATCGACCGCAGTGAACCCGACGATGGCGTTCAGGTTGACGACTTCGTGCTTGCCGACATCGGCGCCGACGGCGAGGTCGCCCGGGCGTTCGAACACATCCGCTCCTATGGCCGACTCGATGCGCTGGTCAACAATGCCGCCGTGCAGGTCAACAAGCCGATCGTCGAGACCTCGGATGACGAGTGGGCGGCGGTGATGAACACCAACGTCCGAAGTGGGTTTCAGGCGATTCGCGAATCAACCGCAATGCTGTCCCAATCGCGCGGTGCGGTCGTCAACGTTTCGTCGGTGCACGCGATCGCGACTTCGATCAATGTTGCCGTCTACGCGATCTCGAAGGGGGCGCTCTCTGCGCTGACCCGCTCTGCCGCCATTGAACTGGCGGCGTCGGGGGTGCGATGCAACGCAGTGCTGCCTGGGGCCGTCGATACGGCGATGCTGCGCGATGGCCTCGACCGGCGCCCGCATCCCGACGGGACAGAGGGGAACCTCGCCGAACTAGCGGCCGGCACACCCCTCGGGTTCGTCGCCACGCCCGAACAGATCGCGCCGTCGGTGCTGCACCTCGCAGATCGTGATCAGTCGCCGTACACGACCGGCCAGATGTTGGTGGTCGACGGCGGTGTCACCGCCAAGCTCGGGAGCGAGTGATGCGCGCAGAGCGGCTCATTGCCGCCGGCGCCGAACTCGGGGAAGGGCCGGTTTGGCGCGCCGAGTCTGGCGAGATCGTGTGGGTCGACATCCTGCGAGGTGAAATTCACGCCACTGCGTTCGATGGCAGCAGCCGCCTCGTCCGACAGCACGCCATGCCCGTCGGCGCTGTCGCGTTGACGACGACGGGCGACATCCTCGCATCGACGCCGATCGGTCTGGTCGACGAAGTCGGTGCCGTCCGTTCGCCGCTCGCTCAGGCGGCGCTGGACGTGCGCGCCAACGACGGCAAGCCCGATCCGGCCGGTCGCTTCGTCGGAGGCACGATGACGGTCGGCGACGCACGGGCAGGTGCCGGAGCGCTCTGGTCGATGGACGGCGGCGAACCGATCGCCCTCGTCGAGTCGGCGACGATCGCCAACGGAATTGCCTGGTCCGCCGAACACTCGACGATGTACTGGATCGATACCCCGACCGGCCACATCGACGCCTTCGACTACGACCTCGAGACCGGCCGTGTCGGCGGCCGCCGCCCACATGTCGTCATCGACGAGGCCTGGGGCTCGCCCGACGGCATGTGCATCGACGACGAGGACCGTTTGTGGATCGCCTTCTGGGGCGGCAGCGCCGTGCGGTGTCTCGACGGCACCGACTGTGTCGAGATGATCGAGCTACCCACCCCGCTCGTGACCTGCCCAACCTTTGCTGGCCCCGACCTCGACCATCTCGTCATCACTACGGCGTCGATCGACGTTCCCGCAGACTCGCCCGGCGCCGGGGATGTCTACATCGTCACGCCCGGTTGCACCGGTCCCGCGCCCAACCGACTCGGACCCTGGGCGGGATGACCGACCGCTACGCCTGGCTCGACCCGGCACCCACCGCGTACGGCGTCATGCTCGTCGCCCAGGCCGGCTACCACCTCCCTGAGCTCGATCGACTTCGAGTCGCGCTCGGCGCTCGCAAGATCGCGGCCGGCGTCGCGGTGCCCGTGGTGCCATGGAAGCCGTTGCACCGGTTCCGTCCGACCGTCCGTCGCCTCGCCGACACCGTCGCCCAGGCGGGCCGGACGCCGACCGAACTGGTCAGCATCGACGGCCTCCTCAGCCGAACCGCTGCCGTGGTCGTCATGAACGACTGGGGCGTGCCTCGCACGCTGGTCGAGCGGGCCCAGGCGGCCTCGGTGCCGACCTTCGCCTGGGTCGAAGGGGTGCAGGATTACAACGACGTCGACACCGGTCTCGAACGTCGGGCGTACCGGCGTGTCGATCACGTCTTCACCCTCGGCGAGGCCTCCCGTCAGCTTCTTGGTGCCGACAGGGCCACCGCGATCGGCAGCGAGCGCATCAGCCGACTGTGGCAGGCCCCCGCCGGTTCGCCGTCCAACACAGTGCTGGTGAACTCGAACTTCACCTACGGAGTGCGTACCGACGCCCGACGAGAGTGGCTCGCCGGTGTCGCGGCC
>CAJWHS010000074.1 GCA_913041415.1 uncultured Acidimicrobiaceae bacterium | reverse complement strand
GGAAGTGCTCGCTCACCACATTAGGCACCAGCCGGCGACATGGGCGGCGCTTCGTGCCGGTTCAATCGAGGGCACGATCACGTGGAAACCGATTCGTCCGGCGCTGGCCTCGTGGTCCGATGAGGGGTCGTTCGCTCGTCACTGCTTCACGTCGCTGCCCGATCTCGACATCGTCGTGGCCGATCTGCACGAACTGCTCGGGGCGTCGGGATGGAGGCGAGTACTCGCCGGACTCGCTTGGCCGTGATCAGCGGCGAGGACCTTGCGCACCGCTTCGCTCGGACGCGTTTGCGAACGCCTGTGGGGATGGCATCCTGAAGGCCCCGGAAAGGGCCTTACCTCGAGGACGGAACTTCTGTGAGCTACAAGCCTGGTGACCGAGTGGTGTACCCCCACCACGGAGCGGCCGTGATCGAGAAGAAAGAGAAGCGCAAGGCGTTCGGTGAGGAAACCGAGTATCTCGTGCTCCGCATGGCGCACGGCGAAATGACCCTCGCTGTGCCGGTCGACAAGGCCGACGAGGTCGGCATGCGCTGGCCTATCTCCGAAGAGGACGTCGAGGATCTCTTCGAAGTGCTCGCCAAGCGCGATGTTCGCGAGCCCGCCAACTGGTCTCGCCGCTTCAAGAACCATCAGGAAAAGCTCAAGAGCGGCGACGTCTACCAGGTCGCCGAGGTGGTCCGAAATCTCGCTCTGCGCGATCGGGACAAGGGGCTGTCTGCCGGTGAGAAGTCGCTCTACACCAAGGCCCGCAACGTGCTCGTTTCGGAACTTGCGTTCGCGCTTGACGTCGACGAAGAGGCCGCCATGGCTAAGGTCGACGGCGCGTTGGTCTAGGAATCAGACGCCGAGCCCCGCCCGGACTGCGTCGACAAACCCGTCGGCGTGTCGAGTGAGTTGATCATCGACCTGAGCAGGCGTGAGACCCTTCACGTGCACTCGAACGTTGACGGTGTCGCAATCTGATTCCGCCAGCACATCGAGCAGCGCTTCGGCGGCTGCGATCGGTGTGTCGCCGTGCACCAGCGAATCATCCGTCCAGTTCTTCGTGGCCGCCTCATTGGCGTAGCTGCGGTAGTGATCCATCTGGGCCGCCATCTCGGCCTCGGGTGGCGGACCAATCCACACCCGCCGGATCAGAACTCGCCCCGTCGCGGCTCCGGCCTCGCGGTGCGCAGCGCCGAGCCATGCGGAGACCTCAGACGATTGGAGGCTGTCGTAGAGCACGCCGCATCCCAGCCGAGCCGCTCGCCGGCAAGCTGGAGCGCTCTGAGCAGCTACAACGATCGGCATCGGGTCGCCCGCAAGGCGCCGGATCGCGCGGTCGGTGCCGAGTGGGCCGGGGTCGTGACCCCGCAGAGCATCGACGATCTTCGGCAGTGTGGTCTTGAAGCGGTCGACGATCTCGTCGAACGGAACCTCAGCGAGTTCGAAGTCGACCGGAAGCGCGCCTGCAGCGAAACCAACCCCGACCCTGCCCGGGTACGCCGCAGCGAGCCAGGCGAGATCCTCGGCGATCAGGGCATACGGCTTCAGCGGCAGCAGCATCGGGCAGGGCGCCACCCAGCCGGTGGGCATGGCGTTGAGAAGGAGGCCAGCGAGCTGCACCGGGTTGGGCAGGTAGCCGGGGAAGTCTGCGTGATGCTCGCTGACCATGACGCCGTCGTACCCGATCTCGCTGGCCTGTCGCGCCTGGTGACGCAACACCTCGACCTGGTCGGTCGCCGGGAGGTCGTGCGGATAGAGCCGAAGCGAGACCGAACCGGGAGCAAGCGGGGCCATGATCAGCGAACGAGCCCTCCACCGTCGACGATCAGTGACTGACCGTTGACCATGCCGGCGTGGGGCGAAGCAAGCCACACGACAGCGCTGGCGACCTCGTCGGGTTCGATCAGGCGCCCCAGTATATTAGACGAGGCGATGATATTCGCCATGCCCTCATCGCCGGCGATGAACGACTGCAGCATCGTGGTGTCGGTCGAGCCCGGCAGCACGGCATTGACCCGGATTCCCTGGCGGGCATATTCCTGCGCCGCCGCCTTTGTGAGACCGACGACACCGTGCTTCGCCGCCGTGTAGTGCGGGAGCCCGGGTGCTGCGAGCACGCCAGCACCCGACGAGGTGTTGACGATCGCGCCCGATCCAGCCGCCACCATGTGGCGCAGCTCGTGCTTCATGCAGACGAAAACACTGCTGAGGTTCACGCGAATCATGCGATCCCATGACTCGGCATCGAGGTCGTGGAAGGCATGGGGGGCGTCGTTGACGCCTGCGTTGTTGAACGCGATGTCGATTCGGCCCTGCTCCGCGATGAGGTCGTCGATCGCTGCGGCCACAGCCGCATCGTCGGTAACGTCGAGCTCGACCGACGAACCCGGGCCAGCGAGGGTTGCAACGGTGTGGCCGGCACCGTCGATGTCGAGGTCAGCGACCACGACATGGGCTGCGCCCTCGGCGGAGAATTGCTGGGCCGCTGCCCGGCCGATACCGCTTGCGCCACCGGTGACGAAGACCACGGCTCCCGTTGCGAGGTCGGGCATCAGAGGCGCTCGATGATGGTGACGTTGGCCTGGCCGCCGCCTTCGCACATCGTCTGCAGGCCGTAGCGGCCGCCGGTGCGCTCGAGTTCGTTGAGCAAGGTGGTCATGAGCTTGGCGCCGGTGGCTCCGAGGGGGTGCCCCAGGGCGATGGCACCGCCGTTGACATTGACCTTCTCGTGGGGGATGTCGTGTTCGATCATCCATGCAAGCGGCACGCAGGCGAACGCCTCATTGCACTCGAAGAGGTCGATGTCTTCGACCGACATGCCGGTCTTGGCGAGCGCGCACTCGGTGGCCGGAATCGGGCCAGTGAGCATGTAGATGGGGTCGTCACCGCGGACGCTCATGTGGTGGATTCGTGCTCGTGGCGTGAGGCCGTGATCCTTGACCGCCTGTTCGCTGGCGATCAGCAGCGACGCCGACGCATCGGAGATCTGGCTTGCGACGGCAGCAGTGATACGCCCGCCTTCGACGAGCGTTGAGAGTTGCTGCATCTTCTCAATGGAGCCGCCACGGCGAGGTCCCTCATCCATCGTACAGTCGCCCACGGGGACGATCTCGTTGTCGAAGCGGCCCTCGTCGACGGCCTGGATGGCTCGTTCGTGGCTCGCAAAGGCGAACGCCTCCATCCGGTCGCGGCTGATGTCCCACTTCTCCGCAATCATTTCAGCGCCTCGGAACTGGGAGACTTCCTGGGTCCCGTAACGGTCGACCCATCCTTCCGAACCGCTGAACGGATCTTCGAAACCGAGATCGGCGGCGAGGGTCATGGCAGAAGAGATCGGGATCTGTGACATCTGCTGCACACCACCGGCGACGACAAGGTCGTGCACGCCGGCCATGACAGCCATGGCGGCGAACGACACCGCCTGCTGCCCAGACCCACACTGGCGGTCGATGGTTGTGCCGGGAACGTGCTGCGGCAGGCCTGCCGCCAACCAACAGGTTCGAGCGATATCGCCGGCCTGACCGCCGACCGAGTCGACGTTGCCGAAAATGACGTCTTCGACGGCGTCGGGGTCGACACCCGTACGTTCGAGCAGGGCCGTGATGCTGGCGGCACCGAGGTCAGCCGGGTGGACGAGCGCGAGTCCGCCACCTCGCTTTCCGGTGGGGGTGCGGACAGCGTCGACGATGTAGGCCTCGGTCATGGCCACAGTGTGGCCCATCGGCAACGGTCGGCCCAAGATCCAACCCCGAACTACCGCCTCGCCGAACCCGACTCGTGTGATCATGCGTTGGTTGACCGAATCGGCCTGAACGAGACCGTGACGGTAGAGTCCGCCGCCATGGATGACGCTGCTGAGTCCCCAGACGACTTCCGTGCTCGCGTGCGGAGCTGGTACGACGAAAACGCCACATCACGTGCCGAGACCGACCCGTGGGCGGTCAACGTCCACACCGACCACGATACCGAGCGTCATCACTTCGAGCTGAACCGCCGCTGGCAGGGGGAACTCGCGGCGGCCGGCCTGATGGGGATCGCCTATCCGGCTGCGTACGGTGGGGGTGGGGGTGCCGGCTGGATGACGCGGATCGAGCGCGAGATCAGCCGTGACTACGAGGAGAACACCGGCTTTCCCGGTGCCACCACCGCGATGCTGGCGCCGGCGCTGCTCCGTCACGCCTCCGAGGATCAAAAGCTCGAGTACCTTCCGAAGCTGCTCTCGGCCGAGCTGACGTTCTGCCAGCTGTTTAGCGAGCCAGGTTCCGGCTCCGATCTCGCCTCACTGGGCACTCGCGCCATTCGTGACGGTGAAGAGTTCGTCGTGACCGGTCAAAAGGTGTGGAACAGCGCCGCGCAGTTGTGCGACTGGGGATTCCTGCTCGTACGCACCGACCCCGACGCGCCAAAGCATCGCGGCATCACGTTCGTGCTGGTCGACATGTCGACGCCGGGCATCGACGTCCGGCCTCTGGTGCAGATCAATGGCTCCGCTCACTTCAACGAGGTGTTTCTCGACGAGGTCCGTATTCCCGTAGCGAACGTGATCGGCGAAATCAACGAAGGCTGGAGCGTCGCTCGTACCGTGTTGGCCAACGAGGCCGCCTTCATCGGCGGCAGCGCCAAGACGCTCTCCAGTACGAACCTGCGGACGCTCGCCGAGGCGGCAGGGCTCACCGACGACGCCAACGTGCGCCAAGAGCTCGCCGACCTCATTACTCGGGAGCGTGTGGTCGCCTGGATGGGGGAGCAGATCCAGCAGGCTGTTCGTCGTGGTGAGATGCCGCCCATGGACCCCGGGCTTATCAAGTTGATGACTGCTGACAACCGAGTCCGCTCCGGGAACATGGCGATGCAGATCACGGGAGCGGGCGGCATTGCGGGCGAAAGCCCGGAGACGACGTGGAGCCAGGTAGAGCTGATGATGCGTTTCGCGGTCTCCATCGGCGGCGGCACCAACGAGGTGCTCCGCAACAACGTCGGCGAGCGGGCGCTCGGTCTGCCTCGCGAACCGGGCTACGACAAGAACCAGCCCTGGAAGGACATTCCTCGCTGATACCGAGTTTCGGTCAGCTGCAACATGCCCCGCCGTCACCGAGGGCGAACTCGGCCGTGGTCTTCCCGCTCTTGAATTCGGCGATCTCGTCGGTGCCGAAGTCCGCCTCGTCGGAGTTCTTCACGTACCAGTCCCAACGAGCGCCGTCGGGACTGACCACCCACGTCTCGATCTTGCCGGCGTAACAACAAACGTTGTCGTTGACGCCGGTGGTGTCGAGACCGGATGTATCCATGCGGGCTTCGGCAGCCTCGACCTGCTGCGATGTCTCGGTCTCGGCACCAAGGTGGTTGGGCCACCTGTGTTGTCGGGGTTCTCGAACAGCACGAGTTTCAGCGGTGGGTTTTCGATGGCGAAGTTCGCGTAGCCCGGCTTGCGCTTGGCGGGTTCGGCACCGAAGAGCTACGAGTAGAAGTCGACGGCTTCGTCAATGTCGCTGACGTCGAGGGGGAGTTGCAGGCGCATGGGTCTCGTTGATCTTGTGCGAGCGCATCTTTCGTATCGACACCTATCAATTTATTTGCTCAGAGTTTCTTCCTGCATCCACGAACCGGCGATGATTGGCCTCATGCGCACCCGCTACTCCGAAGACGAGGTCGCCGTTCGCGACGCCTTCTTCGATTTCTTCGCCAATGAGTGCCCCACCACCACGGTGCGGGCGGCGGCCGAGGGCACGGGCTTTGATCCGGCCCTCTGGTCTTCCCTCGCCGCAATGGGCGCCCCCGGCATGGCTCTGCCGGAATCGCTCGGCGGTGCAGGCGCGGCACTCACGGACCTCGCCGTCGTCGCCGACGTCGCCGGAGCGCACCTCGCCCCCGTTCCGCTGATTGAGCATGCCGTGACCGCACGTGCCCTTGCTCGGGCTGGCGGCCATGACGACCTCGTCGCCGAACTCGCGGAGGGGTCGACCCTCGCTACCCTCGCTCTCCGCCCGCCGACCGGCGACACCGCCCGCCTCGTTCCAGCTGGTGCAGTTGCCGACGTGCTACTGCATCACTGCGACGGCGTCACGTCGAGCAGTCGGGGCAATGCCCCCGGCATCAAGCTGCCAAATACGGCCGACCTGCCCCTCGCCCATCGCGTCATCAGCGACGCAACTGCGATCGAACTCGACACCGACGGGTGGAACCGCACCGTCGACGAATGGCGAGCCCTCACGGCGGTGGCCTACGTCGGTCTCGCCAAGCGGGCGATCGAAATCGGCGTCGCCTACACCAAGGAGCGCATCCAGTTCGGGGTGCTGATTGGCACATTCCAGGCCCTCCAGCACGGCTTTGCCGATGCAGCCACGTCGGTCGAGGGGGCTCATCTCCTCGCTCAGCGGGCAGTCTGGGCCCTCGAAACCGAACAGCCTGGCGCCTCCCGCCTTGCCGGCATGGCACTGCTGTTCGCCGCCGAATCGGCCCGCTTCGCCGCCGATCGTTCCGTGCAGTACCACGGCGGATACGGCTTCTCCGAGGAGTACGACGTCCAGCTCTACCATCGTCATGCCACTGCGTGGATCCTCCAGCTCGGCGATCCGGCGGCCGAGTACGCCCGCCTCGCCGACGCCGAATTCGGACCCGTGATGGGAGCTGCCTGATGGACTTCAGTTTCCCGCCCGAGGTTGAGGCCTTCCGTACCGAAGTGAAGGCGTTCCTCGCCGACAACTTCGACGAATCGATGCTCGATGTCACCCACGACGGCACCATGCACGTTCCCGAGCTGCATGCTGCGCTGGCGGCCGAGGGCTGGCTCGCCGGCCCCGTTCCAAAAGAACTCGGTGGTGGTGGTCGCACCGCGCTCGAGTCGATCGTGCTCAACGAGGAAATGCAGCTCGCCCGGGCGCCGATCGACGCGATGGGCGTCACGGTCATCACCGCAGCGATACTGATGGAGCACGGCAGCGACCATCTCAAGGAGACGGTCGTGCCCGCTCTGCTCAACGGAGAGGCGCTCACCTCGTTCGGCTACACCGAACCGGAGTCCGGCTCCGACGTCGCAGCAGCAGCGACCAAGGCGGTCAAGGACGGCGACGAGTGGGCGATCAACGGAGCGAAGATGTGGACCACGATGGCCCACATCGCCGACTACGTGATCCTGTTGACCCGCACCGATCCCGACGTCCCGAAGCACAAGGGCCTCACCTTCTTTCTCGTGCCCTTCGACACCCCGGGCATCGAGATTCAGCCCGTACCAACGATGGCAACCGAGCGATCGAACGCGACCTTCTACGACGACGTCCGCTTGTCGGACGACTGGCGGGTTGGTGAGGTCAACGGCGGCTGGGCCGTGATGAAGACCGCGCTCAAGTACGAGCGCGGCGTCGCAGGTGGCCAGTTCATGTCACCGCCGGTGATCGACGCAGGCATCGACTGGGCGACCAACCATGAGCGTGCCGACGGCACCCGGCCCATCGACGACCTAGCCGTGCGCGAGCGCCTGATCCGAGCGCAGATCGACGTCGAGGTGTGCCGCGGCTTCGCCTACCACTGCGCCGACCTTGCCAACGAGGGTGCGATGTTCGGTGTCGAGGGATCGATGACCAAGCTGTTCGCAAGCGAGACGTTCAAGCGCCACTGCCGCGAGATACACGACATGATGGGTGCCGAAGGCCTGTTGACGCTCGAGTCGCCCGAGGCCCACCATGGCGGACTGATCGAGGAGGCGCTGCGACACTCCCCCGTCACCGCCATCTACGGCGGAACCAGCGAGATCAACCGCAACATGGTTGCCGAAGGCTTCCTCGGCCTTCCTCGGGCTCGCTGATCGACCGACAGGTTCAGCCGGAGCGATCCATGAACCGTTCGGCTCAATTCCAGCGAGGACGAAGCGCCGAGTGCTCGATATTGGGCAGCACGTGCTCGGCCACAAGATCACACTCGGCGATATGGGTGTAGCCCGAAAGGATGAACGCCTCGACGCCGACCTCTTGGTACGCCTTCAGCTTGGCAACGACCTGATCGGGCTCGCCGACGATCGCTGCGCCAGCGCCGGAACGGGCCCGGCCGACACCGGTCCAGAGATTGGCCTCGACGTAGCCGTCGTCGTCAGAACCGTCGCGCAGCTCGGTCTGACGTGACACACCAGCCGACTGGGTGTCGAGCGACTTGTTCCTGATCTGCTCACCGGTGTCGATGTCGAGCTTCGACAGGAGTCGGTAGGCGGCGGCTCGCGCTTCAGCTTCGGTCTCGCGAACGATCATGTGGGCGCGTAGGCCGTAGGTCAGTTCGCGCCCGAACGTATCGGCGCGGCGGCGCATGTCGGCGACGGTTTCACCCACCGAGGCGACCGTGTCGGGCCAGGTGAGGAACACGTCGGCGGCTTCGGCAGCGCACTGCTTGGCGGCCTCGGAGAAGCCACCGAAATACATCGGCGGGCAACCCGGGTTGACGGTGGCGATTCGAGGTGGGTCAAGGTCAAACTGGACGAACTCGCCATCGATCTCGACACGCTCACCGTTAAGCAGCGATCGCAGGCCGTGCATGAACTCGACGGTTCGGCGGTAGCGAGGCTCGGAGTCAAGCGACTGTCCCGGCATATCAGAGCTGATGATGTTGATCGTCAGACGCCCCTCGGCCATCTGGTCGATGGTGGCGAGCTGGCGAGCCAACTGCGGGAGCCACATCTCGCCGATCCGTACGGCGAGCAGCAGGTTGATCTGCTCGGTGTGAGTGGCGATCGCCGAGGCAAACGCGGTCGAGTCGATACCGAGCTGGTAGCCCGATGGCAGAAGGATGTTGTCGAAGCCGTTGCGGTCGGCAGTTTGGACGATGTCGCGGCAATGGTTCCATGAGCTCTGCAGCTCGGGGTTTGGGACGCCAAGGAACTCGTAGTCGTCGTCGCACAGGGCACCGAACCAACTGATTTCCGCGGGGGCACTCACGGGAGCGGCACGCCTTCGCTGTCCTGGACGATGCGGTAGACGTCGTTGCGGTTGAGCGCGACACCGAGTGTGGCGACTGCGGCACGCAGTCGGTCGGGGTTCTGGGTGCCAAGCAGGGCGACCGGTGCCGACGGGTGAGCGAGCACGAAGGCGTAGCAGATCGCTGCTCGGTCAACGCCCTCGCGTTCGGCGAGTTCGTCGAGCGTGGCGATCAGCGCAGCGGGAACGTTCTCGCCCGACATGAGACGACCGCCACCAAGCGGACTCCAGGCGAGCGGCACGATGCCATCGCGCATGCAGAGATCGAAGGTGCCATCGCGAAGCGGGCCGAGGAAGGCCGGCGAGTACTCGGGTTGGCTGGTTGCGAGGGGGAGGTCGCCGAGATGGGCGATCAGCGCGTCGTGCTGAGCCGGCGTGTGGTTGGAGACGCCAATCGCCCGGATCTTGCCCTCGCCGACTAGCGACGAAAGCGTCTCGGCGACCTGGGCGGGATGGGCGAACATGTCGGGTCGATGGATTTGGTAGAGGTCGATCACGTCGACACCGAGCCGCCCGAGGCTGGCCTCGACCGCCGAGCGGAGGTAGGCATCGCTCGAGTCGTACGGGATCGGCGGCATGATCCCGCCCTTGGTGGCGAGCACCATGCGGTCGCGCAGGCCGGGCGCCTGAGCGAGCACCTTGCCGAGCATTTCTTCGTTGCCGCCGAAGCCGGAGCCGTCGTAGTCGAGGCCGTACACGTCGGCCGTGTCGATCAGATTCATGCCAACGTCGAGCGCGGTCTCGACAAGTTCGTGGGCAGCACCGAGATCATCGTTGGTGAACCGCCACGTCCCGAAACCGAGGGGGCCGATCGGGTCGAGTCCGGCGGGAAGAGAACGTGGCCCGATCTGGACCAGAGAGTGGGTCATGGGCGTAGACTACTCGGCGGGTGTAAACGCTTACATTCCGTGGGTTCCGTCATTTCGGGGGCACAGTGACCACGCTCAGATACGGCATCATCGGCAGCGGCATGATGGGTGTGGAGCACATCGAGAATCTCTCGCACACCGAGGGTGCCGAAGTCACGGCGATCGCCGACCCCGACCCCGGAAGCCGAGAGTTCGCGGGGGCGCTCGTTCCTAATGCGCTGCACTACACGAACCACGAAGCGCTGATCGCCGACAACGTCTGCGACGCCGTGGTCGTCGCTTCACCGAATTTCACGCACGTCGACGTGCTGCGTGACCTCCTAGCGACCGATCTCCATGTGCTGGTCGAGAAGCCACTCTGCACCACCGTCGACGACTGCTACACGATCCTCAAGCTCGCCGAGGGACGGAACGCGATCACCTGGGTCGGCCTCGAGTACCGGTACATGCCGCCAATCGCCCGCCTGATCGACGAGGTTGCGGCGGGTGCCGTCGGCGTCCCGAAGATGATCTCGATCCGCGAGCACCGCTTTCCCTTCCTCGAGAAGATCGGAGACTGGAATCGCTTTTCCGAGAACACGGGTGGAACGCTCGTCGAGAAGTGCTGTCACTTCTTCGACCTGATGGTGCAGATCATGCCGGGCCGCCCGGCGCGCGTAATGGCCTCCGGTGCGCAGGACGTCAACCACCTCGACGAGGTCTACGACGGCCGAGTCCCCGACATTCTCGACAATGCCTTCGTCATCGTCGACTTCGACGACGGCGCTCGCGGCCTCCTCGATCTCTGCATGTTCGCCGAAGCGACCCACAACCAAGAGGAACTCAGCGTGGTCGGTCCGCTAGGCAAGGTCGAGGCACTCATTCCCGAAGACATCGTGCGCATCGGCCGCCGCAGCGAACACTGGATCGGCGGCGTCAACGTTCACCCGGTCACGAACGACGAAATCCCCTACGAGGGCCACCACTCGGGTTCGAGCTGGGTCGAGCACCAGAAGTTCCGCGACGCCGTGATCGGCGTTGCTCCCGCCGAGGTGAGCCTCTTCGACGGTCTGCTCTCGGTTGCGATCGGCGCAGCTGCGCACCGCTCGATTGACGAAGGGCGTCCGGTCGAGCTCAGCGAGTTCCTTCGCTGAGACCGAACCACCCGGTGATCAGCAGGGTGGCGCCGTGGTGCGCCGCACCACCAGCTCGACATCGACCTCGTGGGTGTGAAGGTTGCACGCGTCGTTGCGAAGATCCTCGACAATCCAGCGCGCAGCATGGGCGCCACTCGCTGTCGGGTCCTGCCGGATCGTGGTGAGCGCAACCGTCTGGGCGAGTGGATGATCATCGAAACCGACCACCGACATGTCCTCGGGAATCCGAAGGCCCTGTTCGACAGCCACTCCCCTGGCTCCCATCGCCATCTCGTCGGAGATCGCAAACACTGCGGTGGGCGGCTTGGACAAGGCCAGCAGGCGGGCCATGGCGTCCTGCCCTCCCTCGATCGAGAAGTTGCCGGTGTGGAGCAGGTCGGGATCGACGACGATCCCCGCTCGGGTAAGCGCCTGCTCGTACCCCTCACGGCGGCGCCACGAGACCTCGGTTCGCATGGGATCGTCGGGCATGCCCTCGATGAGGCCGATCCGTCGGTGGCCGAGCTGCAGCAGGTGGTCGACGGCGAGACGAGCGGCCGAGATGTCATCGGGGCGCACCGACGACAGGCCGGGATAGCTGTTGCCGATGGTGACAGTGCGGATGTCGGTGTCCCGCAGCGCGTCGACCTCATCAGGTTCGAGACGAATGTCGACCATGACAAGCCCGTCGACCCGCCGGTGCATCTGGAGCGCGGATGCGACGAAGTGGCGTCGTGCTTCGGGACCAGCGACACCCATCACCTGCGTGTCGTAGCCGGCCTCTGACAGCACTGCCTCGACCCCGCCGACGACCTGGGCTGAGAACCAGCCGGCGATATTGGACACGGCGACCACGATCGTCTTCGAGCTGCCCGCCGCCAGCTTCGCCGCTGCCGGATTGGCGACGTAACCGAGCTCGGCAGCGGCCAACTCGACCTTCTGGCGAGTGCTGTGCGCAACATTGTCGAGGCCGCGCAGCGCGCGACTGACGGTCGCCACCGAGACGCTCGCTGCGACGGCGACGTCCTCAATCGTGACGCTGCGAATGTCGGCCATGGAGCAAGTGTGGCGTAGGCGAGCGTCAGATCACAGTTTTCGCCTTCGCACGAGCGCATTCCCGGTACCCTCAGCCCCCACACGGGACGTGGCGCAGCTCGGTAGCGCACCTGCTTTGGGAGCAGGGGGTCG
>CAJWHS010000073.1 GCA_913041415.1 uncultured Acidimicrobiaceae bacterium | reverse complement strand
CGAGATGCTGGGCATGCCGGAGTCCGACAAGGAATCGATCAAGGTCTGGTCCGGCGACCTGGTCAAGACCCTCGACCCGGTGCTGACCGACGAAGAGATCATCGCCGCCCGCAGCTCGGCCGAAAAGATGAACGCCCTCATCGATGAGGTCATCGAGTGGAAGACGGAGAACCCCGCCGACGATCTCCTCACCGCCATGATCGACGCCAAGGACGGTGGCGACCGCATGTCGAAGAAGGAACTGCGAGACCAGGTCGAACTCCTCTTCGTCGCCGGGCACGAAACCACGGTCAACCTCATCGGCACCGGCCTCCACGAGTTACTCAAACACCCCGAGCAGCTCGCAATCATTCGAGACGAGGGGATGCCGGCGTCTGCGATCGACGAACTCCTTCGGTGGGTGTCGCCGGTTCAGATCAGCCGCCGAGTCGCAACGGCGGACCTTGCCCTGCGAGGCAAGCAGATTCCGAAGGGCACGTTCGTGCTCACCTCGCTCGCAGCTGCGAACCACGACCCCGAGTTCTGGGGCGACACCGCCGAGACCCTCGATCTCCACCGAGAGAATGCCGGACAGCACGTCTCGTTCGGGTCCGGTGTGCACTACTGCCTCGGTGCATCGCTTGCGAAGCTCGAAGCCGAGGTGGCGATCGGGTCGTTCGTGCAGCGGTTCGGTCAGGTCGACATCGTCGGCGAGCCGGTCTGGAACGGCCGGATCAACCTTCGCGGTCTCGAGTCGTTGATCGTTGACCTGACGTGAGGTCGAGCCCCTCGTAGGGGTCGGGGTACGGAACCGGGTTCTGCCAGTCCTCGATCATGCGCTCCTGCATCGGCACCGGGATGTTGTGGCGTGTCGCGTCGCGATGCGAGATGTGGATACTCGGCGGGATCCGAGGTTCGAACGATCGCTGGTACGCGTCGGCGCCTTCCTCCATCTGTTTCCAGCCGTTGGAGAACATGTTTCCGGTCGGGCCGACGATGTGCCGCACGGGCCGGTAGCCCTTGTTGCCCTCGAGGCCAGCACGACCGGCTCTTCGGCCGCGCAGCTCGGCGCGGACTTCACGGAAGAAGCGACGGAGGCGTTTTGTGACCGAGGCCATGGGAAACCGTACCTCTCGCCCGATCGCTCGTCAGCAGCGGAGCACACCGCCGTATCTCCTGCCGTCAGGCGTCGCTCGGGCTTGGGCGTGAGGCTACGATCGGAGCGCCTATCCGCCCACCGGAGATCAGCGTGAGCCTCATCCACACCAGCAGCCTGCCCGATGTCGACATCCCCGAGATGTCGATCACCGATTACGTCTTCCACAAGGCGTCGGCCCACCCGGATCGCATCGCGATTTCCGATGGGGCGGGGAACCAGTACACGTTCGCCGAGCTCGAGCAGGCCTCTCGCAGCCTCGCCGGTGGACTCGCCGCCCGCGGCATGGGCCCGGGCACCTGCATCGCCTTGATGGCGCCGAACCTGCCCCAGTTCCCGGTCGTCTTCCACGGGGTCGCGACTGCCGGCGCCACGCTCACGACGATCAACCCGACCTACGGCGCCGCTGAGGTCCGCCACCAGCTCCAGGACGCCGGGGCGACCATGCTCATCACCATCGGGATGTTCCTCGAGGTCGCGCAGGAAGCGGTCGAGGGCACCGACGTCACCGAGGTCGTGACGATCGATGCCGCCGAGGGTTCACTTCCTCTCGCTTCGCTCATGGGGGACCCGATCCCGCAGGTCGAGGTCGACGTGCGCGATCACGTGATGGTGTTGCCGTACTCGTCGGGCACGACGGGCCTTCCCAAAGGCGTGATGCTCACCCACTACAACCTGGTGGCGAACATTGCGCAGATGGAGCACGTGCTCGTCTACACCGACAACGAGGTCGGCCTCTCCGCTCTGCCGTTCTTCCACATCTACGGCATGCAGGTTCTGATGAACGGCATGCTCACCAACGGTGTCACCGTGCTCACCATGGCCCGTTTCGACATGGAGCAGGCCCTCGAACTCGTGGCCGAGCACAAGGTCACCCGCTTCTTTGCCGTTCCGCCGATGGTGCTCGGACTCGCAAAGGCGCCGATCGTCGATCAGTACGACCTCTCGTCGGTCAAGCAGGTTTTCTCCGGTGCCGCGCCGCTCACCGTCGAGTTGCAGAACGAGTGCGCCGAGCGCATCAACTGTGAAGTTGTCCAGGGCTTCGGCATGACCGAGCTCAGCCCAGTGACCCACTGCACGCCTGAGGGCCGCAACAAGCCCGGCACCAGCGGTGTTGCGGTCAGCAATGTCGAGAGCCGCATCGTCGACCCCGAAACGGGCGAGGATCAGCCGGTCGGGGAACGAGGCGAGCTCTGGGTCCGTGGCCCGATGGTGATGAAGGGTTACCTCAACAACCCTGAGGCCACTGCCGAGACCATCGATGCCGAGGGCTGGCTCCACACCGGCGACGTCGCAATCGTCGACGAGGACGGTTACTTCTCGATCGTTGATCGCATCAAGGAACTCATCAAGTACAACGGTTTCCAGGTGCCACCGGCGGAGCTCGAGGGCCTCATCGCCACGCATCCGAAGGTGCTCGACGTTGCCGTGATCGGCGTGCCCGACGATGCGGCCGGTGAGTTGCCCAAGGCGTTCGTGCAGCTGGCGCCGGGCGCCGACCTCACCCTCGAGGAATTGCAGGCGTTCGTGGGGGAGCACCTCGTGAGCTACAAGCAGATCCGTTTGATGGAGGTCATCGACCTCATCCCGAAGAGCGCCTCGGGCAAGATCCTGCGCCGAGAGCTGCGCGATCGCTGATCACCCCCGTGCGTGGTTAGCCACGGGGCAAACCGTACAGTTCGGAGCGATGACGGCTCCCACCGTGCTCACCGAGTTGCTCGCAGAACGCGGCGTACTCTTGGTCGACGGCGCCACCGGCACCCAGCTGATGGCCGCCGGCCTCGAGGCCGGCGACGCGCCCGAGCGCCTCAACCTCGATCATCCCGAGACAGTGCACGGAGTCCACGAGTCCTACGTCAACGCCGGCTCCGACATCGTTCTGACTAACACGTTCGGGGGCTCGCGCCTCCGTCTCAAGCTGCACAAACTCGACGACCGTGTCGTCGAGATCAATCGCGAGGCTGCGCGTCACGCCCGTCACGTCGTCGACCAGCTTGAGCGGCGGGTTCTCGTCGCCGGCTCGATGGGTCCGACCGGCGAACTCTTCGCGCCGCTTGGTTCGCTCGACTCGGCCGACGCTGCTGATGTCTTTGCCGAGCAGGCGACAGGCCTTGCCGAGGGAGGCGCCGATCTGCTCTGGATCGAGACGATGTCCTCGATGGAGGAGGTCGAAGCAACGATCGAAGGCTGCCGTTCTGTGTCGGACCTCCCCATCGCTGTGACCTTGAGTTTCGACACGGCCGGTCGCACGATGATGGGTGTCGACGGCACGACCGCTGGTATCCGGCTCCGCGAGCTGGGTGTCGCCGCCATGGGGGCGAACTGCGGCAACAATCTGCCCGACACCGAGGCAGCACTCGTCCAGATGGTCGCGGTCGCGGGCGACATTCCGGTGATCGCCAAGGCCAACGCGGGCATCCCGCAATGGCGAGGTGCCGAGCTCGCCTACTCCGGCTCGCCCGAGGTCGCCGGTGCTCACGCTCATCGCGTCCGCACCGCCGGGGTGTCGATCATCGGGGGCTGTTGCGGCAACGAACCAGCCCACTTGGCCTGCATGCGTGCGGTGCTCGACGGCACCATTCCGGTGCCCGACGTCGAGTTCGAGCCGGTGAGCGCACCAGCCGATACCGGCGACGGGCGTCGTCGGCGTGGCGGTCGTCGTCGCTCCTGAGCTGATCGTTCTTGCGTCGACCCCGGCCGGGGCGCCACGCTCTGGCATGGCCCCACAGCTCTCGCTGACTCTCGTCACCTTCAGTGCCGCCGATCCCGGCGGGTGGGAGCACCTGGCTGAACGGGCCCGACTCGCCGATCAGGCCGGTATCGACCGGCTCGCGGTGTCCGATCATGTCGCGTTCGGGCCTGACCTCGACGCCTACGCTGACCCGAGCCAGGGCGGGATCGCCGGTGGGCGACAGCCGACCGGTCCTGATGGTCGCTGGCTCGAACCGTTGACCGTCATCGCTCACCTCACCGCCGTGACCGAACGGGTGCGCTTCACCACCAACATCTTGCTCGCCGCGCTTCGGCGCCCGGTCGTGTTGGCGAAGACGACATCCACGATCGACGTGTTGTCCAGCGGCCGGCTCGACCTCGGTGTTGGTGTCGGCTGGCAGCGACACGAATATCTTGCTGCTGGGCTTTCGTTCGCCGAGCGAGGTCGCCAACTCGATCACACCCTGGCCGTCTGCCAGACACTCTGGTCGGGCAACGATGTCGAGTTCGTCGACGACCGACTTCAGTTCGACCACATCTGGCAGGAGCCCAAGCCGGGCGGAGGTGCCGTGCCGATCTGGGTTAGTGGCACGACCCAGCCGCGTGCCATGCGGCGTCTGGCCCGTTTCGGTGCCGGCTGGATCCCGTGGGGTGACGACGCCGCCGACATCACCGCAGGCATTACCCGGATGCGGGCCGCGGTGGAAGCGGAGGGGCGTGATCCCGGCGGCCTGGGTGTCGTCGGAAACCTGCCCAGCGTCGTCGACGACGCCGGTGCGGTCGATCTCGAAGCCACGATGGCAGCTGTGCCGGCGCTTACGGCGGCCGGCGTGACTGACTTTCGGGGGAATGTCCGCCTGGGCGCCACGGACGAGCAGGCGCTCGATGAACTCAGCCGCTATGTCGAGGCGTTCCGATCGGCGACGGCATAGCCCTCACCACGGGTCGACCATCGGTCGACCCGACCTCAGCGCTCGTGACGGACGCCGAAGCACCTGCGCCACCCGACGACGGGTGTCGGCAGGATCGATCACATCGTCGATCTCCCCGTGAGCCGCGGCGTTGAGCGCTTTCGATGCGTCGTACATCCGCGCGACGAGTTCGTCATAGCGGGTCTCACGAGCGTCGGAGTCGTCGATCGCGTCCAGTTCTCGTCGAGCGCCATGCTTCACCGCACCCTCGATGCCCATACCGCTGACCTCGCCCGTCGGCCACGCCACCGAGAGCAGTGTCGAGTGCATCGAGCCGGCCGACATCGCCATCGCGCCGAGACCGACCGCCTTGCGCAGGATCACGGTGACGAACGGAACCGTCAGGCTCGCACCGACGACGAACATGCGTCCGAAGTGCCGGACCTGTGCTGTCTGTTCGGCCTCGGGACCGACCATGAAGCCCGGTGTGTCGCACAGCGAGATCACCGGCAGGCCGTGGGCGTCGCACAGCTGCATGAACCGAGCGCCCTTATCGGCGCTGTCGGCGTCGATCGCCCCGCCGAGATGTCCGGGATCGTTGGCGATGATCCCGACCGGTCGCCCTTCGATGCGGGCGAGGGTCGTCACGATCGCCTTGCCGAAACTTGGTCGCAGTTCAAGTGTCGAGTCGATGTCGGCCAGTGTCGTGATCGCGTCGCGGACCTCGTAGATCCGCTTTCGGTTCTCGGGCACGATGTCGCGCATCGCGGCTTGGTCGTGGGCCTCCCAGTCCGCACGGCTCCCCTGAAAAAACCCGAGGTAGTGCTTGGTGAGCGCCACCGCATGCGTCTCGTCGTCGGCGAGAAGGTCGATCACCCCGTTGGTCGTCTGGACGTCAACGGGCCCGATGTCCTCTGGCCGGTAATGCCCGAGCCCCCCGCCTTCGATCATCGCCGGACCCGCCATGCCAAGGTTGGCATCAGGGGTCGCGATGATCACGTCGCAGACGCCAGCCAACGCAGCATTGCCCGCGAAACAGCGTCCGCTGACGATCGCAACGGATGGCACCGACCCGCTCAGGTGCCCCATCCATGCGAACGAATGCAACTGGAGCCCGGCCAGGAACGGCGTGTCGGTGTCGCCCGGACGGCCGCCGCCGCCCTCGGCGAACAACACCAACGGCACCTGCAACTGATCGACGACCGGCAGTAGACGGTCCTTTTTCTCGTGGCCTCGGAACCCCTGCGTGCCCGCAAGGACGGTGTAGTCGTACGACATCACGCCGACCAGCGACGCCTCCTCGCCAAAGTGCTCGGCGTTGACCGTGCCCAAACCGCCAACGATGCCGTCACCCGGCGTGTTGCGGATCAGGTCGTCGACATCTCGACGGCCCTTCTGGGCGGCGTACATGAAACTGCCGTACTCCTGAAAGCTGCCCGGGTCGACCAGATCCGCCAGGTTCTCACGGGCGGTTCGACGCCCGCGGGCGTGGACCTTCGCAATCGCCTCCGGCCGGGCCTCATCATCGAGCAGCGCCCGGCGGGCGTGGTACTCCGCGAGATCGGCCCGCTCGCCTGCAGCGCCATCATCGGGAGCGTCGGCGGCGGCGGTCGCAGCAATCGACTGCTCCTCCAGGGTCGCCAAAACCTGCCCCGCCTTCACGACCTCACCTGCCGACACGCGAACCTCGGTGATCACTCCATCCGCCGGCGCCTCCACCAGCCGCTCGATCTTCATCATCTCGACGATCGCAATCGTCACCCCGGCTGGCACCGAATCACCCGGCTCAGGCCGGATCTCGACAATGGTGCAGTCGGTCGGAGCGACGATCTCGTGGCGCATGGTCGCCGAGTCTCGCGCAGTCACACTCGACCCAAGGACAACATCCAGAGAAGAAGCGCTGCGGAACAAACGCCTCAGGACGTCTGGCCGGTCGGAGATCAGCCCAGACGGAGGGTTTCGAGAGGTTCGAGCTGCGCTGCTTTGACGCTCGGGTAGAGGCCGGCGAACACGCTCGTGAGGAGGGCTGCCCCCACCCCGATGAGATAGAGCGTCGGCACCCCGACATAGTGCGATGGCAGCTGAATGCCGAAGAGGTCGAGTTCGGGTGACAGGACGAAGACCCACCCGGCGATACGACTCGCGTACACGACGATGCCCATGCCGACGAGCGCTCCGGTGAGCCCACCGAGCAGGCCGACGGCGACCGATTCGATCAGGAACTGCCAGGCGATCAACGAGCGACCGTGACCGAGCGCTCGGCGGATGCCGATCTCGGCCGAACGCTGGATCACCGAGATCGACATGACGTTGGCGATACCGACACCGCCGACGATCAGGGCGAGCAGGCCCATGGCTGCGACGATGATCTGCAGCGTGCTGTCGGCTGCCGCCTCGGCCTCGAGGGCGTCGGAAAGCACCGTGGTGCTGGTCTCGATGTCGCCGCCGAGGTTAATAGCCACCGGCAAAGCGGCCTCGGTCTCAAGCGTGAAGGCCTGGTCTGAACGGACATAGACCGTGTCGGGTTCGAGTCCGACATCGAAATCAGCGTCGGCGGTCGACGCCGGGATGATCACGGCGTTGTCGAAGACCGGATCGAGCGGGTAGCGCTCGACCACGCCTACGACGCCGTAGTCGAGGTCGTTAAGCTTGATGGTTCGGTTGCCCTCGCGGAAGCCGAATTCGTCGGCGAGTCCGATCCCGACCACGGCCGTTCGGGCGGCAGTGTCCTGGTCGAATGAGTTGAGCCATCGACCCGACACGAGCTCGACCTGCATGACATCCAGAAAGTGCTCGTCGGCCGTGAGCACCGGTGTAGGGAAGGCGGTGTAGTAGCTGCGGGCCGCCTCGTAGGGGGTGGTGATGATGCCGCTTACCGACCTAGTCGCTGTTGAACCCTCGACCGTGGCCAAGCGGTTGACGCGCTCGACAACGTCCTCGGTGAAGGTCGGTGCATCGGCGCCGAAGGAGGCGGCTGCCTCACCGCGGATCAGGTTGTCGCCCAGGGCGGCGAGGGTCTCCTGGAGGTCGCCCTTGGCCGATTCGGTGAGCCCCACGGCAGCGACGATTGCGCTCACGCCGATGACCGGCCCGAGCATGATCAGCAGGGTGCGGCTCCACCGCGCCGTGAGGCCGGCAACGGCGACACCGACGAGATCTCGGACGCTCCTCACGATGCGTCGCCCAGCGTTCCGCCAAAGCCCGAGACGGCGGCGCCGCCGCTCAGCTGATCATCAGCGACGATCTTGCCGTCCTTCATTGAGATGCGTCGGTCGGCCGACGCCGCCACGGCGGGGTCGTGGGTGACGATCGCGATCGCTCGAGAGCCATCGTTCAGATCGCGAAAGATCTCCATCACGTTGGCGGCGTTGGTGGAGTCGAGTGCGCCCGTCGGCTCATCGGCCAGCAGGAGCTTCGGCTCCGTGACGATTGCCCGGGCAATGGCACAACGTTGCTGCTCGCCGCCCGACATCTGGACCGGTCGGTGCTCGTGCCGAGGCGCAAGTCCGACGACCTCGAGCGCACCCATCGCTCGATGCTTGCGTTCCCTCGGCGACATTTGGCGGTAGAGGAGTGCTGTCTCGACGTTGCGCCGGGCATCGAGGTGGGGGATGAGATGGAACTGCTGGAAGATGAACCCGACGACCTCACCGCGCAGGGTGCTGCGGTCGTGGTCGGACAGATCGGCGACCGACGTGCCGTCGACCGAGAGGGTGCCGAGGCTCGGCAGATCGAGCAGACCGAGCAGCCCGAGCATCGTCGATTTCCCAGAACCGGAAGGGCCGACGATCGACACGAACTCACCAACCTCGATATCGAGGCTCACGCCGTCAAGCGCGTGGACTTTGACCTCTTCGCCGTAGATGCGAGAGACCTCGTCGAGGCGGAGGAGCGGCGTGTCACTCATCCGCCGGTGACGTCGACCACGATGATCTCCGAGCCGTCAAGACCGGAGAGGACCTCGGTGAACGACCCCTCTTGAATGCCGGTTTCGATCGCGACGACCCGTTGTTCGAGCGTCTCGGCATCGATGACCCGCACACTGGGATTGCCGGTTGCGTCCTGGAAGACTGCCGCCCGGGGAACGACCATGGCATCGATTCGCTCATCGAGCACCACCTCGATGCGAACCGTTGCACCGTCGACCGCAGCGAGTTCGCCAGTGACTTCGACGACCCCCTCGTAGCGTTCGCCGCCGTTGTCGTTGATGATCGCAGCATCGTCGAGTTCGACGATGCGACCCTCGACCTCCTGGTCACCTGCCTCGAGTTCGACGGTGACGACCTGGCCCAGAGCGATCTCTGAGCGGTCGGTGGGATTGGCGAAGAGCGTGATCGTAAAGTCGGGTTCGGTGAGGGTGAGCAGTTCCTTGCCGAGCTGGACGGTCTCGCCCTCGTCGACGAACACGGTGCCGACCCGCGCTGGCCAGTCGGCAATGATCATGTCGCTTGGAACGAAGATCACATCGTCGTCGAGTGTCTGCACGAGCAGGTCGACCTGGCGGGCTCCAGCGGGGAAGGTAACCGTGCCAGTGAGCACCGAGTAATCGGTGCCCATCGTTGCGGTACCTCCGACCTGGTAATCGACGGAAATGTCGCTGCTGGGAGCCTCATCGGCTCGAATGGTGACGGCGACAGCGCCGCCTTCGGCGACGCGGACCTCGGAACCGACGATGGTGAGTTCGGGCTCGTCCTCGTCTTGGATGCGAACGATGCCCGAGATCGCGGAACCCAGCAGGTACTCGTCGGTCGGATCGTCGGAGGTCTGCAGTGTCATCGTGAGGGACTCAGTCGGTTCGATCGTGGTGTCCTGCACCGTCGCGATCGTCACGGTGATCTCATCCGCCCCGGCGGGGAAAACGAAACTTGGGTCGGTGTCCTGATCGTCGTAGTCGTCGCCCTCGGTGGCCGTGCCGGTGAGCGAGTAACGAACTTCGACTTCCCGACCGAGTTCGCGGTCGGCGGTGATGGTGTACGTCGCGGCCTCGCCTTCGTCGATCTCATCGTCGCCGGACTCGATCGTGAGTTCGAATGTGGGAACCTCATCGGGCGTGGCGTCTTCAATGGTGACCGTGAGCGTGTTGAGCGGCGCTGGGTCGTAGTTGATCCCGCCACCGATCGGCTGCTCTGGCGTAATGCTGATCGTCCACGTTTCGTCGTCCTCGTCGACGGTGTCGGCGAACGTCGCAAGCGTGAGGGTGAACGTGTCCGCGCCTTGCGGCCAGACGATCGGGGAATCCTCGAGCGGATCGTCGAGATAGTCGACATCAATGTCAGGGTCGGCGACGTCGTCGAGGTCGCCACCGGTTGCGTCGCCACCGAACGCAAGCTGGATCTGGGTGTCGACCACCGGGGTGGGGTTGGCGGTGAGGACAACGCTGAGCGTGTCGCCCTCGGTGATTGTCGCTTCGGTGATTTGGACACCGATTGCCGTGATCGAATCATCCTGGAAGGGGATGACGCCGGCACCACTGCCCGAAGCAGCGGGTGCGTTGCCCGGACCCGGAACGGACGGGCCGATCAGGATCGCCTGGGTGTCCTTGTCGCCGACCTGGTAGCCGTTGCTCGGCTGGAGGCTGATGATGATCGTTTCCTCTGGCTCGGGTGTAGCGCCGCCGTAGCCGTAATCGACCTGCCAGTTGCGCAGCGCCGCCCGTGTCGCCTCGGTGTAGAGCCGATCGATGTTGCCGGGGTCGTAGCCGGCCTCGAACAAGATTCGTTCGAGCTGCAAAACATCGGGACCGTCTGAGCCGACGTCGAGGGTCCGGTAGAAGCTGAACTCGCCGTTGGCGGCGACCGCCGGCCGGCCGTCGAGGGAAAGAATTACATCACCGGCGGCGATCTCTTCACCGTCGGCGATGCCGACCTGGCTGACCCGCCCGTCGAAGGGCGAGTTGATCGTCGAAAGTTCGTCCCGGCGCAGCTCGCCGTTGAGTGTGAGTTCGTCGCGCAGTGTCTGGCGGCCGACGGTATCAGTGAGGATCTCGATCGGGTTGTCGTTGGATTCCTCCTCGCCGGTGACTTGCCACACGATGACGAGGCCGGCGATAAGGGCGAGCGAGACGAACGCTCCCATGATCTGGCTGCGAGACATCAGTTACCCCCAGCGGAGACGCCGGCCTCACTGGTGCACTCGCCGACGTCGTCGGACGACGCGAGGCTCTCACCGGGTGGAGCAACCCACGATGTGGTCGAACCGAACCCGCCGAACAACAGACCCTGCTCGTTCGGTACCGGATCAGGGATTCCCCAACCCCGCCCGACCATGCAGTCGCGGAACGCGATGAACTGGCGGTTTTGGTTTTCGATCTCCTCAGGGGTGAGATCGGCCTGGGAGGCGTCGGCCTCGGCAAGACGTTCCTGGATCTGGCTGCGAGCAGCGCAGGCGACCAAGGCATCGATGTAAGGCTGCTGGTTGACGGGCGCTTCAGGGTCGGTGTCGCCCTGTAACGGAATACCGATGAATTGATAGCCCTCGGCATCGAGACAGCTCTGGAAGACGCCGACCGCCTCGAACAGCGCCTCGCCGGGCTCGAGTTCTTCCTGAGGGAGGGTCGTCGTGGTGTCGGCCGTCTCGTCGTCGCTTGGAGCCGCAACATCATCGGCCTCTCCCGCACCGCCGGCAGCGGCGACCGCTTCGGTGGTGGTGGTCGTGGCGACGTCGTCGGCGTCGACGGCGATCGCGCCTGCCGAACGCAGGGTGACATCGCCGCTCGTGTCGCCGCCGCCTCCGCTGCATGCCGCCGCCACAAGGACAAACCCTGCAACCAACGCGCTCAACCGGCGCGTGACATGTACCGACATTCTGTCCTCCTCGAACGGCGTCAGCGTAGTCACGGCCCGTAGGTGAGGGGTAAGCGAAGTGCAGCTCACCGCGGTGGGAACAACCCCACAATCGAGGAACCGATCGAGGCATCGGGCCAGACAGCGGCCCCAGCCGCCGTCTTCGCCAACCGGTCGATCTGTGGGACGAAGCCGAGGGCCTCCAGCGGGTGGAGTTCGTTCGCTGGTATCGAGCGACCGTCGATCTCGAGACGAGGGAGGGGGTCGAGGGCCATCAGGATCACCCCGCCGTCATCGGCCGCCTCGATCTCGATCGTCGCCGAACCTTCGACCCAGGCGACATCAAGCCCGCACCTGCGCCCGGATTCGAGCTCGATCGCCGCATGCACGCCGTGTTCGATCTCGACGACATCGACATGGACGGCGGTCTCCGCAGCCGCCGACAGAAGCACCGGGGCGAGGCGGAGTCCTGGGTCGTGCAGCGGGCCACCGAACGCTGGGGTCCCGTGAGCCCCCCAGTCCGGTTTCGGCTGTCGTACGCGCATCTGGAGGTGGTGGGGCTCACGCATCTTGGCGATCTCGCGCAGGCCCTGGCGCACGACGGGGGCGTGAAGCAGGTTGGCGCCGAGGGCGACCGGGACCCGAAGCTGCGGAAGTACGTCGAAAGGTGCTTCGACGAGCACCGCTTTCACGTCAGCGCCATCGGCAATCCGGTCGTCGATCGCGGCCAGCACGCCGGCGACATCTGGTGGGGGAACGGCCACGATCAGTGCATCGGCGCCAGTGCAAAGGTCGTCGAGCGGCAGATCCGGGCAGTCGGCGACAGCAGCGAGTTCACCTGCGGAGCCGGGCCGCCCGCCGACA
>CAJWHS010000072.1 GCA_913041415.1 uncultured Acidimicrobiaceae bacterium | reverse complement strand
AACAAGAGCAGGGCGGCGATGGTCAGCGGATCCACGGGCTGGAGTCTGGCACGCGACTTCGGGCCGGACGCGGTACGAGTCCGCCCTAAGGGGTCATACTGACCATCATGAGCGCAGAGTCTCCCGGTGCCGTCCGTCCCGCCGTGTCACAGTTGCCCGCGTATCGACCTGGGAAAGGTGTCGCGCAGGCTGAGGCCGAGCACGGCATCACCGATGCGATCAAATTGGCTTCAAACGAGAACCCATATTCGCCGATTCAGCAGGTCGTCGATGCGATCGCTGCGGCGGCGGTGGAGGTGAACCGCTACAGCGACCATCGCGCCAGCGAGCTGCGATCCGCAATCGCCGAATGGCACGGCGTTGGTGAGGACCAAGTCACCGTGGGGTGCGGCTCGGTCGGCCTTATCCAGCAGCTCTTTTTGACCTATGTCGATCCGGGCGACGAAGTCGTCACGCCGTGGCGATCGTTCGAGGTGTACCCGATCGACACGATGCTGATGGGTGCGCAGCTTGTGCCGGTGCCGCTTGTCGACGGCGCGGTCGATCTCGATGCCGTGGCGGGCGCCGTCACCGAACGCACGAAGCTTGTCCTCGTCGCGACGCCGAACAATCCCACCGGTCCAGCGGTGAGCACCGACGCCCTTCGTGCGATGCTCAAGCAGATCCCTCGCCGGGTGATCGTCCTCATTGACGAGGCCTACCGGGAGTTCGTCGACCCGTCATTCGGCGACCCGGTCCACGACCTCCTTCCCGACTTCCCGAACGTCGTCGTGACCCGGTCGATGTCCAAGGCCTACGGCCTCGCCGGACTCCGCGTCGGCTATCTCGTGAGCGACCCAGCAGTTGTCACCGAGGTCGACAAGACCTTGCTGCCGTTCGCCGTCAACTTCGTGGCGCAGGAGGCCGCCCTTGCGGCCGTCCGGCATCGTGCTGAGTACCAGTCCAAGATCGACGTGATCATGAGTGAGCGGGAGCGGGTCGTGTCCGAACTGGAGGCGACCGGCTGGCAACTCTTCCCGACCCAGGCCAACTTCGTGTACTTGGAGCTCGGCGACCGGACCGACGGGATTTATGTGGAACTTGAGCGTCGTGGGGTTGTGACCCGCCCCTTCGCTGGTGAAGGCATCCGGGTCACCATCGGCACGCCGGCCGAAAACGACCAGTTTCTTGCTGCCCTTGCCGAGGCCATCAACTAAGCGTTCCGAACGGTTTCGAAGCCTGAGAGCACGGCCGCCACGTTTTGGCCGATTTCCTCGGCGGCATAACCGCCCTCCATCACCAGCACTGTCGGCAGTTCGATTGCGGCCAGGCACTGGCCGGCACTGTCGAAGTCCGGGTGCTGAAGCCGAAAGTGGGAAATCGGATCGTCGACGAAGGTGCCGAGTCCGAGCGAAACGATGAGTGCCGTGGGGGAGGAGGTGTTCATCCAGTCGATCGCGCGGTCGAGCGTGCCGAACCACGTCTCGGCTTCCGTCCCTCGGGGGAGCGGCAGGTTGCGGTTGTGTCCCTCGCCCCGACCGGCACCGTGCGCGTCAGCGTGGCCCAAGAAGTGGGGGAATTCCTCCGAAGGATCGCCGTGAATGCTGCAAACCCGCACGTCGTCGCGCTTGTAGAAGATGTCCTGCGCCCCGTTTCCATGGTGGTAGTCGACGTCGAGCACTGCGACCTCTGCATGTCCCCTAGAGCGCAGCCGCTACGCAGCGATGGCGGCGTTGTTGAGATAGCAGTACCCCCCCCGAACTGGTCCTTCATCGCACGTTGGCCCGGTGGCCGACACCGGGCGAACACAACCCGCGTCCTATCGAGGACCCGCTGGGCCGCCGTATCGGCGATCGCAGCGCTGTCGCGCACGGCCTCCCAGGTGCCCTCGCTGATCGAACAATCCGCCGCAAACGAGTAGTAGCCGAGCTCGGCTTCGAGCGTGGCTGGGCGTACGTCGCGGAACCGACGCGCTGGCCAACCGAACGCCATCGCGCCAGCCGCCTCATGGCCCTCGGCCTGCCAGCGCGCCCATGCCACGGCGAGGAAGCGGACGTACTCGGGATCATGGACTTCACCGACGAGCTGTGTATCGAACGCGATGGAGCCGATCGTCTCATGCGCCCCGTAGCCGTCAAGCGCCCGGTCAACGTGCTCGTCACGATCAGGGCTCTCCCTCGAGCGCACGATCGTTCCCCCATCAAGCTCAAGGCCGTGGTGACGGCGGTGGGTCTCTGAACGAACAACGATCACGACGGCATCCTTGCGATGCACTTGACCCAGAGTCACCCGAGCAACACCCGGAAGGCGTACCGTGCGAGCCATGTCCCACGACCTCAAGTTCGGATGGCTGTCGCCGGTGATCGGCAACGCCGGCAGCGACCACCAGGCGATCGTCCTGTACCAACAGGAGCACATTCTCCCGACCGCGCTTCCGTACTTCGACAGCCTTTGGGTCGCTGACCACTTCTACGGCTTCGACGCTCGCACCGACCCATTCCTCGAAGCCTGGACGACCCTGACCTGGTTGGGCGCCAAGTTCCCCGACGTCACCCTGTGCCACCACGTACTCGGCCAGGGCTATCGACCACCTGCTCTCACGGCGAAGATGGCCGCAACGCTGCAGACCCTGACCGGTGGCCGCTTCGTGCTCGGCATCGGAGCCGGGTGGCGCGCCGACGAGTATGCGGCCTATGGCTACGACTTCCCGAAGCCATCAGTGCGTTTCGCACAGCTCGAAGAACTCATCCAGATCTGCCGTCTGATGTGGACCGAAGACAATCCGAGCTTCCACGGTGCGCACTACTCGATCGCCGACGCGAGCGCTCCGCCGCTACCGGACCCGGTACCCCGGATCTGTATCGGTGCGTTCGGCCCCAAGGTCGGTCTGCCGCTGGTCGGTCGTCAGGCCGATCAGTGGAACTGCTTCTTCCTCGGCGACGACGACTGGCGTATGCGTCTCAGCATCGTCCGCGAGTCTGCGGAGAAGGCCGGCCGCGACCCTCACTCGATTGAGGTTGGCACCACGATCGAGCGTCCGCTGCCGGCGACCGACGCCGAAAGCGAGGCGCTCCTTGAGCACCTCTCACACCTGCGGGAACTCGAGATCACCCACTTCACCATGGATTTTGGACATCCGTTGACGCCCGAGTACGTCCTCCGGTTTGCCGAGCAGGTGATCGACGTCATGCGAGCGTCGTAATTGTCAGCCGTGGGGGAGGAGCACCGTGCGGGCCTCGGTGCCGGCTCGCATGGCGTCGAACGCACCGATGAGCCCGTCGAGGCCTGCGGTGTTCGAAATCATCTCGTCGAGTTTGAGCTGGCCGTTCATGTAGAGATTGGTGAGCGTGCGGAAGTCCTTGCGCGGCTTGGCGCCTCCGGCACGGATACCCATCAGGTTCTTGTTTTGGTGCAGCGACTGGAAGTTGTAGGTGACGGTTGCGGTGAGGTCGGGCACGCCGACGGCGCAGACGTTCCCGCCGGCCCGAGTCATGTTGATCGCATCCGCAAGCAGCCCGGTATGGCCGACCACCTCGAATGCGTGGTGGACCCCGCCGCCACTCAGCTGCTTCACGGCGTTGACCATGTCGAGATCGTCTTCGGCCAGGATGAAGTCGGTGGCGCCGAACTCGTTGGCAAGCTTCTCTTTTTGAGGAATGCGGTCGATAGCGATGATCTGACTCGCTCCAACCAGCTTCGCGGCCTGGATGACGTTGAGACCGACGCCGCCGGCACCGATCACGACACAGGTGTCACCGAGCTGGACCTGTGCACGGTTGAAGACCGCGCCCGTGCCAGTCATCACGCCGCAGCCGATGAGCGCAGCGCTGCTCAGTGGCATTTCCTTCGGGATCGGGATGCACTGGTTCTCGGCGACGATCGTTTCCTGCACGAACGCGCCGATGTTGGCGAAGTTGTAGAGCGGTTGATGACCTTCGGCGTAGGGCTGCGCGAGGCCACCCATGCCGACCGCACAGTTACCCGGGTCACCGACCTCGCAGTCGGAGCAGTGGCCGCAGTTACCGAACGTGGAGAGGATGACATGGTCGCCAACCTCGCAGTAGGTGACGGCCGAGCCGACCTCGACCACCTTGCCCGCGGCCTCGTGGCCAGGAATCAGGGGCGTCGGCATGTAGTACTTGCCGTGGATACAGCTCATGTCACTGCCGCAGACGCCGGCAGCATGGATCTCGACGCGTACCTGTCGTGGCGAAAGATCGCCGACCAGCCGAATCTCATCCGACAGTCGAACGCTGTCTTCGGTCGTCCCTTCGCAGATGAGTCCCTGCATGGGATCCTCCTATCACCTAGTCGCCCCGCAGTCTGGCGGCTCGGCGCCCTGAACGCACGTTGCAGAGAAACAGAGAGCAAGCGACAATCTGCCCACCTCGAAAAAGGAGATCTCGAATGACTGACGCTCTCAATCCGTTCCGGCTCGATGGGAAGGTCGCAGTCCTGACCGGTGCTGGGAGCGGTATCGGCAAGGCCACGGCCGAATTGTTTGCGTCCGTGGGTGCTTCCTTGATTCTCGGTGACATCGATGAGGCAGCGGTGACTGCGACTGCCGACGCGATCACCGCTGCCGGTGGTAACGCCGTGGGCGTGCGTTGCGACATCACCCAAAAGTCTGACAACGACGCGCTTGTGGGCCGAGCCGTAGCCGATCACGGACGTCTCGACGTCATGGGAAACATCGCTGGCGTTCCCCACAACCAGATGATTACCGACGTCACGGAGGAAGAACTTGACCGCATGATTGCGATCAACCTGAAGGGGCCCTTCTTCGGAGTCCAGGCGGCGCTTGGGCAGATGCTCACACAGGAGACGGGTGGCTCAATCATCAATGTGGCCTCGTCTGGTATGGACTTCGCTGCTCCGACCCTGGCGGTATACGCAATGACAAAGGCGGCGGTCGCCAGCCTCGGTCGCACCGCAGCGATCGAAGGCGCTCACAAGCGAGTGCGCGTCAACACGATTGCGCCGGGCGCAACGGTGACCGCCTTCACCGAAGTCTCGGTCACTGACGAAGAGGGCAACATAAATGCGGAGGCCCTTGACGGCAAGATCGAGATGCTGACGGGCGCCTCGCCGATGCAGATGATTGGTGAGGCGGACGACCAGGCCAATTTGATCCTGTACCTTGCATCTGACGCTTCCCGGTTCGCCACAGGTCAGATCTGGCGCTGCAACGGCGGCGCCCCGATGGTCTGGTAGGCCACCGCTGAGGCAGTTGCGAGGCAGAGCCGTTCACCGACGGACCTCTGTATTCTGCACCTGTGGCGATCACCCTCGCACTCCTCACTGCCGCGCTGTTCGGGACAGGAGATTTCCTGGGTGGTTTGGCTGGGAAACGAATGAGTGTCCTGCGCGTGCTGGCCATCTCCCACACCATCGGACTCGTGCTGATCACGGTCGGTGCCATCGTCATCGCAGACGAGTTTCTCCTCGGTGATCTTGTCTGGGGTGCCCTGGCCGGAATCGCCGGTTTCATCGGCCTCGCGCTCCTGTATCGGGGCCTCGCCCGAGGCCCGATGGGGGTTGTCGCGCCGGTTACGGCGATCACGTCAGCCGCAGTCCCTGCCGGGTGGGGGCTGCTCATCGACGACGAGTCGCTTGCTGGGACGGCATGGGTTGGTGTCGTAGTGGCATTGCTCGCTATCGGCCTGGTGAGCGCCTCCCCGGTCGATCAGTCGTCGGTCAGCCTCGCGTCCATCGTGGAGGCCCTACTTGCCGGGATCGGCTTCGGCCTGATGTTCGTCGGGCTGGATCAGACCATCGAGGCCTCTGCGCCATGGCCGATCGTCGCTGGTCGTTTGATGACCGTGACCGCGATGGCGGTCTTCTTCTTCATCGTGAAACGAGAGTCGCCACTCCCGCCCGTTCGAGCCGATATCTGGCTTCCTGCTTTTGCCGGATTCGTGGATACGTTCTCGAATGCGCTGTTTCTCTACGCCACCCTCGAAGGGGATCTGGCGGTCGTCGCCGTGCTCTCGTCGCTGTACCCGATCGCCACAGTGATTCTCGCCCGAATCGTGCTCGGCGAGCGACTCACCCGTCTCCAGCAGAGTGGGTTCGTCGCTGCGATGCTCGCTACGACGTTGATCGCCATCTGAGTGGCAGACTCGTCGAGATGGATCCCGTTCTCGCGGCGCTTCGTGCGACCGACTGCCCGTACGACATCGTCGACTGTGACCCGGACCTCGCCGACACAGCAGCCTTCTGCGAGCACTACGGCTACGAACTCGACGACAGTGCCAACGCGATTCTTGTCGCCGGGAAGTCCGAGCAACGACCTGTGGCGTGCTGTGTCGTTCTTGCTTCGACTCGTTTGGACGTCAACGGTGTGGTTCGGAAGCGCCTCGGGACTCGAAAGGCGTCCTTTGCCTCGCCGGAGGAGACGATGGAGCGTTCCGGCGGGATGATGATAGGTGGCGTCACGCCCTTTGGGCTTCCTGGCGATCTACCGGTCTGGATCGATGCTCTGGTGATGGAGCGAACGCAGGTGATTGTCGGTGGGGGAAGTCGAGACCGAAAGGTTTTGTGTCCGCCCCAGGCACTCGCTGCGCTGCCCACCGCCGAGGTGGTCGAGTCGCTTGCCAAGGCAGCCAACTGACCTCCACGCACTACGGTGCGACCATGACAATCCCGGTGCCCGCACTCGTGGTTGACGCCGACGCGCTGGATCACAACATTCGAACCATCGGTGAGATACTCCCGGGCTCACGACTGCGTCCGCACGTCAAGGCCTTCAAGTCGACGGCGCTGGCACTACGCCTTGCGGATGTCGGCCACCGGGCTTTCACGTGCGCGACCGTTCGCGAGGTCGAGGGAATGGCGGCTGCGGGCCTGGGCGACGATCTCCTGCTCGCAAACGAAGTGCTCGATCGGGCCCAACTTCAGCGTCTTGGCGAAGTCGACGCATTCGTCACCATCGCCGTTGACTCCGATGAAGCGGTCGATCGCGCCGCCGCAGCGGGGCTTCGCAACGTCCTGATCGACGTCAACGTCGGTTTGCCGCGCTGCGGAATCGCGCCCGGCGACGCAGGCCGACTCGCCGATCGGGCCCGAAGCGCCGGACTCGAGGTCCGTGGCGTCATGGGCTACGAAGGCCATCTGATGATGGTGGAGGAGCGCTCCAAGCGCATCCACCTTGTCGAGAAGGCCATGACGTTGCTGCTCGATGCTGCGGCGCAGGTCGGCGGCGACATCATCTCGGCGGGGGGCACCGGTACCTACGACACCAACACGTGGGCCAGCGAAATCCAGGCCGGCACCTTTCTTCTCGGGGACTCGCAGTATCAGCGTCTCGATCTCCCCTTCCGTCAGGCGATCTTTCTCGAGTGTTCGATCCTGTCGAAGGGCGATGGTTACGTCGTCGCGAATGCGGGACTCAAAGCGCTCGGGATGGACCACGGCGATCCGCTCTGGCCGGAGGGGCAGGTCCTGTTCTGCAGCGACGAACACATCACCCTCGTGCCCGACCCCGAGCAGCCCGTCGAGCTCGATCAGCGAATCCGCCTTGTGCCCGCCCACCTCGACCCGACAGTAGCTCGGCATGAGACGATGTGGCTCGTCGATGGCACCGAGGTTGTCGACGAGTTCCCGGTCGACCTGAGGCACTGGTGATGGCACGGCGAGAAGTCACGAACTGGTCGCAGCTTCAGCGTTTCCAGCCCCGCGAGAGCTTCGCGCCACGCAGCGAGGACGAACTTGCAGCGATCGTCGCACGAGCCGATGCCGAAGGGCGCCGTGTCAAGGTCATGGGGGCCGGACACTCGTTCACGGCCATCGCCGTCACGCCCGATTTTCACGTCACGATTCATGCCCTCGACGAGCTGCATCACGTCGACCACTCGACCGGCCTCGTCACGGTCGGTGCCGGCATCACCTTGAAGAAACTCAACCAGGCGCTCGACCGGCTCGGGCTGGCGTTGACCAACATGGGCGACATCGACAAACAGTCGATCGCCGGTGCGGTGAGCACTGGCACGCATGGCACAGGGCTCGCCTACGGCGGTATTGCAACGCAGGTTCGAGGTTTTCGAATGCTCACGGCCAACGGCGACGTGGTCGACATCGACGACACCCACGAGCCGGAACTGTTTCGGTGCGCCCGCGTCGGACTTGGGGCACTCGGCGTTATCACTCGTGTTACCCTGCAGGCTGTTCCCTCCTTCCGTATTCACGCGGTCGAGTCCAGCCACGCACTCGACGAGGTGCTGGAAGCCTGGCCTGACACCATTCGGGCTAACGACCACGCCGAGTTCTTCTTCATGCCAGGCGGGCGGAACGCTAGTCGCAAGATCAACAATCGGACCGACGAGCCGGCCGCGCCACTCACACGGCGCCGATACGTGGCCGACAAACTCGTCGCGGAAAACATCGGCTTTGGCGCAATCAATCGCATTGCTCGACGCCTTCCCCGAGCGGCTCCGACGTTCGCCAAGGTGCTCAACGGCAGCGAGATGAACCGCGACTACGTCGACGTATCCCACAAGGTCTTCACCACCCCGCGGTGGGTGCACTTCTACGAAACTGAATGGTCGGTGCCGCTCGACTCACTCGTGCCGGCGGTCTGGGAGATCAACGCCTTCGCCCGAAGGCTGGGCAAGCCTGTGACCTTCCCGATCGAAGTTCGTTGCGCGGCCGCTGACGACATTCCCTTGTCAACCGCCAACGGAACCGACCGCGGCTACATCGCCGCCCATGTTTTCTGGGGAACCCCCTACGACGAGTACTTCAGTGGGCTCTGGTCAATCGTGCGGGAATTTGACGGCCGACCGCACTGGGGAAAGATGCACGCGGAGACGGCGGAGACGCTCGCCCCGCTCTATCCCGAATGGACTCGCTTCCAGTCCGCGCGCCGCCTCGCCGACCCTGAAGGCTGCTTCACCAACAGCTACCTCGACCGGGTGCTCGGTCCAGCGGGCTGAGTTGCATCATCGCCAGTCGGGGGAATGGCCCGAGCGCGAAGGCGTTGGTGCTTACTCGGTGATGCCGAAGCGCTGAAGGCCGTAGGCCTCGATGGCGTTGCCGCGGAGCACCTTGTAGCACTCATCTGCGTTCATCCCGACCGCAGCGAACATCGAGTGTGCCACCTTGCGGCTGTGGGGGAACGTTCCGTCGGAGTGCGGATAGTCGGTCTCGAAGAGGATCTGGTCGACGCCGACATCTTCACGCTGCTTGAGGCCGACGAGGTCATCAAAAATACAGCCGAAGATGCGGCCCTTTGCGATCTCACTCGGAAGCGGGCCCGCACCTCCGACGCCCCCACGGCCTTCCTTGAAAACGGAATCCATGCGTTCGAGTTGGAACGGCATCCAGCCGACCTGACTCTCGGCATACGCGATCTTGATGGAGGGGAATCGCTGGAGCGTCCCCGAAAACACCCAGTCGACGAACGAGCCTTCGGCGTTTTGGGCGTACAGCGACATCGAGGTCGCCAACGGCGCATCGGGTGAGGTGGTGGGCATGGAAGATGACGAGCCGATGTGCATCGACACCGTGACATCAGCTTCCTGGCACGCGTCCCAGAGGACATCCCAGTCGCCGGAATACATCGTGGCGCAGCCGAGTTTTGACGGATTCTCGGAGAAGGCGATGGCGTAGCTGCCCTTCGACGCACAGCGACGGACTTCTTCGGCGGCGAGTACGGGATCCCAGAGAGGGACGAGCGTGAGGGGGATGAGCTTTCCTCTGCCGGCACCACCGCCCCAGTCGTCGATGATCCAGTCGTTGTAGATCTTCAGGCACTCGAGCGCGAACTCCTTATCCTCACGCTCGAGGAACCCCTGCCCGCAGAAGCGGGGAAAGATATTGGGGTAGTTGATCGCAGCGGACACATGGTTGAGCTCCATGTCCTCCAAGCGCTCACGCTGACTGAACGTGCCCGGTCGCAGGTCCTCGTAGACAGCGGCAACATTGCGCTGCTCTTCGCGAGGTACGCCGGCGGGACCGTGCAGGAAGCCGGTGGGCGTCACGAGGTCGTCGTAGAGCCACACGTCGCACAGATGGCCATCAGGATCGTTGCGTTCGAAGCCGTAATGACCGCCCTCGAACTTCAGACGGACCTTCTCCTGGACGGTGCGCGGACCACGATCGCGCTTGCTCGGCGGAAGCTGCTGTTGCCACAGGTCGCGGGGCTCCATGACATGATCGTCGACGGAGATGATGAGAGGAAGGTCTTCCTCGGCAGGGGTGACACTGGTCGAAGGATCCGTGCGCATACGAGCAGCGTACTTCCTGACGCATCGTCAGGCCGAACGCGGCGAGGCACAATGGCCCGATGACTTCGCCACTCGTCTACGTCGCCGGCCCACTCTTCGACGAAGGGGAGCGGTGGTGGATCGAAACAATCGACGCGCGGATCGTCGCGCACGGGCTCGCGACCTTTCTTCCGCACCGCGACAACCCGGACAAAACGCCCGACAACACGCTCGAGATCTTCCGGAACGACCGCGACGCGATCGACCGCTGCAATCTCGTTGTCGCCAATCTCAACGGCATCACCACGGATGACGGCACCGCATGGGAGATCGGCTACGCCATCGGGATTGGCCGACCTGTGATCGGACTCTTCACGGACTGGCGGCGCCGCTTCGCCGATGAAGTGGTCAACTTGATGATCGAGCACTCCGTCGAGCGGATCGTCCGCTCCCTTGAGGAGCTGGACGACGTACTCCGGTCCCGCTTCGACAACTAAGCGGCGCCTGCGTTCAGGCTGCTGCTCGGGTCCTGCGAAGGATCGGGTCGGCAGCCGCCAGGGTGCGGTCGGCCAACCGCATGACGCGGCCGGCGGCTCCGGGGGTCTGGCCGTCGACCAGGTTGCCCATGACCTGCAGCGTGATGTCTGCGATGTACTGCGTGCCGACCGCGAGGCGGAGTCCACTCCGGAGGATCCAGGGGTGGCCGATCAGGAAGCTGAAGCGCCGACCAGTGCGAAGAAACGCGTCAAAACGCTCACCGACCGCAATGTCGTACATCATCGGTGCCGTGGACGGGTCGGCGACGAAGAGGTCGGCGGCGAGCATGCCCGACTCAAGGCCGTAGTCGATCCCCTCACCGTTCATCGGGTTGACGAGGCCGGCGGCATCGCCGATCGCAACCCAGCCGTCGCCATGGCGCTTCAGCGCGCTCATCGGCAGGCGCCACGCTCGCGGCCTTTCGAGATCAGGACCGAGCTCCCACTCGGGCGTGACAAGTTGCCGGTAACTCTCCTGGAGTTTGTTGAGATTGAGCTTCTTGAAACCCTTCATCGTGGAGAGCGCTCCGACACCTATGTTCACGGTGCCGTCGCCGGCAGGGAACATCCAGCCGTAACCGGGTACCGCCGTGCCGTGCTCGTCTTTGAGGGTGAGGCACGCTTCGAGATGGCGGTCGGCGTGGCGCGATGATTCGGCATAGGTGCGCATCGCAAGGCCGAAGGGCTCGTTGGGATCGCGCTCAGCCCCGAGCATTCGAGCGACTGCACCCGGAGCACCGGCGGCGACCACTGTCATCGGCGCCTCGAACTTCGCGCCGCCTGCCTCGACGCCCACGACACGTTCGCCGTCAAGAAGGGGGAGTGCTTCGGTTTCGAATCGGATTTCGGCACCAGCTTCTTCCGCAACCCTGATCAGCGTCTCGTCGAGGCGTCGTCGCGGCCAAACCGCCCCGTGCGGAGCGAATCGACCGTTGTCGGGCCAGGGAAGCTCACGCCGAGTTGTTCCGGCGATCATCCGCAACCCATCGATGCGGTGCGCATCGTCCATGTCGATCTCAAGCCCCTGATACCAGTCTTCCCAGTCGACGGTGAAGGCGTTTACCGGCGTTCGTTCAGGCATCGCGCACCCCGACGACCTCGCCTAACAGTCCGCCCAATCGCTCCTGTGCCGTCTCCAGCGCGTAGTGCGCTTCCATCTTTTTTCGTCCCAGAGTTCCCATGTTCCTACGCAGAGCCTCTTCTCCAGCTAAGTCCGCTATGCGTTTTATCCAATCATTCATATCACTGGCCCAAAAACCCTCTACTCCGTCTTCGACAATCTCGCAATTGATGCCTACGGGGCTGGTAATAACCGGCAAACCAACGGCCATATACTGGAGCAACTTATATCCGCCCTTGCCGCGCGTCCACACGTCGTCAGGCATGGGCATGATACCTATGTCGAAGCAGCGCAAATTCTCCACCTCGCTATCTAAACTCCACGCTTTTGCCTCTACTTTCATGTGTTGCAGTGAAAAGTCCGATGCACCGACTACGTGTAGACGGACGGCATTAAAGCGCCGACCGACGTCTTCTAGAGCCGGACGAATACCCTCTAGGTAGGAAAGCGTGCTTGCGCTACCAATCCACCCCAACACAATGGCTTCATCCGGTCGCGGCGAGCCGCCAGGCGTATAGCGCAGCGTATCAATGGGACCTGTAATACATTCTACGCGAGGGCAGTGTTGCCGCGCGAAGTCCCCGGTGTAGTCATTTTCGACCAACGCCATGCAAGCTAAATGCAGCATCGCCGGAACGCCGCGCGCATTGCGCAGCTGCTTTTGCGCGGCCAGCCAGTTAGGCTGACGAATTTCCGTAGTGAAAATCGCATCGTCAAAGTCGTAGACCATGGGAACCTTCACTAAACGAAGCATCCAGCGTATGAAAGAGGGGAAGATAACCTTTTGCACAAAGATCAGATTGCTGCGCTTGGAGGCCAGCACCACGCGCAAACCGCACAGCAGTGT
>CAJWHS010000071.1 GCA_913041415.1 uncultured Acidimicrobiaceae bacterium | reverse complement strand
CGGTGACACACGAGATCACATCGGCGTCGGCAACCGCTGCGTCGAGATCGGTGACGACGTCGACCGCCAATCCGTGCGCCGCGACCTCCTCGACCACTACCGCAGCCTTGGCGGGATTACGGCCCCAGACCTGCACCGTGTCGAAGTCACGAACGTGTGCGTGCGCCTGGATCGCCATCGGCGCCAACGCGCCAGTGCCCACCACCAACAGCCGGGCGGCGTCGACCCGTGCGAGATGTTTCGCTGCGACGGCGGACGCAGCGGCCGTTCGCCGGGTCGTCAAAGTGTTGGCCTCGCAGGCACCGACCAGCGACCCGGTCATGCCGTCGAACAGCAACACGCCGGCCTGCACCATCGAAAGACCCTGTTCACCGTTGTCGGGGAAAACGGTGACCGCTTTCACGCCGATGATCTCCCCGGCAACCCAACCGGGCTTCAACAGGAACGCCGCATCGTTGCCGTTGCCGTCGGGCACGGTGTGAAACGTTCGAGCCGGGGCCGTCGCTTCGGGCTCCACCATGATCTGCTCAATCGCCTGAATCAGTCCCGCCCAGCCGAGCACGGCACCGATATCGGCATCGGTGAAGAACCTCATCGATCGTTGCCGTGCTCCGGCTCACCCGTCGCATCGCCCGGCCAGTGCCCATCAGGGGGACCCGGCGGATACCAGTCCTCGACGGTGACACCGAGACCATCGGCGATCCGATTGACGTAGGCGTAATACGCCGTCGCCTCACAGATGTCGTGAACATCTCGATCGCTGAAACCAACCGCCCGGAGCGCATCGACATCGGCTTCGACCATCTCGCCGGGCGTGCGGGTCAGCTTCAACGCATACGTCAACATCGCAGTGCGCCGCTCACCGATCGGGGCGGTTCGCCAATCGATGTCGATCTGGGCGAGGAGCGGGTCGTTCTTCAGGAGTCGGCGCAGACCGCGCCGATGGTGGGTGAGTCAATAGTGGCAGTCGTTCTCGAGCGACACGACGTAGGCGATCAACTCTCGCTCGACCTTGCGCAACGTCCCGGTGCCGGCCATCGCCGACCGGTACAGGCCGTCGTGGGCGGCCAACCCTCGGGGGTTGATGGAGTGCACTGCCATGATGTGGTCGACCCGGCCGAGGTCACGATCGACAACTCGGCCGTACAACGGCTCGAGCTCGCCCACCCACTGATCATCGGGAACCGTTCGGATCCAACTCATCGCTCCTCCTCAAATCGGGGCGCGGCGCTAGCTTAGGGACCGTTCATACGAGGGGCCGGATCGGTCCCGGGGGGGGGACACATGTCGAGTCATCCAAATCTGGCCGGGAAGGTCGTTGTCGTCACTGGCGCGGGCAAGGGCATCGGCAGAGCGATCGCTGAGCGCTTCGGTGCCGTCGGCTCATCGGTCGTCGTCAACGATGTCGACGACGCCTCGGCCCACGTCGTAGTGAACGGCATAATCGACGCCGGGGGCACGGCGATGGCAGCGCCCGCCGACGTGTCCGATGGCGAACAGGTCGGCGCCATGTTCGACACCGTGATGTCTGCGCATGGCACCGTTGATGTGCTCGTCAACAACGCCGGGCTCGTTTCGCCGATGCTCCATTTCTTCGATGCCGACGAGGCGTGGTGGCGGCGGATCATCGACGTGAACCTCACCGGCCATTTCCTGTGCTGCCATCGAGCCGCCCGCATCATGGCCGAGAACGGCGGCGGGTCGATCATCAACATGAGTTCCGGAGGCGCCACCCGGGCCCATCGCAGCTTCACGGCCTATGACGCCAGTAAGGGCGGTATCGAAGCACTCACTCGGGCGATGGCGCTCGACCTCGGGCCGTACAACATCCGGGTCAACGCCCTCATGCCCGGCTCGATCGACACGGCAGGGCTCGACGCCGACGCCCGCGCCTACCGCGGCGTGAACATCCCGGCCGGACGGATCGGCGATCCGCACGACATGACCGGACCCGCCCTCTTCCTCGCCAGCGACGACGCCTCCTATGTCACCGGCGACGTCATCAAGGTCGATGGCGGCATGCTTGCCCAGCAGCGGTCGGCCACGGTCGACATCGTGCATCCTGACACCTTCCCGTCGATCGACGATCTCTGATCCCATGACCGGTTCCCGCACGGGTGGCCAGATCGTCGCCGACGCGCTCGTCGCTCACGGCGTCAGCCATGTGTTCGGCGTGCCCGGCGAGAGCTACCTCGCGGTTCTCGATGCGATGCACGACACCGACATCGAGTTCGTCATCTGTCGTCAAGAAGGTGGCGCGGCCTACATGGCCGAGGCGTGGGGTCGGCTCACTGGCGACCCTGGAGTCTGCATGGTGACTCGTGGGCCGGGGGCGGCCAACGCGTCGGTCGGCATCCACGCCGCTCGCGAGAACTCACAACCGATGGTCGTGCTGATCGGCCAGGTCGCCACCGACGAGATGGGGCGAGAGGCCTTTCAGGAGATCGATTACCGCGCCTTTCTCGGACCCATCACCAAGTGGGCGACCCAGGTCGACGAGGTCGACGAACTGGCCGAAACGATCTCGATGGCGTTCAAGATCGCCGCCAGCGGCCGACCCGGGCCGGTCGCGATCGCGTTGCCCGAGGACATGCTGCACGCCGACACGACCAGCACCGACGTCGCTCCCGTGAGGATCAAACGGGCGACACCGACCAGCGATGAACTCGATGCGATCATCGCCACAATCGGCGATGCCGAGCGTCCCGTCATTATCGCCGGCGGTGGCCGATGGACCCTCGACGCCCGGGCCGACCTCACCGCATTCGCCGAGCACAACAACATTCCGGTGCTTGCCGCCTGGCGATTCCATGACGTCGTCGACAACCTCAGCGACATCTATTGCGGCGAAGCCGGGCTTGCGATGCCACAGGCGGTTCGCGACACGATCACCGAGGCTGACGTCATCGTCGGCCTCGGTATCCGCTTCGGGGAGATGACCACCGCCGGATGGACTCTGATCGATCTCGATGAACCGACACAACACATCGTCCACATTCACCCGGAACGCACCCAGCTCGGCCGGATCTACCCGACCGACGTCGGTGTGTGTGGCGACCCTTCGGTGACGATCGGTGCACTGCGGAGGATGAGCGTCCCGGCCAATGAACACCGCCGTGAGTGGTGTTTGGCCCGCCGAGCCGCCTTCGTCGATAGCTCACGCATCCCCCCACAGCCGGGCCCACTCGACATGGGTGAGGCGATGCGATGGTTGCAGGCCAACGCTCCGGCCAACGTGATCTTCACCAACGGCGCCGGCAACTTCTCGGTCTGGAACAACAAGGGCTTCCGTTACGGACCCGAGGCCCGATTGCTGGCTCCGCAGAACGGCACGATGGGCTACGGCCTACCGGCTGCCATCGCAGCGAAAGCCGCCCACCCCGAGCGAACCGTGGTGTGTTTCGCCGGCGATGGCGATTTCCAAATGACGATCCAGGAGCTCGGATCAGCACGCCAGGCCGGCTACGAGCCGATCGTGCTCGTCTTCGACAACGGCATGTACGGCACGATCCGTGCCCACCAAGAGCACCACTACCCCGGGCGGATCAGCGGCACACCGATCGACAATCCCGACTTCGTCGCAATCGCGCAGGCCTACGGCTTGCACGCCGAAGCAGTCTGGGAGACCAACGCCTTCGGGCCGGCGTTCGAGCGGGCCATGGCGTCGCCAACTGGCGCGCTCTTGCATCTCCATATGCCTGCCGAGATGCTGACCCCGTGGGAGTCAATCGATCAGGCCCGAGACCGGACCTGATCGCAACCTCGGCTAGCGATTGCCGTCGCCCAGATAACTGGCCCGAAGCTCTGGGTTGGCGAGCAGGGCCTCTGCTGTGTCGTCCAGAACGACACGCCCACTCTGCAGAACCCAGCCACGATCGGCGATCGACAACGCCATGTTGGCGTTCTGCTCGACCATGAAAATCGCGACACCCTCTTCGTGGATCTGCTGGATCAGTTCGAAGTTGGTCTGGACGAGCGCGGGAGCGAGCCCCATCGATGGTTCGTCCATCAACAACACCCGAGGGTTGGCCATCAGGGCGCGGCCCACGGCAACCATCTGCTGCTCGCCACCCGACAGGGTGCCGGACTTCTGGTTCAGCCGCTCCTTCACCCGAGGGAACATCTCATAGATGCGCTCGAGGTCAGATTCGACGCCGTCGTCGTTGCGGAGATACGCCCCGAGTTCAAGGTTCTCCTTGACGGTCAGACGCTTGAAAAGGCGCCGGTTCTCCGGAACCATCGTCACGCCCCGCTCGACCCGATACGACGTCGGCTTATCGTTCACGACTTCACCGTCGAGCACGACCTCACCCGTCGTCGGGGTGACCATGCCCAGCAAGGTCTTCAGCGTCGTGGACTTACCGGAGGCATTGCCGCCGAGCAAACAGACCAGCTCACCTGGATAGATCGCCAGGTCGACCTCCTTCAGGATGTGAACCGCGCCGTAGTGGGTGTTGATCCCGCGAAATTCGAGCAACGGGGTCGAGGAATCGACAACTTCGCTCATGATGCCTCCTCTGCGGGACGACCGAGATACGCCTCGATCACAGCAGGGTTCGACGAAACCTCGTCGTAGCTGCCTTGTGCGATGGTCTCGCCGTGGTCGAGCACTACCACGCGATCCGACACGTCTCGAACGACGCCCATATCGTGCTCGATCATGACGATGGTGAAACCCCATTCATCTCGCAACTTGCCGATGAGCCCCGTGAGCTCCTCGGACTCTTTCGGGTTCATACCGGCCACCGGTTCGTCGAGGAGGATGACCTCGGGCTTGGTGGCCATAGCGCGGGCGATCTCAAGGCGGCGACGGTTGGCATACGACAGAACCGACGCCGGCTGGTTCAACCGATAGCCGACCAAGCGGCTCCCGAAGAACCCAAGCACCTTCTCGCCGTGCTCACGGATCTCCTGCTCTTCACGCTTAAAACCGCCGGTCTGGAACAGCGCGCCCATAATCCCCTGCTTGGTTCGGCAGTGCTGGGACACCATGACGTTCTCGAGAATCGTCATGTTGGCGAACAGGCGGACGTTCTGGAAGGTCCGGGCGATACCTCTGGCGGTTACCTGGTTGGGGTCGAGACCAAGCAACGACTCACCTCTAAATATGATGTCGCCGGAGGTCGGCGTGACCATCCCCGAGATCATGTTGAAGAAGGTGGTCTTCCCGGCTCCGTTGGGTCCGATGACCGAGACGATTTCTCCCTTGTCGACATGGAAGTCGAGGTCCGAGAGCGCGTTAAGCCCACCGAAGGTGACGCTCAGGTTCTTAATGTCAAGCAGTCGTTCGCTCACGCCGGCGCCGCCTCCCCACTCACCGCTTCGTCATCGTCATCGTCTGCCTGCGCTTTCAGCCAGGCGTCTTGCAGAAACTCGTCCTGATGGAGCTCACGGCTCCGACGAACGTTCGGAATCAGACCTTCGGGGCGCTTTAGCATCATCCAGATGAGCAACGCGCCGTAGATCAAAAGCTTGAACTCCGAGAATTCGGCGAGTAGGCCCGGCTGGTTGGGACCACCGAGGATGCCGACGAGCACAAGCGCGCCGGCTGCAACGCCGGCGATACGGCCCATGCCACCAACGATCACGATCACGAGGATCACGATCGACACCAGAATCTTGAACGAGCTCTCGAACACCGATCCGACCTTCGCTGCGAAGATCGCGCCGGAGAACGAGGCGAGGATCGCGCCGACCACGAATGCCTGCAGCTTGGAGTTGACCGTATTGATCCCCATCGCCTCAGCGACCGACTCGTCTTCACGAACCGCCATCCAGGCGCGGCCGATACGAGAGTTCTCGAGTCGCCAGCTCACATAGATCGCAATGGCAACGAACCCGATCACCAGATATAAAACCTGTTGCGGATCGGTGCCCTTGACCGTGGCGATGCCGACGATATCGGCGCCTGGAATCGACAGGATGCCCTGAGCACCGCCGGTAAATCCGCTGGCCCAGTCGGATCGGACCGTGAGCCGGATGATCTCACCGAATCCGAGGGTGACGATCGCGAGATAGTCGCCCCGCATCCTGATGACCGGCGCACCGATGAAGAGCCCGGCAACGATCGCCATAAACACCACGACGAAGATTGCCACCCACCATGGCAGCTCGGGTGAAAGACCCGGCGAAGTCGGTGACGTCATGATGGCTGCGGTGTAACCGCCGACCGCGTAAAAGGCTACGTAGCCGAGATCGAGGATGCCTGCTAGGCCCACCACGATGTTCAGCCCAAGCGCCAATAGCAGGAAGAGCCCGACGTTGGTCAACAAGTCGTTGGTCAGCCGACCTAAGAACATCGGCAACACAACCGCAGCGACAGCGATAAGCACCAGCCCCACGGTGTTGACCTTCGTCGGTGACAACTCTCGACGGGCCGCCACCGCGGCGCGTCCGCGCTTCGCCTGTCCGCCCAGAAAGAGCACCCAGGCGATCGCGAATACGGCGAGGATGATGGCGCCCTGAACCGACAGGCCACCCTTTTTTTCGAACAGCGCTTCGAATAACCATTCGAGCTGGAAGCCCTCGGAGATATCGTCGAGCGCCGATTCAAGAGATGCTGACAACACGATTGTGAGCGAGATCGCGAACAAGAGTCGGTTGGCGATCGCTGGCAGCAGGTGGAGTGCACCACCAGCCAGACCGAGACCGGCTGATGCGAGGATCCAGAAGATTGCTCCGTAGCCGACGCCCTCGCCGAAGCTCAGCACCTCGAGAAGGGCGTCATTCCAGTTGACGAGCGGATCGCTTAAGTCGCGCGTGTCGAGCAGCCAGATCAGCAGGGCCAGCCCCGCTCCGCCGATCGCGCCGACCGACACGCCAGCAACCAGCTCTCGGAGGCCCTTCTTGTGTTGGGCCATGCCTTCGAGCACGACTTCGCGAGTAACGAAGTTGCCGAGAGCGATCGGAATCCAGATCAACGACAGGTACCCCATCGAGAGAAGCGGTTCCACGATGACGCGCTTGTCGAGCTTGTCGGGCATGTCGGTGAGAGAAACGAAGATCAGCGCAAGGGCGCAAATCAATCCCCAGTTGACGATCTTGCGCCAGTCCTGGTCGAACGCGCTTCGTGCGGGCGCAAGCACAACGGCGTCGTCGGTGTTCATGGTCTCGCTCATGCTCGTTCCTCCGCCGACAGACGTTCACCGAAGAGGCCGGTGGGCTTGACCAACAGGACGAATATCAGGACGAGGAACGCCACGGCGTCCTTGAGCTGGGTGTGGCCGGTTACACCGAGCGGTTCGAGCACCAGCTGCGGTGCCAGCGATTCGGAACTGCCAAGGGTCAGGCCGCCGGCCATGGCACCCCCGAGGTTGCCGATACCGCCAACGACTGCGGCCGAGAAGGCCTTAATACCGGGGAGGAAGCCGGTGAACTCGGTGACCGAGCCGAACAAGATGCCCCAGAGGATGCCGGCGACGCCAGCCATGGCACCGCCGACTGCAAAAGTGGTGACGATCGTGCGGTCGACGTCTATCCCCATCAGCGAGGCGATTTCTTTATCCTCAGCAACCGCTCGCATGGCCTTGCCGGTCTTGGTTCGTTCGACGAGATACCAGAGGGCGCCCATCGACAACCCGGCGACGACGAGCACCAGCAGCTTCTTGCCTTCGATGTCGAAGGGGCCGATGCCGATGTCGTCGCGGAGCCAGTCAGGAAGGCGGGGGTAGCTCTTGGCTCCGGGCCCGAGCAGCACGGCGGAGGTGTTCTGGATGAAGAACGACACGCCAATCGAGGTGATCAGCGGAATGAGGCGGGGGGAGCCTCGCAACGGCCGGTACGCAATCCGTTCCGTGACGACAGCGGTGACGGTGGAGCAGATGACCGAGACCAGCACGGCGATGAGGATTGCGAGGAGGAAGTTGTCTTCCCAGACACCGGCTTCGAAGAGTTTATTGGAGGTGATCATGCCGGTCATAGCGCCGACCATGAAGACCTCGCCGTGGGCGAAGTTGATGAACCCGAGCACGCCGTAGACCATCGAGTAGCCCAGGGCGATCAGCCCGTACATAGCACCTTGGGAGAGGCCCGAAATCACGAGCCCCTGGAACGCATCCCAGCTCAGCCGGTTCGCGTCAGGGTTGATCGCTGACGCGAGTGGGTTTCCTGGATCGATCTGTTGCAAGAGGAAGGCCGAGAGGCCAAAGAGCACGAGGCCGCTCAGCAGCACTCGCAAGAATGTGAGGAACCAGTCGACACCGGTTCTCGGCGCGGCTTTGGACCGCATTGCAGTAGTCACGCTTCCCCCTTGAAACGCGTCTCATTGGCCGTGAAACGCAAACGGCCCCCGCCCACCTCGGCGGACGGGGACCGTCATGCGGTGTGTACCGACGCTTAGCCCAAGAGCTCAGCGTCAAATGCTCCAAATGGAGCGACCCCCTTACGGGGCATACTCGAAGACGACCGCTTGCTTGGAAGCTTCAATGTCGCCGGAGTCGGCGTGCTCGATCACGGTGATCTTCTGCGAACCACAGTCGCCAAAGTCGTCACAGCTGATCGTGCCAATCAGGCCGCTGTAGCCACTGACGCCGTTGAGCGCTTCGCGGACACCGGCACGGTCGATGACCAAGTGGCCATCACCGTCCACGTAGGACGCAGCGTCGATGGCATCGAGCAGCATCGCTGCCGCATCGTAGCTGTGACCCCAGAAGGCAGCCGACGGAGCCTCACCATGAGCAGCCTCGTATTCGGCAAGGACTTCCTCAGCGGTCTTGCCGGTCGACTCGTTGGTGTTCGTGCCGAAGCGGACGTCAGGACCCGAGAAGTAGATACCCTCGGACTGAGGCAGCGCCATGAAGCCATCGACCAGCAGACCGTCGGCAGCAAGGAGCTGGGTGCTCTCAAGACCGGCAACGCCTGGGGCCTGGTCAGCGATGAAGTCGCCGGCCGGCTGGAAGATCGGGAAGAACAGTGCCTCAGGCGAGTCAGCCGCGACCTCAGTGAGGACCGGAACCATGTCGGTGTCTTCCTTGCTCACACCGGTGAAGCCAGTGACGGTGCCACCAAGTGCCTCGAAGGCATCGACGAATGCCTGAGCGAGGCCCTGGGTGTATGGGTCACCATCGTGGATAGCTGCAGCCGTGGTCAGGCCCAAATCGTTGTATACGAACGCTGCCATGGCTGCGCCCTGGTAGAGGTCATTGTGCGCAGTGCGGTAGTAGCCCGCCCGGTAGCTCTCCCCGGCGGTACCGGCGAGGTCTGAGGTCAGCGCGGGCGAGGTGTTCGAACCCGAGATCATGACGAGACCGGCATCGCTGATCAGCGGTGCAGCTGCAGTTGCTGCACCCGAGCAGGATGTGCCGATCACGCCGACGACTTGCTCGTCAGCAACGATCTGCTGAGCAGCAGCCTGACCACCCTCAGCGGAGCAAAGGTCGTCAAGACCTTCACCCGAGGTGACCTCGAAGCCCTTGATGTCGCCGAAATCGGAAACAGCGGCTTCGATACCGCGCTGGTTAGGAACGCCGAGGAAGGCAACATCGCCCGAGATCGCGTTCAGCGAACGAATCTGGACCTGAGCGCCGGACTCGACGGTCACGGTGCCGAGCGAGCCGTCACCGAGGTAGTCACTGCTGCTGGAAGCCGCTGTGTCGTCGTCATCATCGCCACACGCAGCGGCGACAAGGGAGAACGACAACAGTGCGGCAAGCAGCATCATCAGCTTGCGTGAAAGCTTCATTGGTAAATCCCCTCCATTTGGGATAGTTCGCGGTGGATGGGGCACGGCACCGCGAGCCGTGTTGCGTGCTGAAGGGTAGCCGCCGATCACGCAGAACAACAGTTCTCACGATTTCGGTCGCCAACATCGGGGCAAGCAGAGAAGCCCCCCGACGACCATCCATCAGCCCAAAACTCTTTCGTTTCAGGCGGTACGGGTCATGATCTCGTCGACCGGGCCGGCCATTCCGGCGTAGAACGGCCCGAAATCGGCGTAGAGGGCGGACGCCGTGTCGTAGCGCATCGTGTACACGGTGTCTTTCAGGTCATCCATCTTCACGCCGAAAAGCGTTACGCCCCATTCCCAATCGTCGAGGCCGGTACTGGCGGTGATGAGCTGCACGATCCGGCCAGCGAACTGCCGTCCCGACGCGCCGTGCTCGTACATGAGCTCCTTGCGATCGTCGTACTCAAGTCGGTACCAGTTGTGTTCGGCTTCACGGCGCTTGGTCATCGGATAGAAACACCACGCCGACTTCCCTTCCGGCGGCAGTTTCGGGTTGAGCCGCATGTTCTTCATCTCTTCGGGGACGCCCTGGGAGTACTCGGACACCTCGGTGATCGAGACGAAGCTGTCGACCACGATCAGACCGGCGTTGGTGAGACCGGTCTGAAGGTCGCGAAGCTTCCACGAATCTCGGTGCAGCGCCATGAAGCAGAGTTCGGCCTTGTGCCCGAGCACCGCCACGGTGATGACCTGGACGTCGTCGGCCTGAGCTGCCGTGACCGCTGCAACGACCGCTTCGTCGTCAGTACCCGGGGTGCGCGTGCAGAAAAGGTGGACGACAGCGACGCCCTCGGAGGTGGTGACCGGATCGAGCATCTCGCCAGCTTACGAGCCAGTCAGTCCCGGCCCCGCTTACGCCGCCTGAGATGCACTCCGGAACTGCGCAGGCGTCGGACCAACACCGAGTCGAGGCAGCCGCACAGGTGAGCTTCGCCTAGCGTGCTGCCCATGAGCCGAAGTACGCACCAAGCGCTCGCCGACGAGCGCAACGCCACGATCAAGATCTACATCAACGGCGACTTCTTTCCCCGAGACGAAGCCAAGATCTCCGTCTTCGATTCGGGTTTCCTCGTCGGTGACGGCATCTGGGAGGGAATCCGTCTCCACCATGGGGTCCTCGCCCATCTCGATCGTCATCTCGACCGCTTGTTCGCCGGGGCGGCGGCAATCGCGCTGGACATCGGCCTCGACCGGGACGGCATCGAGGCCGCACTTCGCGAAACCGTCGAGCGCAACGACATGCACGACGACGTTCACGTTCGCCTGATGATCACCCGCGGCGACAAGAAGACCCCGTCGCAGCATCCGTCGAACAACATCGGCGGGCCCAACATCGTGATCATCGCCGAGCACAAAGCGGCCGACCCCGACGTCCGCGACCGCGGCATCTCGCTGTTCACGGCCACGGTTCGTCGCCCGGCCCCCGACACGCTCGACCAGAAGCTCAACTGCCATTCGAAACTGCATGAGGTCATCGCCCTCATTCAGGCGACCTATGCGGGTGCCGACGAGGCGCTGATGCTCGACCCGACGGGTGCCGTTGCAACCTGCAACGCCACCAACTTCTTCATCATCGACCGTGACGGCCTGCACACGGCGACCGGCCAGTACAACCTGAACGGCATCACCTCCGAACTCGTCTGCGAGGTCGCCGAAGCAGCGGGCATTCGGGTCCACCGGCACGCGTTTTCGTTGACCGATGTGTACGCCGCCGGCGAGGCCTTCGTCACCGGCACCTTTGGTGGGCTCACCCCCGTCCACACGATCGATGGCCGCACGATCGGCACTGGCGAGCAAGGCTCGATGACGATCCGGTTGCGCGAACTCTATGAGGCGGCCATCGAGGCCGACGTGACCGGTCGATGAGTATGGGCCACGCCACACCATGACCACGCGTCCTGGCGAGTTCTCAGATGCGGCGACCGACGACGTCACCCGCATCCAATGCTGGTCGGGGCCTCGGAACGTTTCAACGGCGTTGATGTATGCATGGCGGCAACGGCCCGACACCGCCGTGTACGACGAGCCGTTCTATGCCCACTATCTCAACCTCACCGCCCGCGATCACCCGATGTTAGACGAGGTCGTCGCCACCCAATCAACCGATGTCTCGGAGGTGATCGCCGAGGTCATTCTCGGCCCTGTCGACACGCCCGTGTACTTCATGAAGCAGATGGCTCATCATCTCCATGGTGTCCCCCGAGGTTGGCTTCACCGCACCGAGAACATCCTCCTCACCCGTGATCCTCGGGACATGCTCAGGTCGCTGTCAGTTCAGCTTCCCGACTGTGGACTCGCCGACACCGGCCTCGTCGAGCAGGTTGAGTTGCTGGATGCCGTGCTGAGCGATGGCGGCTCACCCGTGGTGATCGACTCCCGCCTCTTGCTCGAAGATCCCGCCGGCGTTCTCGCTCGGGTCTGCGAACGACTCGGCCTCACGTTCGACGAGGCGATGCTGTCATGGCCGGCCGGGCCCAAACCCGAGGACGGCGTCTGGGCGCCGGCCTGGTACGCGTCCGTGCACACCTCGACCGGCTTTTCGCCCTTTCGGCCCTCGAGTCACCCGACACCAGATCGTCTCGGCGCGATCCTCGATGAGGCGCTCCCGCTCTACGAACGGCTGCTCGAGTTCGCGCTCTGACCACCGCCTCGTCAGGGGGCGCAGCGCAGCGACATGCAGGATAAGCCTCCGTCGATACGGGCTGCTTCGTCGGCTCGAACGGTGATCACGTCGTAGCCGCTGTCTCGAAGCAGTGCTTCGGTCTTCGGGAAGCCAGTACGCATCAGCACGTGATCGTTAACTCTGATCATGTTGGCCGCCGCTTCCTCCCCGGAGGGGCACACGAGCACGTCGTAGCCGTCGAAGCAATCGCTGGCCGCTAATTGGGCCGTTGAGAAGATCACGTCGGCGCCGATGACTGCACAATCGGTTTTGAAGTGCAGGACGCCAGGCGGAGTTGTCACGACCCGAAGCGGGCGGCCGGTCGGGGCCACAGCGACGGCAAGTGCTTCCACGCCCGCTACGTTCGTGCGGGTAGAGAGGCCAACCAGTACCTCTCGATCGGTCACCAGGATGTCGCCGCCATCGACAAACCCGTCGCCCACTCGGGC
>CAJWHS010000070.1 GCA_913041415.1 uncultured Acidimicrobiaceae bacterium | reverse complement strand
GGGGCAATGGGCCAGAACCACCGGTGCAGACGGCACGAAACACCGACTCTAGACCGAGCACCCATTGCGGGGCCCCAGACGGCGCCCTGCGAGGACTAGGCGAGGTGGTTGCCCTGGAAGATCTCGCTGACCGAGGTGTCCTCGAAGACCGCCGCGATGGCCTGGGCGATGATCGGCGCAACCGACAACACCGTGATGTTGTCGGCGTGCTTCTCGCTCGGCAGCGGGAGGGTGTCGGTGACTAGCACGGTCTCGACCGGAGCGTTCTTGATTCGGTCGATGGCCGGACCCGAGAACACCCCATGCGTCGTGGCAATGATGATGCGCTTGGCGTCGTAGTTGTGCAGGAGTTCGGCAGCGGCACAAATCGTGCCACCGGTGTCGATCATGTCATCGATCAGGACACAGCAGCGACCGGCGACCTCGCCGATGATCTCTTTGGCCTCGACGGCGTTCTTTTCCTCCGTAGAGCGGCGCTTGTGGACGTACGCGAGGTCGGCGTCAAGCAGATTGGTGTAGCGCTCGGCGACCTTCATGCGCCCGGCGTCAGGCGACACGATCACCATTTCATCCTCGTCGAGGCCGGCGAGGTAGTCGATCAGCACCGGCATGGCGGTGAGGTGGTCGACCGGGCCGTCGAAGAAGCCCTGAATCTGGCCGCTGTGCAGGTCGACCGAGATGAGCCGATCGGCGCCAGCAGCCTGGAAGAGGTCGGCGACGAGCCGAGCGGTGATCGGCTCACGACCCGACGCCTTGCGATCTTGGCGGCTGTAGCCGTAGAAGGGCGCCACGGCAGTAATGCGTTTGGCCGACGCTCGCTTGGCGGCGTCGACCATGATCAGGTGCTCCATGATCGAGTCGTTGACGGAGCGGCCGTCCCACTCGGTGTGGGTCTGCACGATGAACACGTCGGAGCCACGCACCGACTCGCCGTACTTGACATGAATCTCGCCGTTTGCGAACTCGGCGATGTTCGGTGTCCCCTGCTCCACGTCGAGTTCTCGACAGATGTCGGCAGCAAGCTCTGTCGTGGCTCGACCCGCGACGACGTGCAGCTTCTTCTGGTTCAGGAGTTGCATCCCGTGCCCCCGGTTGTTGCGTCCCAGTCGCACCCTACCGCACGAGCCGGACCGGTGACTCCGTCGACACCGCGCGAAGTTGGGCCCAGGTTTCGCCGCAAGGCGATGAACACGATGAGCTGGCCCGGCAGGACTCGAACCTGCAACATCCGGAGTCAAAGTCCGACGTTCTAACCAGTTGAACTACGGGCCACGGCGCAACTCAACCTAGCGGCAGCGATCGCCGTCGCGCCCTGATCAACGAGAGGGTGGGACACAGGCGCCGAGGCGGTAGCGTCCCGCCGTGGGTTCACTCATCAAGAAGCGCCGCAAGCGCATGCGCAAGAAGAAGCACAAGAAGATGCTCCGGAGGACGCGCCACCAGCGGAAGTAATGCTCGGGGCGCTCAGTCGCCCCTGCTCTTCCGCTCGGACGCCGGCACTGTGGTGACTACGCGTCCGACGTCGGCGAATGTCCCCTCGACGAACCAGGTGCTTCCACTTCCTGCAAGCTGAGGTCGCCGATCGGTTTGGTCGGCTACTTCGTCGCGCCAGCGGACAAGCTCAGGTGCGACGACAAGCGCGGCTGGTTCGAGATCGTTGCCGTTGTCGCCGGCGGGTCCGCCCATCTCGTCCCACGCTCGGTAGACAGCGCGGGTGGAACAAAAGATGGGTGGCGTGACGATCGTGAATGTCCGGTGGTCATGGGGCAACGGGTCGACGATTTCCCCGATGCCGGTGACGCGGGCTCGGCCACCGACGAGACAGAAGGCGATGTCGGCGCCGAGCGCCGCTGCAGTGCGGAGGTCCGTGAAGCCCGCCCAGCGGAGCACCGCAGCTGCGTCAGCCGATCCTCCGCCGAGGCCGGCACCGGCCGGAATCTGCTTGTGGAGCGTGACCGACGCAGTGCGCCCAGCGAGAGCGAGCGCCCGTCGAACCAGGTTGTCCTCGTTCGGCCCGACCGTCTCGGTGCCGTGAGGGCCCACAACCGTGAGCGAGTCACCTAGCGCAATCTCAAGTCGGTCGTGGAAATCAAGCGACACCATCTCGGCATCGATCAGGTGATAACCATCGTCGCGCCGGCCGGTGACGCGCAACGACAGCGTCAGCTTGGCGGGGGCGATGAGCGTCTCCGGCGCAACGCTGGCATCAGTCGATGGCGTGTCCACGAGCGCAGACTACGGTCGCCGGATGGGACTCGGGACGCACCCATACGTTGCCGGCCTCTGCGACGTCGGCCAGGGCAGCTACGCGTGGCTGCAACCCGACGGCGGTTGGGGTTGGTCGAACGCAGGCCTGATCGTCGACGACGACGAGGCGTTGTTGGTCGACACGCTCTACGACGTGCCGCTGACTCAGGCGATGCTCGATGGATTCGAGGCGGCGCTTCCCGGCATCTCGATCACGACCCGGGTCACCTCCTCGGCGGCGACCACTGCAACGGCAACGACTTCCTGCACGGGGGCGGAGATCCTCACGTCGGTGATCGCCGCCGAGGAGACGACCCGGGAGAACCCGGCGATGGTGGTAGGTGCGCTGGAAGCGGCACCAACGATGGGCGTCGTCGGTGAGTTCTTTCAACATTCCTTCGGGCGCTTCGACTTCGGCGGCGTGAACCGACCCGAACCGACAGCGACGTTCAGCGGTGAGACGACCCGATCCACGTCGCCGACCGCGCCACGGTGTTCACCAGCGACATTCTCTTTGTCGAGGGGCATCCGGTCCTGTGGGCGGGCACGACCCCCGACCTCCTCAAGGCTCTCGACCGCATCGAGGCGTGGGAATCGGACACGATCGTGCCGGGGCACGGGCCGGTTACTGATCTCGCAGGTGTGCGGGAAATACGGGCGTACTACCAGTACTGCCACGCCGAGGCGCGACGCTATTTCGACGCCGAGATGGATCTTGCGACCGCCGCGCCTGATGTCTCGCTCGATCGGTGGGCCGATTGGGGCGAGCTGGAACGCGTCGTGACGCTCCTCGATACCTGTTTCCGGGAATTCGAGGGTCAGAGCGATGCGACGCCGATGGCCGAACTGTTCGCCCTGATGGCTGAACGCTGGGCTGCAACCCGCGCCTGAGTCAGACCTCGGCGAGTCTCCCCCATGCCGCAAGATCGAGCGTCTCGGGCCTCGCCTGTGGATCGACCCCGGCGGTTTCGATCTGCTCAGCCGTCCGCAGACCACTAAGCGACTTGCGAATCATCTTGCGGCGCTGGTTGTAGGCGGCCCGGACAAGGGGCTCAAGCCGTTCGAGCGACGTGTCGACCGGTGGGCGCTCGTGACGCACGATCCGGACGAGCGCACTGTAGACACGCGGCTTGGGGTGAAAGACCGTCGGCGGAACCCGTCCAACCACCTCCGCTCGTCCGTGGTATGCGACAAGCACCGACGGGATCCCGATTGCCGGGTCGGGTGCAGTGGCGGCGAGGCGCTCGGCGACCTCGAGTTGCACCATCACGAGCATCTCGGTGATGGCGGGAACGTCCCGGAGCAGATTCAGGATCAGCGGTGTGGCGACGTTGTACGGCAGGTTGGCGACCAACTTCCACGCCGGGTGCGCCGCAAGCACGGCATCCCAGTCGACCTGTTGAGCATCGCCCTCGACGATCGTGACATCGTGTCCGGCGACGACCTCACGGAGGATCGACACCAATTCGGTATCCATCTCGACGGCGGTGACCGATGCGTCGTGCTCCAGTAAGGCGAGGGTCAACGAGCCGAGACCCGGGCCGATCTCGACGATCGGGTCACCAGGACCAACCCCTGCGAGCGAGGCGATCCTGCGAACCGTGTTGGGATCGACAACAAAGTTCTGCCCGAAAGAACGACGCGCTTCGAGGCCGTGGCGATCGAGCAGCGCTCGAATGTCGGCACCACTGTGGGTCACGACAGATAGGCACCGCAGTGCGGCCAAGGGCCAGCGCCATTGCGGTCATAGAGCTCGAACGCCTGGTCATCCTGGTCGGCAACCGATGCCACGGCTGGGTCAACACCGACCAGTGCCGGGTTCGAGAAGCTCGCTACCCAGTCCCAGGTTGCTTGGGAGAATTGGTACGCCCCGCGATAGCGGCCACTGGGGCTGACGGCGTCGTACCGGCCGCTGGACTCGCAGTTGCGCAGCGCCGCCCACTGCTCGGCCGTGGGCCCGCCGGTCGGAACGGGTGTCACCGTGGTGGTTGGCGAACTGGTCGTGGTCGTCGGAGGCGAACTGGTCGTGGTGGTCCGAGCGGCGGCGAGCGCAGCCTGGCGCTGGGCTTCGGCTTCAGCTTCGGCGGCCTGCTTCCCCAACGCCTCAGCCCGCTCGACCGCAGCACTACGGTGCACAACGTTGGCTGATGACCACGCCGTAGCTCGCTGGCTGAAGCTCGCCACGTCAACCCCGAGACGGATACCGCTCTGCGAACCGGCCGGCGAGGCAAGAACAAACACAGTCAGCACAACGGCGAGTAGTGCAATCGCAGCGAAGGTCACCCGACCCCGCTGGGGCCTGATCTGAGCCATGACGACAACGCTAGAAGTGTCGTAACACAAATGCAATGTTGAGCGACGTTCGCCGTCAGGTGGCTGCCTTTGCCGCATCAACGACGTCGAGTTCGTAGAAGGCTGCAGCGGTCGTCCAGGTAGCGGCTTCGACCTCAGCGGGGGTGATGCCCTTGGCAGCGGCCACGGCCTCGCCGACGTGGACGACCCATGAGGGCTGGTTCCGCTTGCCCCGGTTCGGGACCGGTGCCAGATACGGCGAATCAGTCTCGACCAACAGTCGGTCGAGCGGGGTGACGGAGGCGGCGTCGCGGAGGTCTTGTCCGCTCGGGAAGGTGATGATCCCGGCGAACGACACGATCGCGCCGCGGCTGAGACTCTCGCGAGCCTCGTCGGGGCCACCGGTGAAGCAGTGCATCACGGTGCGACGGGGCACGCCCTCGCGGTCGAGAATCTCGAAGGTCTCGTCCCAGGCACTGCGCGAGTGGATCACCAGCGGAAGGTCACGCTCGTTCGCCAACTGAATCTGGGCGGCGAACACATCGCGCTGCTGAGCGCGCGGCGAGTGGTCGTAGTGATAGTCGAGGCCCGCCTCCCCCACGGCGACGACCTGGGGGAGATCAAGCAACTCGGCAATGCCATCGAGGCCACCGCTCGCTTCGTGGGGATGGACGCCGGCAGTGGCGTACACACCCTTGTGTTCGAGCGCGATCGCCGCCATCTGGGTGGACTGTTCGAGGTCGCAGCCGACCGACACCATGCGCATCACGCCGGCGGCGTTGGCCTCGGCGACCTGGGCAAGGCCGTCGGGACCAGGGTCGATATGACAGTGCTGATCGATCCAGGCCACGCCGGATCAGTCCTCGACCAGCAGGGCCTCGACGTCGACCTTGGCGAAGATCGGCGTCGGTTTGGCAATCGGTCTGCCGGTCGGGACCGGGACCCGGCTCCACCCCTCGATCGGGCCGAGAATCTCCGACAGAGCCTCGGTGCTGAATGGCAGGAACGGTGCGAAGCCGATGCGTACGCCGTTGATGGCGTCGAGGGCGGTGCCTAGGAGCACACCGGCGCGCTGCGGATCTTTCTTGGCGATCTTCCAAGGCTCGGTGGCATTGAGGTAGGCGTTGACCGCCTGTGCGGCATCCATCGCGGTGCGCAGCGCCGCTTTAAGTTCGACCCGCTCAAGCTGGCTGTTGGCAGTGGTCAGCAACTCGTCGACGGTCGTGAGCACGGCGTGGTCTGCTGCCGTGCGGCCCTCAACCGACGGCTGCTCACCGAAGTTCTTGTTGACCATCGACAGCACGCGGTTGACGAGGTTGCCCCACGTCGCCACGAGCTCTTCGTTGATCCGTCGGGCGATCTCCTCGATCGAGATGTCGGCGTCTGCCTGCTCGGGGAAGCTGGCGGCGAGGGCGTACCGGAGCCCGTCGGCCTGGAAGAGGTCGAGACCTTCCTGGATGGTGAGACCGACACCGCGCGACGCCGAGGCCTTGCCGCCCTTGAAGGTGATGTACTGGTTGGCAGGCACGTCGTCGGGCAGGTGGATCTCCGGGTCGTACCCCATGAGCTGCGCAGGCCAGAAAAGACAGTGGAATGGGATGTTGTCCTTCCCGATGAAGTACACGTGACGGCTGTCGTCGTTGTACCACCAGTGGCGCCAACGCTCGTCGTTGCCCTGACGCTGGGCCCACTCCTGGGAGGCCGATAGGTAGCCGATGACGGCGTCGTACCAGACATAGATGCGCTTGCCAGAACCAAGGTCGTCGACCGGAAGCTCGACTCCCCAGTCGAGATCGCGCGTGATCGCCCGATCGAGCAACCCCTCCTCGTTGATCCAACTCCTCACGAAGTTCAGCACGTGGTTGCGCCATCCCTGCTTGTCGGCGAGGAACTCGCCGACAAGCTCCGTGAAGTGGGAGTACTGGAAGTAGAAGTGCTCGGTGGGCCGTAGCTCGGGGGTGGCGCCGGAGATCTTCGAGCGGGGATCGATCAGATCGATGGCGTCGAGGGTGCGGCCGCAGTTGTCGCATTGATCACCACGAGCTTCGCCGTAGCCACAGTGCGGACAGGTTCCCTCGATGTAGCGGTCGGGGAGAAAGCGATCGGCTTCGGGGTCAAAAAACTGCTCGGAGGTGCGCTTGTCGATAAAGCCCTGCTCGAGCTGTTTCAGGAACATCTCCTGCGTGACCCGGGCGTGATGATCGGTTCCGGTCGTGGTGTAGAGATCCCATTGCAGGCCGATCTCGTCCCACTGCCGTACAAACTCGCCGTGGTAGCGATCAACGATGTCTTGAGCGGTCACACCCTCGGCGTCGGCACGAACCGTGATCGGCGTGCCGTGCACGTCGGAGCCGCTCACCATCAGCACCTCATTGCCGACCATGCGCTGATGACGGGCGAAAACATCAGCCGGCAGATAAGCGCCAGCAAGATGGCCGAGATGGCGTGATCCGGAGGCGTAGGGCCAGGCAACTGCGACGAGAACGGGGGTGCTCACCCCGCCGAGGCTACCGGTGCCTACGAGGCGCTGCGGTCGGTCACGTCCCGCAAGATCGACACGGCATCATCACCCGACGGAAGCGCTTCAGTCGCCGAAGACTCGATCGCCTCGTCGTCGATCGACCGAGAGCGGATCGCATCAAGCTTGCCGAGTTGGCGCTCCAACTGGTTTCGGCGCGGCCCAGCAAGGTCGTTGAAGCTGTTGTTCAACGTGCCGAGGTGTTTCTCGACCTTGTCGACCTGCTCGGAAAATTTCGACCACTGTGCCCCGAAGCCAGCTAGTGCATCGAGGATCTCGTCCGTCTGGCGCTCGACGGCAAACGTGTCCATGGCCTGTCGAACGACACCAAGCACCGCAAAGAGGGTGGTCGGCGAGCACAGGACGACCTTCTTGGCGAGGGCGTCGTCGAGCAGGGACGCGTCGTTCTCGTGGATGAAGCCGTAGACGCTCTCGTTGGGGATGAAGAGCAGCAGGTAGCCGACCGTGGAGTCGGTGGCGGCATACCCGCGTCCGTTGAGCTCTTTCACCCGGTCACGCACGTCCTTCAGGAAACGATCGCGAAGCGAGACCGCCTCGGCCTCGGACGGTGCTTCGAGGTAGCGCAGATAGTTGTCGACCGGGAACTTGACATCCATATGGAGGTGCTGGTCGTCGGGCAACAGGAAGGTGAAATCAGGGCGGGTTCCACCGTCGATCGCTCGCTGCTTTCGGTAGTTGATGCCCTCGCGCATCCCGGCAGAGCGCAGGACATCCTCGGCCATGCGCTCGCCCCACTGGCCGCGGGCCTGGGGGCTGGCGAGCGCCTCGCGCAGGTGCTGGGTGGTCTCGACGAGCACCTGCTGCTGTCGGGTCGCCGCTTCAAGGGATTCAACGAATTGGCCGTGCTGTTGGGCGCGCTCCTTTTGCAACTGCCCGACGAGGTTGCGCAACTGGGTGAGCTCGGTGCCCATCGCCTGGACCTGATGGCCGAGGCTCTTTGACATGCCACCAACCCGCTCGCCGACGGTCTCGGACATGCCAACAACCCGCTCGGCGACAAGCTTGTCGACCGAGTCGATCTTCTCGGCGAGGGACTTCACCACACCCTCCAGGTGGTCGTCGATCGCCTGACGTCGGTGCTCAAGCTCGGCCGTGCCTGTCTGCAAACGACTATCGAAGCTCTCGCCGGCGACGCTCACGACCCGCTCAACCACACCGTCGAGCGAGGCCGACTCACCCCCGGCACGGTTGCGCGCAATGAACAGGCCGGCACCGAGGCCGAGCGCAGCGATGACAACGAGGGAGACAAGAAGCGAGATCACAAGCACGGTGTTCATGCCTCGACACTACGAAGAAGGTGTGACGGGTCTGCGGATAGCTGGGCTCAGATTGTGAGCGAGAGGTCGTAGACCCGACCTCGACGGGCGCCCGTCGCCGCCACGACCCGGTCGACGGCATCGCGTTTCGACGCCCCCTCGGCGAGCACCGCCAGCAGGCGTTCGACGAGCTCGGCGTCGTCGAGCTCGACCGATGCCACCCCTCCATCGACCACCACGACGACCTCACCCTTCACGCCCGCCGATGACCACTCAGCCAGCTCGGCGAGGGTCCCTCGCCGCAGCTCCTCGTGGAGTTTCGTGAGTTCGCGCGCAACGACGGCCCGGCGCTCGGGCCCGCAGGTCTCGGCGAGCGCGGCGAGCGTCGCCGCCACCCGATTGGGCGACTCGTAGAAGACCGTCGTTCGTGACTCGGCAGCGATCGCCGCGAGCTGGGCCGAACGCTCCTGGCCTTTGCGGGCGAGAAAGCCCTCGAAGACAAACCGGCCTGACGGCAATCCGCTGCTCACAAGCGCGGCGATCGCGGCAACCGGCCCGGGCACGGTCGTGACCTCGACTCCGGCCCCGACTGCGGCGGTGACAAGGCGTTCGCCCGGGTCGCTGATCCCCGGCGTCCCGGCATCGCTGACGAGCACGACCCGCTCCCCGGCAACAAGCCGGTCGAGGATCACGGAGATCGACTCGAACTCGGTGTGGTCGTCGAGACGACGGAGCTCATCAACCCGTACGCCGATCTGCTTGAGGAGCGAGCCTGTCCGGCGCGTGTCTTCGCAGCAGACCAGATCCGCCGCCTCGAAGGCTTCCACGGCACGGGGAGCCAGATCACCGAGGTTACCGATCGGGGTCGACACCAACGTGAGAACGCCGGTCATTCGGTTATCTCCAGTTGCATGCCGCGCTCGAGGCCCCACCGGCGGAAAGCACCCGCTTCGGCCTCGATGACGGCAGACGCCCGTGGCGACCATGAGCCGACGCGCCACGGCCGCATCGTAGATGTCGACAACACGACGAGGTCACGGTCGAGGTGGGCGATGTCGATGGCGAAGCGCATCTTCATGGTGTGCACCGACCTGGCCGGGCGGAGCAGCATCGCGCCGTCGATGCCGTCGCGGCCGAGCAGGCCCACTCGCCGGTCGCGCCGAGATTCGGCGATCTCCAACGAGGAGAGCACTCGGCCCTCGTGCACTAGCCACGGCATGGTGGAAGCGTAATCCGCACTGACGGGGCGCGGCCTTCGGAAACGACGGACGCTGGTGGTGGCGCCAGATCGCTGCGCCGCATCGGGTGCTCAGGCGTCGACGAGTTCGCCCTCGGCCTCACGGGCCTTCCGGGCGTCGCGCTTTTCGGCCAAGCGATGGCCGATCTTGCCGATGCGATTGATCTGTGTGACGAGTGCATCGCGAGCTTGCTCGGCCTCGGGGCTGAGGCCCTCAAGCGATTCGACCTTCCAGTCACGAAGAACGACCGGCTGGAGGATCTTGTCGTGATGGATGGCGAAGTCGTAGATGCCTGCATCGGCGATCGCTTTGGCGTGTTCGGCGAACCCGGGGATGCCGGTGCCGGGCATCTGGAAATCGCGGACCTGCTTCTCGACTGCGAGCACGGCGGTCGACGGATCGTGTTCGAAGATGGCGGTCATCGCATCGCGGTAGAAGAGGTAGTGAAGGTTCTCGTCCTTGGCGACCCGACGCATGACGGCCTGACCGGCTTCGTCCTCGAGCATGTTGCCGGTGTTGAAGTGGCTGATACGGGTGGCGAGTTCCTGCAACGACACGTAGGCCAGACCTTCGGCGAGGGTTGGCGGCTCGGGCACCTGGCCGCTCTGCACCTGCGCCATACGGCCACGTTCGAGTTCGACCGGATCGATGGCCCGAGTGGCCATGAGGTAGCCGTTGATCACGAGCCCGTGACGGCCCTCTTCGGCGGTCCAGCGGCGCACCCACTCACCCCAGGCACCGTCGCGACCGAACATCCGCTCGATGTCCCGGAAGTAGTACGGCAGGTTGTCCTCGGTGAGCACGTTGACGAACAGGGCGCTGCGAACCGGAGCGGAGATCTTCATCTCCTCGGGGGACCACTCGTAGTCCTCGGGGAAGTCCTCGGCTGCCGACCAGGGGATGAGCGCGTGTGGGTGCCATTCCTGGGCGGTCTCAAGGTGACGATCAAGGAGGGACTCGGCCGTTTCGGCGAGTACCTCGCGAAGGTGGGCGTCAGGTAGCTTTCTCATCAGGCTAGCACCCTACCTGCCGGTCGGCAGGGAGTAAACGACGGGCGAAATGATCTCTCGGAGACGTGGGTCACAGGTGGTCTGACCCGAAGGCACAATAACTGGTTACCGGCGCAGCACGGTGGGCAGCGGCGCCAGGCTCACACGTTGAAGCGGAACTCCATGACGTCGCCGTCGCGGACGATGTAGTCCTTGCCTTCGGAGCGGACCTTGCCAACGTCACGAGCAGCAGCCCACGAACCGGTGGCGACGAGTTCATCCCACTGGATCGTCTCGGCGCGGATGAAACCTCGCTGGAAGTCGGTGTGGATCACGCCGGCGGCCTCCGGCGCAGTGGAGCCAGCGCGGAAGGTCCAGGCACGGGACTCCTTCTCCCCGGTGGTGAGATACGTGCGCAGACCGAGCATGTGGTACGCCGACGTCAGGAACGCAGGCACGGCACCGTCGCCAAGACCGAGTGCCTCAAGCATTTCCTGACGGTCCTCCTGCGCCATCACCGCAGCTTCGGCTTCGAGCTGCACCGACAGCGGCACGACCTCAGCCCCGGCAAGTTCCTCGCGCACAGGAGCAGCAATCGCTGCTTCGTCGCCGATCTGATCCTCACCGATGTTGAGTACGGCCATGACCGGCTTGTTGGTGAGGAAGAAGAACTCCTTGAGGTCGTTCCGTGCGTCGTCGAGGCCGGCTCGGTAGAGGGGCGTCCCCTCACTCAACGTGTCGACGACCTTGTCGAGCAGGTCGACCGTGCGCTTCAGCGAGGCGTCGCCCTTGAGCATGCGCTGGGTCTTGTCTCGAGCCTTCTCGGCACTTGCGAGATCAGCGAGCGCCAGTTCGATCTCGACCACACGCAGGTGTTCCAGGGGATCCTGCGGCCCGGGGACGTCGTCGTCGCCAAACGCCCGCAGAACGAACACGATCGCGTCGACCTCGCGGATGTGGCTGAGGAAGGCGTTGCCGAGTCCCTCGCCCTGACTCGCGCCTTCGACGAGACCGCCGATGTCGGTGAACTGCACGGCAGCGTGAATCGTCTGCTTGCTCTGCGACATCTCGCTGAGGGCGTCGAGGCGGTGGTCCGGCACCTTCGCCACACCGACATTGGGGTCGGTCGTGGCGAAGGCGTAGGGAGCCGCATGGGCACCGCCTCCGGCGAGTGCGTTGAACAGCGAGGATTTGCCCGCATTGGGGAGACCGACGAACCCGAAACGTTCCATAGCCCAGTCGAGGCTACCGATCTGGCTGCGAGTACGGTGACCGACGTGCACGCCACCCCTTCGACTGAAGCGGCCGTCTCCACGATCGATGCCGAGCATGCCTTTTCGAGGTCGATCCTCGTCTCAGCGGTCCGCTGCACCTTCACCTACCTGCTGATCCCATTCGGGTTCCCGATCATCGGCCTGAGCGCCGGTGTGGGCCCCTGGATTGGCCTCCCGGTCGGGCTGGTCGCCATCGCCGCCAACGTCGAGTCGATCCGCCGATTCCATCGTGCCGACCACCGGTGGAAGTGGCCGATGATTGCGATCAACATCGGCATCATCGTGCTGCTCACGGTGCTGGTCGTGCTCGACACCGTCGATCTCCTGGGCTAGCGGGCGACCTCCTCCCCGCATCGCATGATCACCGGTGAGTACAAGGGTGTAAGTCTCGGCACTCTCGCGGTCGGGCTCACGGTTGCCGTCGGTCTCGTCGTGGGGCTCGGCGTCGACGCCGCCGTCGAGGCCGCCCCCCTCCCGCAGCACCCCCAGGCTCCCACCGCTGCTGCCCCCCGCGCGCTGGCCGCCCCGGTAGCCGCCGCCATAGCCCCCGCGCATCGGCGCTGAGCGGATCGGCGCGCTGCGGATCGGCGGCGCGGTCGGCTCGCCGCGGCCGGCGGCCTCGTCGCCGCTGCGCACCGCGCTGGAGGGCAGTTTTGGCGGCGTGCGCCTCCTCTGCGGCTCCGGGGGAGACCTCTCCCTCTCGGCGGCCTTCAAGGACGGGGACTTGGAGTACCTCACCCCGACGACGTTTCGGTGCCGCAAGGGCGCGGCGCTGCGCGCCGACGACGCGCGGGACGCCCTCCACCTCCTCGTGCCGACGATCCCGTCGCCCCACCACCTGTGCGAGATGCTCACGGAGGCGGCCAAGCACGAGGAGCTGCGTAAGGTTGCGCTTACACCCAATCCCCGGAATGACATCCACTCATCCTAACACGGCGCTCGCTCATCCTAACACAGGGAAACTCTACGTAGGTATGTTCCTCACATGGAAGGGCGGCGGGCGGGGCGGGGCAGCGAAGGGGCGTGGCGTGGC
>CAJWHS010000069.1 GCA_913041415.1 uncultured Acidimicrobiaceae bacterium | reverse complement strand
GTCGTAGAGGACGACTTCGAAGCAGGCTTCGACGAGTCGATCGACGAACTCGACCGGCCAGTCGATGAGCTGACCACCGAGCCCCATCACAAGGAGGAGCGGGTCACCCGACCCGCGCTTTTCGTACTCGATCGTGATGCCAGAGGGGAGCGTGACCTGTGCCATCAGGTGAGCTTATGCAGGTCAGCCCTCGAGTTCCTCGACGGCCTGTTCCCACTCGTCCGTCAGCGCGACGGCCCTGTCCTTGGCGTCGTCGTGGAGGGTGGCGAGACGGTGAACGTCCTCGGGCCGGTCGTAGATGTCGGGATCGGCGAGCTGCGCCTGGAGTTCGGCGACCTCGGCCTCGGCCTTCTCAAGTGCCCGTTCGAGCTTCTGCACTCGCTTGCGGAGCTCGTTCGTGTTCTGGCGGGCCTTGGCCGACGCTTGGCGGGCGGTCTTTCGATTGCCGCTTGCGCCCGAGTCGGCGGTGCGACGCTCGCCGCCTGTGCTGGCATGGGAAAGGCCGGTGCCGGCCGCCACCACCTTGGACGGGTCGGCGGGCATAAGGATCTCCTCGGGCACGCCGTCGTACCAGGTCGCGCCGCCATCGCGGACGTCGATGATTGCGTCGCTGACATTGCGGATCAGGTGGCGATCGTGGGTGACGAGGAGGACGGTGCCGGGGTAGGCGGTGAGCGCATCCTCGAGAACATCGCAGCTCGGCAGGTCGAGATGGTTGGTGGGCTCGTCGAGCACGAGCAGGTTGACCGGCTCGATCATCGTGCGGGCCAGCGCGAGGCGGGTGCGTTCGCCACCGGAGAGGTCGCGCACCATGCGGTCGGCGGCGTCACCGGGGAAGCCGAAGCTGCCGAGCACGGTTCGCATATTGCGCTTGCCCGGATCGATGCCGCCTGAGAACGCAGCAATCACCGTTTTATCCAGGTCGAGTTCGTCGGCCTGGTGCTGATGAAAGGTGGCGGTCTTGACGTTGTTGCCCAGCTCGGCGGTGCCGGCACTGGCCTCGAGTTCCCCGAGGATCAGCTTCAGCAGGGTGGTCTTGCCGGCGCCGTTCGGACCGACGAGGGCGACGACCTGGCCGCGCTCGACGGCGAGTGACACATCCGACACGACGGGGATCTCGCCGTAGCCAACGGTGGCATCGTTGAATTCCGCGATCACCCGCGACGATCGGGGCGGTTCGGGGAACGCAAACCTGGCGACGAGTTCCTTGCGTTCGGGCACCTTGATCTGTTCGAGCTTCTCGATGGTCTTGATGCGGCTCTGAACCTGGCGTGCCTTCGTGGCCTTGTATCGGAAGCGATCGATGAACTGCTCGACCTTGGCGATCTCGCGAGCCTGTCGAGCGGCCGCTGCCTCGATGCGCTGCAGGCGTTCCTCTCGCTGGACGACGAACTCGGCGAAACCGCCGACGTATTCGAGGGCGGTGCCCTCGGCGAGTTCGATGACTCGGTCGGCGACCGCATCGATGAAGTCGCGGTCATGGGAGACGAAGAGAAGGGCCCCGGGCCAGGCGGCGAGTTGCTGCTCGAGCCAGGCGACCGAGTCGACGTCGAGGTGGTTGGTCGGCTCGTCGAGGATCAACACTTCGGGTTTGGCGAGGAGTAGGCGGGCCAGCGCCACGCGCATGCGCCAACCGCCCGAGAGCTCGCGGACGGGACGGTCGCCGTCGGTGTCTTTGAATCCGAGACCGGCGAGGACCTTGCGGGCGTCGGCCTCGAGGGCGTAGCCACCCATCGACTCGTACTGGCTCTGCACGTTGCCGTACTGGGCGAGCAGGGTGTCGTAGGCGTCGGGATCCGACGCAGCGTCCGGATCGGAGATCGCGGCTTCGAGCCGATGGAGTTCCTCGGTCAATTCGGCCATCTCGCCGGCGCCGGCTACCACCTCTTCGAGCACCGAACCGGTGGCGGTGTCGACGAGATCCTGCGGCAGGTAGCCGAGCGTCATGTCCTTGGGTTTGGTGATCGAGCCCCGGTCGGGTTCAGCGTCGCCGACGAGGATCTCGATCAGGGACGTCTTGCCTGTGCCGTTACCGCCGACGAGCGCAATGCGGCGCCCTAGGGAAAGCTGCAGGGTGACGTCGGCGAACAGGTCGCGGGGTCCGTAGGAGCGGGCAAGGCCCGACGCGGTCAACATGACCAGCTCAGGCTACGAAGCCGGACCCCGTCCTCCGCGCCGAGTGCCCCGACCGGTCAGTTGTAGAACTTGTCCATCGCCTGCTCGGTGGCGAGCATGGTCGGGTGATGAGGCGTGAGGCCCTCGAGGCGGCCCAACCAGGTGAGCGAGGCGTAGCCGGCCATCACCGCACCACCATCGTCGGATTCGGGGATCTGGATGGCATCACCCCACTCCATCTCGACGTGGTACGTGTCGTGAGCGCCGGGCTTCGGTTCGAGTTTCGCCTTGGCCAGACCACGGGGTGGAGCGTGGCCGACATCGGTGCGCTTCCAGCCCGCCATGTCCTCGGCGAGACGGTTGGGCACATTGATGTTAAGCACAATCGGCTCATCGGGCATGTCCTGGATGAGTGCGCCGATGGCGATGGCGGCGACGTCTCCGGCGCCCTGCCAGACCTGACTGCCGAGCGCTTCCTCCCAGCCCTGCCCTTCGACACCGAACGCATCGACCGACTGTGAGACGGCGACGCCGGAGATGCCGCCGTTGCGAGCGGTGAGGCAGGCCCCGACGGTGCCCGAGTGGTAGACGGCGCGGCCGACATTGGCGCCCGGGTTGATGCCGGAGACGACGAGATCGATGTCGCCGAACACGCCGAGGCGCCCAAACATGGCGCACAACGCTGGCGGCGCGCTGATCGACCACGCTTCGTCGATTCCCTCGACGTACTCCTTGCGGACATCGGGCTTCATGTTGTGGAGCGTGCCCAGCGCAGCGCCGTAGCCGGAGTATTCGGTGTTGGGGGCGGCGATCACCACCTCACCGAAAGGCTTCATCGCCCGGGCCAGCACATGGAGGCCGATCGAGTCAATGCCGTCGTCATTGGTCACCAGAATTCGCACCCAGGCGACCCTAGGCGCAAGGGTGGACGAACGAGCACTCGTTCACGGTTTGTTCACCAGACGATTGTCACCTCGACGGAATTGCCTCGCTGAACCCCATGTCCGCCCATCTCACGGAATTCTTACCAAGTCGTGAAAAAGTACGAGCGTGCACCGGATCCTCATCGCCGAAGACGACCGTCGAGTCCGCTTGTCGCTCGAGCGAGCCCTCACCCTCGAGGGTTACGAGGTCGTGGCCGCCGGTGACGGGGCGAGCGCGCTCCAACTCCACGCCGATCGCCCCGCCGACCTGCTGTTGCTCGACGTGTCGATGCCGAACGCCGACGGGCTGAGCGTGTGTCGTCGGCTTCGAGCGCAGGGCGACGACACGCCGGTGCTGATGCTGACGGCCCGCCATGAAGTACACGACCGAGTCGCTGGTCTCGACGCTGGTGCCGACGACTATGTCGTGAAGCCGTTTGCGCTCGACGAACTTCTCGCCCGGCTTCGGGCCCACCTGCGCAGCACGGTGACCGACGACGGCGACCTTCTCGTCCTCGACGACCTGCGGATCGACCTGGCCGGCCGGTTGGCGACCCAGCAGGGGCGGGTTCTCGATCTCTCTCGTACCGAGTTCGACCTGCTCGAAGTGCTGGTAGGCAACGCCGGTGTCGTCCTCAGCCGCGATCAGCTCTACGCCATGGTGTGGGACGGCGCACTCGAGACCGACTCCAAGACCCTCGATGTGTACGTCGGCTACCTCCGCAAGAAGCTCGAGGTCGACGGTGCGACTCGCCTGCTGCACACCGTGCGGGGCATGGGGTATGTCGCCCGCGCAGGCGGCGCGTGACCATGAGCCTGCGGTTCCGCATCACGCTCGTGGTGGTGCTCGTCGTCACCGTAGTCGTCGCCCTGGTAGGACAACGCGTCTACGCAGCGGCGGAACGCGAGCTCGTCGAGGAAGTCGACATCGAGTTACAGGGTCGAGCAGCCGGGTTCATGACGATCGCCAGCGGCCCGCAGTTTCGAGAGGCCTTCACTCGGAGTGCGCTGCAGGACCTTGCCGCCGAAGGGTTCGTCGAGCGCCGGGGTCCGCGGTCGTTTCTCGACCAGACGGCCCGGGCCAACTTCTCCCGGGTGGTATCGCCCAATGGTGAGGTCATCTTCAACGTCGGCACCTCGTTCTCGGTGGATCTCGCACCGACCGACTACCCCCGGGGCAGCGACGCGCCGGCGCTCTCCGATGGGTCGGTCGACGGCGGGCGAGCACGAATCGCCACGATCGCAGCGAACGACGTTTTTGTGCAGCTCGCCCGCCCGCTGGGCGAGATCGATCAGTCACTCGACGATCTTGCCGATCGCATCGTGTCTATCTCGATTGTCGCCATCCTGGTGGCTGCGGCAGCCGGGTGGTTCATCTCGGGCGGCACGGTCGCTCCGATTCGCCGATTGACCGATGCCGCCGAACGTGTCGCCGAGACGGGCGACCTTGAGCAGTTGGTCGACGGCTCCGGCACCGCGGAGGTCGGCCGTCTCGCCGGAAGCTTCAACTCGATGCTCGAGGCATTATCCGCGTCACGACGTCAACAACACCGCCTGGCCATGGACGCCAGCCATGAACTCCGCACGCCGTTGGCGAGCCTCCAGACCAACATCGACGTGTTGCGCTCCCAGCGAGAGATCCCAGAGGAGACGCGCACAGCGATCATCGACGACATCCATGCCGAGATCAGCGAACTCGGAGATCTCGTCGCCGAGTTGGTCGACCTCGCCACCGACGTGCGCACCGACGAGGACCCGGTGCCGGTCGAGCTCGCCGAGCTCGCTGCGCCGATTGTCGAACGCCAGGCCCGCCGCACCCAACGCACGATCGAACTCGACGCGCGACGGCGAGCCGTAGTCGAGGCGCGCCCGCAGGCCGTATCTCGAGCGATCCGCAACCTGGTCGAGAACGCGGCGAAGTTCTCGCCCGTCGAAACATTGATCACGGTCATCGTCGACGGCGGTGCCGTCACCGTGATCGACGCCGGCCCCGGCATCCCCGAAGCCGACCGATCGACGGTCTTCGACCGGTTCCATCGAGTCGAGACAACGCGCACGATGCCGGGTTCCGGCCTCGGCCTGGCAATCGTCAAACAGGTCGCCGACGTCCACGACGGATCCGTCTCGGCCACCGAGGCGCCCGGGGGTGGCGCAGCCGTCGGCTTCGTGCTCCCGACCGTCGACGACTGACGGCGCGCTAACGGTCATCCATGAAGCGGAAGGCCGATCGCACCTCGGCGACCTTTGCCGGATCGATGGTGGCCCGCATCGTGTGAACCGAACCGGACGGCGCCTCGGCGATCGGTTCACCGAGCGGATCGAAAATCCGCGAATCGCCGGTGTGCGCAAGACCGTCACCAGCGGCCCCGACACGGTTGACACCGCACACATAGGCCTGGTTCTCGATCGCCCGGGCCCGCAGAAGAGCCATCCAGTGCGCACGCCGCACGCCAGGCCAGTTGGCGGGAACGAGGTAGAGATCAGTGTCCGCCGCCGCGTTCCAGAAAAGATCGGTGAAGCGGAGGTCATAACAGATGAATGGAGTGATGCGGACACCGTCGACCACGATCGACCCGACCGGCGTGCCGCCGTCGTAGTGGTCGGTCTCGCCGGCGAACGAGAACGGCTTGGTCTTGGAGTACCGGTGATCTTCGCCATTTGGCCCGGCGAGCAGGAAGCGGTTCGTCGGCCGATCGTGGCCGACGGTCTGCTCGGGAAACGAGCCTGCGACCCAGCATCCCGTTTCCTCGGCGAGCTCGTGCATGGTCGTTGCGGTCCGGCCGTCGGGAGGCTCGGCGACGACCTCGGTGTTCATCGAGAACCCGCACGCCCACATCTCGGTGAGCGAGATCAATGTTGCGCCCTGCTCGGCTGCATCGAGCACGAGCGGCCGGACGGCCGCGATCGTCTCCCTCGGAGACTCCCAGGCGATGTCGTGTTGGATGGCGGCGAGCTCGAGTGTCATGACAGGCCCGTCTTGAGTCGGGCGACGGCCTCGTCAATGACCTCGTCCTTTTTGCAGAACGCGAAGCGAATGATGGAAGCACCCTCGTCCTGGTTGTCGAAGAACACCATCGACGGCACGGCGACGACACCGGCCCGCTCCGGAAGTGCGAGACAGAAGTCGATGCCATTGGTCTCGCCGATCGACGCGATGTCGCAACTCGTGAAGTAGGTGCCCTGCGTCGGCAAAACGTCAAGGCCGGCGTCGGCAAGCCCGGCCGAGAGTCGATCGCGTTTGGCCTGCATCTGGGCCGTGTAGTCGGCGTAGAAGTCGTCGCCGAGGCGGAGTCCGACGGCAACGGCGTGCTGGAACGGGCCACCACCCGCAAAGGTCAGAAACTGCTTGGCGGTGCGCACCGCCGTGACGAGATCTGAGGGGCCGCACGCCCACCCGACCTTCCAGCCCGTGAACGAGAAGATCTTCCCGGCCGACGACACGGTGAGCGTGCGTTCGGCCATTCCCGGAAAGGTCGCAAGGGCGTGGTGCTCACTGTCGAAGACAAGGTGCTCATAAACCTCGTCGGTGATGGCGACGACGTCGTGCTCGCAACACAACTCGGCGATGAGCGCGAGTTCATCACGAGTGAACACCTTGCCCGTCGGGTTGTGGGGCGTGTTGAGAAGAAACGCCTTCGTGTTCGCCGTGAACGCAGCCCGCAATTCGTCGAGGTCGAAGGTCCAGTCGGGAGCGCGAAGGGTGACCACCCGGCGAGTGGCGCCACTCAGGGCGATGCCGGCGGCGTAGGAGTCGTAGTAGGGCTCAAAGGTGACGACCTCGTCACCCGGCCCGGTGAGGGCGAGCATGGCGGCAGCGAGTGCCTCGGTGGCGCCGGCGGTGATCAAGATCTCACCGTTCGGGTCGAACTCCTGGCCGCGGAAGCGGGCGCGGTGTTCGCTCACGGCCTTGCGCAGCGACGGGATACCCGGCAGCGGGGGGTACTGGTTGTGTCCGTCCCGAATGGCCTGCCGGGCAGCTTCGGCGACCTCTTCCGGCCCGTCGATGTCGGGAAATCCCTGGCCAAGGTTGACCGACTGTGTCTCGAGGGCCAGGGCCGACATCTGGGCGAAGATCGTCGTGCCGAAGCCCTGGAGACGTTCGGTGAGGAACGGGGTGGAGGTCACAGCGGAAATCCTACGGCCGGAGCCATCACACAATCCTCACACCTTCCTAATCGCCAGAACCTGGTGCTTACGATCGTCTTACCCAGGAGGCCGAGTATCGGTATCCGAGAGGCACACCCTCTCGTATTCCACCCCCTCCAGGAAGTAGCACCCATCATGACCACCACCCCGATCAAGCGCTCCGTCGCCATCACCGCCATCGCGGCCTCCACGCTCAGCGGTGGCGCCGCCGGCGCCGCCTTCTTCACCCCGGTGATCGCCGGCGCTCAGGACGACGCCGTCGAGACCGGGCAGGCCGCCCCCGAGCCTGGAGCACGAATCAGTGAAGCCCTCCAAGTTCTCGTCGACGACGGAACCCTGACCGAGGCACAACGCGACGCCGTCGTCGAGACCCTCCAGAACGCCCGCTCCGACCGTGGTGAGTTCCGAGAGCGCCTTGGCCAGCGCGGCCCGCGCGGCGGCGTCGGCGAGATCGCAGAGATCCTCGGTCTCGAGGGCAGCGAGACCCGAGAGGCGCTCCGGAACGGCTCATCGATCGCCGAACTGGCCGAGGCACAGGGCATCGACAGCGCCGACATCGTCGATGCCCTCATCGCCAGCGCCGAGGAGCGTCTCGACGCCGCCGTCGAGAACGGCCGCATCGACGACGCCCAGGCGGCCGAGATGCTGACCCACACCGCCGAGCGGGCCGAGGACCTCGTCAACGGTGAGATCGAGTTCAGGGGCCGTCGTGGCCACCAGCGCGGGCTCGGCGGCCCCACCGGTGGCGCCGGGGTCGACCCCGAGGCTTCCGCCTGAACCAGCAGTTGGTTGTCGCCCGGCGATGAGCCGACCGTTCACCGCCGGCGTTCGGCTCAGCCCGCCGTGAGGCTCTCGCGCAGCTGGCGCTTCAGGAACTTGCCATTGGCGTTCTGTGGTAGCGGTTCGTCCAGGAACCAGACATGCTCCGGGATCTTGAACTTCGCCAGCAACGGCTCTAGGTGGGCGGTGAGCCCGGCCTGATCGAGTGTCGACTCACGAACGAGGTGGATCGCGACGCCGACGGCCTCGCCCAAACGCTCGTCCTCGATACCGAACACGGCAGCCTCGGCGATGTCGGCGTGCTCGTAGATGGCGGCCTCGACTTCGGCGCAGTACACGTTTTCGCCGCCACGCAGGACCATGTCCTTGGCTCGGTCGACGATGTGCACGAAGCCGTCCTCGTCGACGTAAACGATGTCGCCGGTGCTGAAGTAGCCGTCGACGATCGCCTCGGCGGTGGCCTCCGGGCGATTGAGGTAACCCTTCACGACCGCCGGGCCCTTCACACAGAACTCGCCACGCTCACCGTCGGGCACGGGGTTGCCGTCTTCGTCGACCACCTTGTAATCGAAGGTCGGCATGATGCGACCGGCCGAGGTCGGCTTGAGGTTGAAGAAGATGTTGCCGACGGCGGTGATGATTCCGTGGGTCTCCGTGAGGCCGTAGCCGGTCGAGGGCTGCACCGCACCCTTCGCCTTGCTGATCTTCTCGACGAGGTCGGGCTGCAGAGCGGCGCCACCACCACCCATCGAACCGAGCGAACTGGTGTCGCGGGTCTCCCAGTCAGGGTGGAGGAGGAGCTCGCGGCTCATGGTGGGCACGCCGGTGAAGGTCGCGACCTGCTCACGCTCGATCAGCTCCAGGGCCCGACCCGGGTCCCACTTGTGCATCAGCACGAGCTTGGCACCGAGGAACGTGAGCGGATGCAGCACACAGTTATTGGCGGTGACGTGGAACAGCGGCGTGGGAACCATCGCCGACGGCGGCACCTCCTTCGGCGGCTCGATCTCGACCGCACCCGACTCGGCCACCGCAGCAGCAGCGGCACCGGCGGCAGCGTTGGCGAACGCCATGTGCATCAGGTTGTGCACCGAACCGCGGTGGGTGAGCTGGGCGCCCTTCGGGAAGCCGGTGGTGCCCGATGTGTAGAAGATGCACATGTCCTCGTCGGGATCGATCTCGACCGCCGGGAGTTCGGCGGGAGCGTTGTCGGCGTCGACGACATCGGCCCAGCGCACCCCACCTGACGGCAGCTCGCCATCGGCGCGCACGGAGACGACGTGCATGTCGCCGCCGTCACGCAGGCCGTCGATGACCTCGTTGAGTCGCTCCAGTCGTTCTCCGTCACAGATGACGACCTTGGGACGGGAGTCGCTCAGGCCGTACTCGAGCTCGGTGGGAGTCCACCAGGCGTTGACGCCAACGGCGGCAGCGCCGATGCAGATCGTGGCCCAGTAGGACAGGGCCCACTCGGGGTAGTTGCGCATGGCGATCGCGACCCGGTCGCCGGGTTGCACGCCCTGTTCGACGAGGTAGGCGGCGAGCGAACGCACGGTTGCATGCGCCTCGCCGTACGACATCTCCTCGTCCTCGAAGACGAGGTACGGCTTGTCGCCGTGTCCGGCCGACATCTCCCAAATGAAGCGCATGTCGGGCGGTGCGCTGGTGAAGACCCGCATGGGAATCCCACGGACCTTCGTCTCTGTCATCGCGAAGGGCTGGTCCTCCGCGATCATGGCGTCCCAGGTGGCGTTGAGTGCGTCGATCACGGGGGCATTGATAGTCGACCGGGCAACCGGCGGCCACCCGAGGCTCCTAACCTGAAGCCGATGTTGCAGACGATCTTTCGAGTGGGTGACGAGGTCGCCTCGGCGGTCGCCAACGGTGTGCCCGTCGTGGCGATGGAATCCACGATCTACAGCGCCTTCGGCCTTCCCGAACCCGCCAACCTCGAATGCTTGGAGCGCTGCGACGCCGTGATCCGAGCGGCCGGCGCCGTCCCGGCGATGACCGCCGTGCTCGACGGTGTTGCGGTGGTCGGCATCGCCGACGACGAGGTCGAGCGCGTGCTCGGCGGCACCACGAAGATCGCCGCCCGAGATCTCGGGCACGCCCACGCCACCGCACTCGACGTCGGTGTCACCACCGTGTCGGCATCGGTCACACTCGCCGCGCGAGCCGGTGTAGCGGTATTCGCCACCGGCGGCATCGGTGGCGTTCATCGGGGCGCAGCCGAGACCGGTGACGTATCCCACGACCTCCTCGCCATCGCCCGTCATCCGGTCGTCACCGTGTCAGCGGGAGCCAAGGCCTTCCTCGACCTGCCGCGCACCCTCGAAGAGTTTGAGACCCTCGGCGTTCCGGTCGTCGGCTGGAACACCGACCGGTTCCCGGCCTTCTACACCCGCGACTCCGGCTCGCCCGTCACGATGACCGTCCGTTCAGGCGATGAGGTTGCTGCGCTGGTGGCTGCCAATGCCGAACTCGGTCACTCCGGGGGCGTGCTGGTGGCCAACCCGATCCCCGAGACCGACGAACTCGATCCCGATCGCATCAACACCGTGATCGCGGCCGCGCTCGCCGAGGCGGAGGCGACGGGTGTGCAGGGCCCTGGCGTGACCCCGGTCGTGCTCGCGGCGATCGCTGCTGCGACCGACGGCGAGAGTGTCCCGGCGAATCTGGCGCTTGCCGAGAACAACGCTTGCGTTGGCGCCGAGATCGCCGTTTCGATGGCGGCTCGCTCGTGAACGAACGGCGCGAATGGTTTCGGATGCAGTTCGAGACATGCCCGGACTGCGGGCTCGACGCTTCGACCTACGCTGACGTCGACCTTCGCCGAGCCCTCACCGATGTCGCCGCCCGATGGGGTGGGACCCTCGCCACCACCGATGTCGCCGACCTTCGACGTCGGCCTGCACCCGATGTGTGGAGTCCGCTCGAATACGCCTGCCACACCCGCGATGTGCTTTCCGTCTTCGAGGAGCGCATCCACCGAACGGCAACGACCCCCGGCCAACAACTCGGCTGGTGGGATCACGATACCGCAGTTGTCGACAGCCGGTACAACAAACAGGAGCCGGTCCTCGTCGCCGAGGCGATGGCGGCCAACGCCCGTCGGTTCGGTCAGGTACTCGCCGATCTGGCACCGGCGCAATGGGATGCCGCAGCGGAGCGCCGACCGGGTGAACGCTTCACCATTCGAGGAATGGCGCGTTTCGTGCTGCACGAGATGGTGCATCACCACCGGGACGCCGAGCAGCAACTCGAGGCGACGGCGGTCGAGAGGCTCGTCAAGATCCCATTTGGTCGCCCAGAGATAGAACCGGCAACCTGACATGGTGACATTCGATCCCGACGCCACACTGCTCAAGATCTTCACCGATCCCGAGACGATCTCGGACCCATACCCGCTCTATGCCGAATTGCGGGAGCACGCCCCGATCTTCAAGACCGAACTCGTTGGCCGGTGGGTCCTCACCCGGTTCGACGACGCCCGGGCGCTTCTCCGCGATCCTCGGTGCGGGAGCGGTGCCGGCCTGACGGACGAGCGTGTCTCCCTCGACGGCACCAAGCGCAAGGTCCGCAGCGGCACCCTGTCGATGCTGATGCTCAACCCCCCCGATCACACCCGGGTACGTGGCCTCGTCGCCCGCTCGTTCACGCCCCGACGCGTGGAAAAACTGCGTCCCGAGGTCGAGCAGATGTGCGACGACCTGCTCGACGATCTCGGCGGTCAGGGCGACCTCGTCGGCAGTGTGGCATTCCCGCTGCCCGCCAACGTGATCAGCGCGCTCGTCGGTGTGCCGGCCCAGGACCGCGAGTACCTCCGCCCGCTCATCTACGACCTCACCGTCGGCATCGAACAGACTGCCAGCCCCGAGGATCTGGCCGCCGCTGAAATCTCGGGGGCCAAGCTCACCGAGTACCTCCAAGACCTCGTCGCTCGTCGACGGGCCGAGCCGCAGGACGATCTCCTCAGCGGCATGATCCAGGCCGCCGACGGGCAGGACAAGCTCACCGAATCCGAGGTGCTCGTCAACACCTCGTTGATCTACGCAGCAGGGTTCGAGACCACCACCCATCTCCTCGGCAACGCGGTGCGGCAACTCGTCGCCCACCCCGACCAGCTCGAGCTGCTTCGCAACGACCGGTCACTGATTCCTCAGGCGATCGAAGAGGTGCTGCGCTACGACCCGCCCGTCCAGGTCGACGGGCGTCACGTGTTCGAGGACATCGAGATCGACGGTGTCACCATCCCCGCCGGCTCGTCGACGATGACACTGCTCGGAGCGTGCAACCGCGACCCCGCACTCGTCGAGGATCCCGAGCGGTTCGACTTGACCCGAACCGACACCCAGGTGCTGTCGTTCGGCTCCGGCATCCACTACTGCCTCGGCGCCGCACTCGCCCGACTGGAGGGCGAGGCGCTGCTCGGCAAACTGCTCGACCGATACGAACACTGGGAGATCACCGAAGAGCCGGGCTGGCGCAACCGAATGACGCTGCGCGGGGTCGATGCGCTTCAGGTTCGTTTTCGCTGAGCCGACCGGTCAGTAGCCCTTCCAGACGGGATCGCGCCGCTCGCGGAAGCTGGCGATGCCTTCCCGGCAGTCCTCAGAGCTGTTGTTCATCTCCACGGCGATGGCCTCGTTGTGCATCATCGTCTGCCGGTCGACGTCAAGGCTCTGATTCACGAGCCACTTGGTGAGCCCGAACGCAAACGTCGGGCCACCGGCGATCTTTTCGGCCCACTCCGCAGCGGTGGCTTCGAGATCGGCGGCCGGCACGACCGTGTTGACGAGTCCGAGCTCGGCGGCTTCCTCGGCCGGAAGGTCACGAGCGAACAGCATCAGCTCCATTGTCTTCCGGACACCGATGATGCGGGGCAGCAGCCACGGCCCGAGCGCATCGGGCACCAGGCCGCGGCGGGCGAAC
>CAJWHS010000068.1 GCA_913041415.1 uncultured Acidimicrobiaceae bacterium | reverse complement strand
GAGGTCGCCGAGGCTCCGCCGACGACGGAGGTGCCGGCGACCAGCAACGCCGAAGGCGATGCCGAGTCGACCGAGAGCAGCGCTGCCCCGACGACATCGGCAGCCCCGACGACAACCATCGAATCGCCCACCACCTCGACGACCACTGAATCACCAACTACTTCCACGACTGTCCCGACTGCAGAACAGGTAACTGGGAGTGACTGCGTATTGGAGACGACCGATGGCGCTATTGCCGGCATCGATTACGGAACAGACGTTGTGTTGTCAGTAGCGACTCTGGTTGACAGATGCGGTTTGCCTGATCTCGACTCGGGCTGGGGATGGAGTTGTGCGATGGGAGGCCCGGGATTCGACGGGCCTCAAGAACCAGAGCGCACTATCGCCTGGGGAGGCTTGGTTCTCACATTCTGGCGTCAGCCCGACAACATGTGGGAGCCTCAAGAATTGAGTGAATCCCCCACCTACTCCGATGCCGGAGTGCTCAGCGCTTGGCGATTTGCGGGTTGGGAGGAAGACCGAGTGGCACTCGATATCCAAGAGGCCGGAATTTCTTTGGGCACCCCACTGAGCGAGATCGTAGAAGCAGTCGGGGTCGCAGTGGCACCTCATGACTGGTACGCCGAAGAATGGGACCGTTTCTCCCAGTACTACGACGACCCTTGGGATGCCTACGTCGACAACGTACTGGGCGTCTTCGGCATGTTGGATTTCCTTGGCGGCGATGGTGTCGTGTACTCCGGCTGGATTGAGAATTTCCCGCCGACGACTCCGGCGAACTTTGAAGAAGCGCTTGCTTCAACCGGCCTCTCCACGATCGGTGCTCTGTCGTTCTGCGATTAGGCCGCCAGATAGAGGCGGCCCTGACAAAGCGATAGCTCGCTTAGAAAACCGGTCTGGTAACGAAATGAGAGTCCATGCGCCGGAGTGCCCCGGCCGACCCAGAGTGGATGTCGGTCTCTCGCTTCGCCGTATTCAGCGTTGTGAGTTTCTGCCCTGGCCGAAGCAGCGCGGGAGTGGCCTGGCCGGTTGGCCGTAACGGACCATCAGGGAAGCGTGATGATCCCGGTGTGCGATGAGGAATCGCCCGAGTAGTCGTAGACGACCAATTCGACGAAGAGTTCCGTTCCCGACTCAAGCGGCACCAGGTCGTACTGGAGGAACGGAAGGTCCGCGTAGAGGCCAACCTCGCTGAGGGTGAGCCACTCACTTGAGCCATCGGCGTACTGATTCAGCACGACGGGGTAGATCAGGCCGCCTGGATCAGCTGTCAACTCCCCGATCATCCCGTCGGCGTTGATCTCGTAGTACACCTCGCTCAGCACGTCGCCCTCGGGATTCAACGTGAGCCCAAGGATGACGTCGTGAGGCGGGTCGTCGGTGTCGGCCTCCTCTAGTGGCACGTACCAGAGGGGTACGTCGAGGAACCAGAGACCGCTCTCGTAGTCGATTTCCATGTCGAGGTACGCGAAGTCGGTATCGATGCCGTCGGACAGGGTCAGTGCGGTCAGGTCATAGAAGGCTGCGACCTCACCTGATCCATCGTTGAGGGCCTCGAACGAGGCCGGCTCCTCGCCGATGAAGATGACCGAGCCGTCGCTGTCGTCAACGACGCCGTACATGATCTCGGCAGCAACGACCGAATCACTTGAGCCGACGTCGACTGTGCCGTAGACGGTCAACCCATCGTCGCCGAAGGAGAACTCGAGAGCGTCGTCCTCGACGAATGAGGCCTTACTCGCTTCATTCAGGTTGTCGCCTGCGAGATAGAACGCCTCAAGGATCCCTGACCAGCCTGGCACCTCGCCGAGGTCGGCGTACTCGTCCTCGACGTAGTCGGCGCTCGGTGGGAAGTAGACGCTCACACCGGTGGCGCGCCGCGTCGCAGGCCCGCTGATCTCGTGGATCACAACCGTTTGGAGCGCTGTGAGCACCGCCTCGATCTCGGGCATGACGGGGGCGCCCGTTATCAGAAACTCCTCCATCAGTGAGCCGAGATCCAGAAGGTTGGCGGCGAGAGACGGATCAGGGTTGGCACCGAACTCGAGAGCTGCCTGGCGGGCTGCGGCGAACGCTGCGATCACGGAGGGGTCTCCCTCAGCGAGGACTTCCGCGAGTTCGTCCAGCGCCTCCTCCAATTCGGCAATCGTGGTGAGATCGAGCGCGGACAGTGTGATGTCGATGTTGGTACCCGCCTCGGCGGCCTGAGCGGCGTAGGTGTCGATGAGCTCCACGGCAAGACGAGCGGCGCCGATATCGCGACGGTCACGGAGAAGCTCAAGGGAGGCGAAGTCCCAACCGTGTCCTGGCTCGAGTTCCTCGGAGGCGACCATGACATCGGCGAGATCCTGTACCAGGGTTGCGACCTCGAACGTTGCCATGAGGCAGGCGTCGAAACCGAGGAGGTCGATTGAGTCCAGACCGACTTCGGCGAGCCCGTCGGCCACTCCTGAGCGAATTTCGGGGAGGGTGAGGATGTCCTCGCCATCGGTGTCGTCGGGGCCCATGCCGGTCCAACCGCCACCGTGATCCCACAGGATCAGGGCGTAGCGGTCCGCAGGGAACTCCGTGACCCCGGTGATCAGGAAGCTCTTGAGGGTCTCCGGGTCACCGAGGTTCAACTCGCCGGAATCGAAGGCCGTGATGACCTCCTCTCGGCCCACATGGACCAGCGTGGTGCCGTCGAAGTTACCGAGCGGACCGATCTCCTCCTCTGAGTAGCCGGGATGACGGTCGACGAGGGTCACGATGTTCACGTTCTCGTTCGAGCCGACTTCGGCCATCTCGAACACGTCGCCAACGGCATAGGACTCGAGGTCGTTATCCCCCATGAGGTAGACGAGGACTGTCCAGGAGCCGTCCTCCGCAACGAGCTCACTATCTGCCGGACGGCCAGCGTCATCTGAGTTGTTTTCCTCCGGCTCGGCCTCCTGCCCCTGGTCCACAGCGGACTCGTCCACCGACCGGTCAGAGAGCTCGCCGTCCTCCGCTGTTGGCCCACAGGCGATCAACCCCAGCGAGGTGATCAGGGCGACGATGGATCGGGTCATCGGGCGCGAGCGCATCGCTTCTTTTTACACGACTGCTATTCGCGCGGCCGTTACCGACGCGACCTCGGCTCCGGATCCAGACTGCCCCAGGGTGATCGAGGGTCGCTCCCCCGATCGGGAGTCCCGCTATACAGCATCGTTCTTTCCCAGGGGTACCTTCCGGCCAAGCCACCAAACCCCGAGCAGCGACCCGATCAGCCCACCGGTGCTCGACAGGATGAGGTCGCCGATCGTGTCCTCGTACGTGAGGGTAAGGCCACCAGCACCGCCCCAGCCATCTTCGGATACCGCCCACTCCATTGCCTCCCACCAGATGATGGCGATGGCACCGAAGCCGTAACCGAGGAACACTGCGTCTTTGGTGTGGCCGGTGTTACGAAACCGGAAGGCGTGGAACGCGAGCGCGAGGAGGATCCAGTTGAGCGCGTGCAGCACATCGTCGGTCTGCGGGTACTCGTCGTAGAACCCGAGGAGGTTGCCGAGAGTGTCGAGAAGGAACGGCGAGGCGAGCAGGGCATCCCCGACGTGTGCATGTGGTCGCCACCGGCGCCGCCAGCCGAGCAAAGGCACGATGACGGCAGAGGCAAGGAAGAGTGGTGCCCGCACCTCCATCGCCTTGCCGTCGAGCGTGCCGAGGTCGACGGTTAAGGCGATCGCGAACGAGACGAACAGCGCCGCCTTGACCACGATGTTCGCCCGTCGGGCCCGCACCGTGGCATCAAGACGCAGTACCGCCATCTCGTTATGCAGGTCCGGAAAGTACGTCTCATTCATCCGCTGTTGCCCAGTTCTTTTTGATGGTTGCCCAACGAGAAGCCAAGGGGGCCTTCGCCGCTGTTGAACGACGTCTAGTCACAGTACGGACTTGGCAAGGCGCACGCGGTAACGCAACGAGCGCGTCGGTGGTGAAGGTTGCTCATGTGGGGAACGAAACCTTCTCGGTCAAATGATTAGAGGGGGCTTTCTGGAGCTTTGCTCGAAAGAAATGCAGACCGAGCTGTAATGAAACGAAGTGGTGCTCCGTCAGCCATTCTGATCGAGACGCCGAGGAGAGAAATCATGGCCGACTGCACCTGCCTCAACCCCTGTGCTTGTGAACCAAACCGATCCGGCTGCTGCTGTGGAGAAAACTGCACATGCGACACTAACTGCGGCTGCGCTCCAAGCTGCGGCTGCCCGAACGCTTCCTGACATCCCGGTGGGATCCTAGAATCGGACCATGGCTTCCTCGCCTGTGGCCCGCACCAAGCGCCGTCTGGTCGTCGAGACTCTTCGTAGTCAACGCGTGGACTTTGAGAATTTCGTGCGCGCTCGCGTTGCCGAGCAAGACGTTGACGACATCCTGCAGTTCGGCGCAGAGCGGGCAATCAATCGAGCCGAAACCATCGACGACCCCGACCAGGTAACCGCTTGGCTATACCGCATCCACCGGAACCTCATTATCGACACGTACCGCCGAAAGGCCGCTGAACGAAGCCGGCTCGATCACAGTGCCAAGGTGCCAGATGAAGCGACTGGAGCGACCGAGGAGACCTGCCAGTGCAGCCTCGCCCAGGCGCAGAGATTGCCGGATTCCTACGCCTCGATACTTGCCCTAGTCGATATGGAGGGCATGAGTCTGGTCGAGGCCGCCGCTCGCCTCGACATCACCCGCAACAACGCTGCGGTGAGGCTGCACCGGGCCCGCAAGGCGTTGCGGAATGCAATGCAAGCTCACTGCGCGGTGACGGATCCACAAGCGTGCGCGGCCTGCCGCTGCGTGGACGACGCGTGCTGCGCTGCCTGACTGCTTCGAGCAAAGTCTTTCAGCGTCCGTGCTCAAGCCTCTATCTCCTGGACAACGCCCTGCCCGGCGCGCTGACAAGGCCGCTGCGACGGGCGACGACAGACCACTTGACCATCTCCCCGAAGGACGACAAGTGAAGAGCTGTTCGGGGGTCCGCTATGTTTTGAATGTGCCAGAGCAGAAGAATCGCAAGGGTGGGAGCCGTATCACGCCGAAAGGCACCCGCCCCATCGGCTTCGTTGTAAAGCAGTCCGCTGACTCCTGCTCTTGCTGCCCGCCCGACAACCGATGACGGAAGATGTAACGAGGCGCCCCAACTGGTGTATTTATCTTTACGGCCGATTAGTGCTTGTTGGTCTGGGCGTCACGCCACCGACACACTCGTGAAACGTCGCTCGTGCAACGTTCCGTACATGTGGTTCTCCATCGTCCCGTGGCTGTTCGAAATCCGCCACCGATCGCGCACGCGGCCATTCGACCCATACCGCTAGAACTCGGCGCGACCTGCCGGTGACGCTGGTCCGCGCATCGACTCGCTCGAACTCCTCAAGATGCCCCGCTCCAACGTGAACGGTTGGCACAGTCTCGACACGCAACGTCCTCCACAACTAGACCCATGGGTGAGCTTGCCGAAGTGGGATCGGACGCTCCCGACACAACGACTCACTCCCGAGACGAGGAACCATGGACCCCAAAGAATTTTTCCGAGAGGTCAGCGACCTTCTGACTCCCCTGGTTGAGGGAACCGAATCAGCCCAACTCGCAGACGACACGCCGTGTGACGGCTTCGCTGTTCGGGACTTGATCGGGCACTTCACGCTCGGGCGCTTCATCTTCGGTGCCGGGATGGCGGGCGACGACGCTCGTCAACAAGAACTCATCACCACAATGCCAGCCCAATTCGGAGACGTACTCGGGGATGACCACCACGAGACCTATCGGCAAGCCTCCGAAGCGATCAACCAGGCTGTTGCGGGTGTCGCCGACGTCAACGAAAACGTGAGCCTCGTGTTTGGCGAGATGCCTGCCAGCTACGCCCTACAAATGCTCGCAGCTGACAACTACGTCCATTGTTGGGATCTTGCCAGCGCAACAGGACAGGCGTTCGAGCCGCCGGAGCACCTCACGGAAGCCGCTGCGACGTTCTACAGTTCTTTCATCACTGACGATTCTCGGGCCGGAGGCGCGTTTGGCCCAGAAATCGAAGTGCCGGCCGATGCAACCAGTTTCGACCGCATGTTGGCATTCTGCGGCCGCACCCCCTGACACCCCGCAACCTCGCCGCAGAGCGGCACCTGAAAGGTGTTTCGCCCGTCGACATGGTTTTGAGCCTGCGAAGGCAGAAGACACGCGCTGGTACAAGTCGGGCAATGCCGAACGGAACCCAACCCAGCGGCCTCGAGGGCGCTTGTGATTGGTCAGAAGAGGCGTCGAGAGAGCGTTCGGCCCAGGAGATTCACGTTCCAGTCGGCCATGATTTTCTGAACCTCAGGATCCGCCATATTTCTGGCTGAAGCAGCCATGAGTTGATCGAGTGAATCTGTCCAGGTGACAACAGTATGGGTGAAGGGTGCAGGGCCTGCGGCGACATTCGCCAACGTGGTCATCCCGTGTGCACCGTCTTGAATGTGGCCCCAATTGGTGGCGAAGTTTGCTTGGGCCGAAGCGTCGTCGATCGGCGCGCTCGAAAGGTAAAGGACGGAACTGAACCCGCCATTTCGTTCGCCAAATTCGGCTTGGACCCGCATCAGGCTCCGGCGACTGATCTGCACCGTGTGGTCCTGCATGAGTTGCACGAGAGCCTGATCAGAATAAAAGGCCTGTTGGCCGGCCATCGCGGCGTCAACGGTCTCGTATTCAAACGCCACAAGGATGGTTCCGGCCATCTCGCCGCCCATGACGACTTCGCTGCCCGTCGTGGTTAGCGCGCCAAGAGCCCTGTAGTGATCCTGAGCCCAGGTGGCCCCAGCTTCAGCGAAACCATCGACATTCGTTGCCGTTAGGGCGGCGACGTACAAATAACTCATCGGGACTCCTCATTGGCCAGTCGGCCGTTGATGTAGCGAGACCGAATGCTCAGCTACTTCGCTTCTTGCGTCAACTGCAACCGTCATGGAGTAGTCACACGCGCCTCTATCCTCCTACGGCGGCGAATCTGTTCCCGCGACAACGCAGCTTCTGTGAATGACAGCCGCTCCAAAAGCACCGATACCTCAATCGTGGTGACTCCGGACTAGCACGGACATCTCTTACGCGGAGCAGACGTAGCCCTCGCTTACAACAACGTCGTAGTGAGCGGTCGCACGAAAAAGATTTTCTGGAAAAGTGTCCAGAAGCGCGCCGGCGTTCATCTGGACCCTCGAACGGCAGCCACCCAGGCGGCCCAAAGAGAAAGTCCTGAACCATGAACAACCCCGAACACCTCACCTACAGCGTCGACAAGAACCGGCTCCGCATAGGCGCCGCAGCCGGCGTGATCGTCATCACCGCCGGTTTCGCGCTCGGCTCGGTCATGCACACCAGCTCATCGTCTGCAAACGAACCAGCCTCACCGGTCACCGACAACACCATCACGGCCGACGAATCGGACCAGACCACCAACAACACCAGCAGCGTCAGCAACGACCAGCCAGTCGCAGATAAGGAATCCGTCGCCAACGAAACCAACCAGACCCAGGTTGAAGAGACCGTCGAGACCACCAACGAGACCGAGGTCGAAGGAGCCGACGAAACTGAGGCTGAGGCTGAAGAGACCGACACTGACGCCGACGAGGCAGAGGCTGAGGCCGACGAGAGCGACACCGACGCTGACGCCGACGAGGCTGAGGCCGACGAGAACGACGACGACGGCAACAGCAACGGCTTCGGCTGGGACCTTGGCCTCGTGTTCCCGGGCGACATCACCGACGAGCTCATCAACCCGTTCCCGCTGCCCGATGACCTCGGCCCCATCGGCCCCATCGGCCCCATCGGCCCCATCGGCCCTGGCATCTAAACACCGACCAAACCAACCAACCCACCCCAACCCCGAGACGGAAGCGGCCCCACCGCTTCCGTCTCCGCGTCCAGGGTCGGCACGCGTCTCGGCACATGCTGGATCGAGGTGACGACGGTGCACACATCACGGCCTGGAGCCCCGGACGGCTACGGTCCTAGCCATGAGCGAATGGACCGTTTCCGTGACCCGAGACATCGCCGCCGATTCCGGCGCGATCTACGACCTGGTCGCCGACATCACCCGGATGGGTGAGTGGTCGCCAGAGAACACGGCGTGCACTTGGAAGGACGGATTCGACAACCCGGTCGTTGGGGCCGAGTGGGTCGGCGAGAATGTCAACGGTGAGTTCGAGTGGCAGACCGAGGGCCGCATTACCGAAGCCGAACGTGCGCAGGTTTTCGCCTTCGACGCCAAGGTCGGCGACTTCGTCTTCTCGAAGTGGCGCTACGAGTTCGAGCCGATCGACGGCGGCACGCGGGTCACCGAGCACACGCTCGACCTGCGGCCCGAGAAGGTCAAGGCGATGGGTCCGAAGATGTCGGGGATCGAGGACCGAGACGCACGGAACCGGGAGACCATGGAGGCCACCCTCGCCGCTCTCGCCCTCGCTGCAGAGCGATGACCCACCGCTGAGCGTCAGAGCGCCAGGGTTGTGCCGCCGTCGACCTTGAGAATCGTGCCGCTCATGTAGGTGTTGGTCACGCACGCCATCACGGCCATTGCACAGTCTTCCGGCGTTGCCGACCGCCCGGCCGGCGAGATCGCGGCGATGCTCGTGTGGAGATCACCCCACTCGGAGGTCCATGGCGTAGCGACCAGGCCGGGGGCGACGGCGTTGCACCGAACCGGACCGTGGAACTTGGCCAGGTCCTCGGTGAGTGCGTTGAGCGCAGCTTTGGCCATGCCGTAAGCAACTGACGACCCCATCGGCCGCAGACCGGCGATGGAGGTGACATTGACGATGCAACCCTTGGTTTTCTTCAGGTGCGGCATCGCGGCCTTGCACATCCACCAGGTGCCGTAGACATTGACCTCAATCGTCTTGAAGAGGATCTCGTTGGTGAGTGCAGCGTGATCGGCGTGATCGACCCGGGTGGTCCAGCCAGCGTTGTTGACGAGGATGTCGAGTCTGCCGAAACGTTCGATCGTGCCCTCGACGAGCGCCTGACACTGTGCCTGATCGGAGATGTCGCCCTGGATGTAGTGCCCGTCGGTCGCCAGCGCCGATGCAACAGCCTGACCAGCTTCGACCGACGACGACGAGTTCACGACGACGTTCGCCCCCTCGGCGGCGAGGGCATGAGCCGACGCCTCACCGATGCCGCTCGATGAGCCTGTGACCAGTGCAACCCTGCCGTCCAACGAACCCATGACCCTGCCTCCTGTGGCGAAGAACGCTGCGAACCGTACACCCTCGGAATTTCTCGGCGGCCCTCCGCAGAGCCACCGAGTTTCAGTCGGACGCGCCAGGCGCTCCACACCAGTCGAACCAGGTCGCCGATGCGCCGGGGATGAGGCCAAGGGCGCCCTTCAACCGAAGTACACGAGCGGCTGATTCAGCAATCCGATCGGCGAACGCAGCGTCGACACTGGCTTCGGCGACGAGCCCAGCGACGATGTCCGCCGCATCATCGACCCCAACGAAGAGTGCGAGATCGGCACCCGCACGAAGTGCGGCGATCGCTCGTTGAGCCGGGGTGAGGTCGCTGCCGACCCCTCGCATGACGTGCATGTCGTCGGTGATAATTACACCGTCGTACGCGAGGTCGGCGCGAAGCCACGAGGTGATCACGCCGGAGAGGCTGGCAGGAGTGCCGTTGTCGACGCCCTCGTAGCGGATGTGACCGGTCATCACCAGAGGCGCCCTGGTCTCGATGTAGGGCAGTGCACCGAACGAGGCCCAGGCGTCAGGATCATTGATCGAGAACGAGTCGAGTCGATGAGGGTCCTCCACCGCCGACCCCTGGTTGGGGAAGTGCTTGAGCGCGGCGGCGACACCAGCGGCACAGTGGCCTTCGACCATCGTGGCGGTGATCGCAGCGACGACCGCCGGGTCGGCACCGAACGAGCGTCCCTGGCGGTCCATGTAGGTACCAGGCTCCACGTCAACATCGGCGACGACACCGAAATTGACGTGTACGCCAATCGATGCAAGTTCGGTGGCGAAGGCTTCGACCGCTGGAACCAGGGCGATCGAGGTGGTGCCGGGGTCGGCCAGGTGATTGGTCTCGAGCGTGGCCGGACTTGGCAACGGCGTCACCGGCACCTTCAGCACGCGGCTGCCTACCTCGGCGTCGGTCGCGATGAGCGGTGGCGTCGGGCAGGCGGCCGATGCCGTCGCAATGGCCGCAACGGCCTCGATCGCGGCGTCGATCGAGCCACTCGGCGACCAGTTGCCGGCAGTGCTGGCCACGAAGACGCCTCCGACACAGGTCGTGCCGAGTTCTTCTGCGAGTTGAAGCTCAACCTCGGGACCGCCGGCGCCGAACATCAGCACTTCTCGCACCTGGCCCTCGAGGCCGAGCCGATCGAGTTCGGTCGCGATCCGCTCGACGTCGGGTCGAAGGGTCGTGGTTGTCGTAGTTGTTGTTGTGGTGGTCGATGTCGTTGTAGAGGTGGTGGACGAGGTCGTTGTGGTGGTCGACGCTGGGGCCTCGGCTGATGGGTCGGCGATCAACTCGCTGGCAACGATCGTGGTCGCTGACACGACGATGACGACCGCAGCGATCACGACGACATTCCTCCGGGCCATCGGACCATGCTGCCCGCGGGAGAGCCGCTTGCGGCGACACCTGCATCGATCCCGAGCCAACGACTTAGCCATCAGCAGACAATTTTGCAGAAAAGTATCTAAATCCGACTGGTTAGATCACCTATTACTGGATACCGTCTCGGCCGTGCCCGATTCCTGGAAGTTCGAGACCGCCCAGATCCACGCCGGACAGGAGCCCGATGGCGCCACCAACGCCCGAGCCGTGCCTATCTACCAAACGACCTCGTTCACGTTCAACAGCACTGAGCACGCAGCGAACCTCTTCGCCCTCGCCGAGATGGGCAACATCTACACCCGGATCATGAACCCGACCCAGGGCGTCTTCGAGGCCCGGATGTCAGCCCTCGAAGGCGGCACCGAGACCGCCGTCGGCATTCCCGGCGCCCTCGCCGTCGCGTCCGGCCAGGCCGCCGAGACGCTTGCGATCTTGACGATCTGCGAGTCCGGCGACCACATCGTCGCCTCCGCCGCCCTCTACGGCGGCACCTTCAACCTGCTCCACTACACCCTCTCCAAGATGGGCATCGCCGTCTCGTTCATCGACGATCCCGACGACCTCGATGCCTGGTCCGCGGCCGTGCAGGACAACACCAAGGCCCTCTTCGGCGAGACCCTCCCCAACCCGCAGAACAACGTCATCGACATCGCCGGCATCGCCGACATCGCCCACCAGCACGGCGCGCCGCTCATAGTCGACAACACCGCCGCGACCCCGTACCTCTGCCGCCCGATCGAGCACGGCGCCGACATCGTGGTGCACTCCGCCACCAAATACATTGGCGGCCACGGCACCTCGATCGGCGGCGTGATCGTCGACGGCGGCACATTCGACTTCGGCAACGGCAGATTCCCGAACTTCACCGAGCCCGACCCGAGCTACCACGGCCTCGCCTACTGGCCTGCCCTCGGGCATGGCGCTTTCATCATCAAAGCCCGCGTTCAGGTCCTGCGTGACCTCGGCGCCGCCACCACACCGTTCAACTCCTTCATGTTCCTCCAAGGTCTCGAGACCCTCAGCCTCCGGATGGAGCGTCACGTGGAGAACGCGCAGAAGGTCGCCGAATACCTCTCCGGCCGCTACGAGGTCGAATCGGTCAACTACGCCGGCCTACCCGACAGTCTCTGGCACGAGCGGGCCACCGAACTCTTCGGCGGCAGAGGCTATGGCGCCATTCCCTCATTCGTTCTCAAGGGCGGCCTCGATGCCGGAAAGGCATTCATCGAAGCGCTCGAGTTGCACAGCCACGTCGCCAACATCGGCGACGTCCGCAGTCTGGTGATCCACCCGGCGTCGACCACACACTCCCAGCTCACCGAGGATGAGCAGACGACAGCGGGCGTCTCACCAGGCCTCATCCGACTCAGCGTCGGTATCGAGCACATCGACGACATCATCGCCGACCTCGAGAAGGGATTCGCCGCCCTCTAGATCCGGCTGAGCGCTCCCCCGAACGCAGTCGCGCCGCCGGTCAGAAGATCGTGTAGCCACCGTCAACGACGATGGAATCACCGGTGTGGTACGTCGCCGTCGGATCGGCGAGAAAGACGCCGGCGGCCCCCATCTCGTCGGGATCGGCCCACCGGCGAACGGGAGTGCGGCGAAGGGTCGCCTCGCGGAACCGGTCGTTGGCGTAGCCGAACTGGGCGAGTTCGGTGATCGTCCAGCCGGGAAGCAGGGCATTGACTCGGATCTGGTGGCGGGCGAGGTTCACCGCAAGCGCCCGGCAAAGGCCGAGAAGGGCGGTCTTGCTAGTGCCGTAGGCCTCATTGCCGGCAGCGCCGTGGATGGCAGAGGTGGAGGACGTCGCGACAAGTGCACCGCCCTCGCCGTTATCGATCATGTGGTTGGCGGCGGCCCGGAACAGCAGGAAAACCCCGTCGAGGTTGGTGGTCATGACCCGTCGCCACTCGTCAAGCGTGGTGTCGGGGAAACGGGAGCCGTCACCGCCGACACCGGCGTTCGCGAACACCGAGTCGATACGACCGCCGGCGAGTTCAACCGACTCGGCAAAGCCGGCATCGACCGCGTTCTCATCGGCGGCATCGACGACGAGGGTATGGGCCTCCACGCCGAGGGCGCGCAGGTCAGCCTGGGCTTCCGTGTTTTTGTCGGGGTTGCGGCCCCACACGATGAGGTTGGCGCCGGCTCGAGCGCAGGCCCGAGCGATGCCGAGACCGATGCCGCCATTGCCGCCAGTGATGAGCGCGGTGCGTCCTTGGAGATCCGTCATGGGGCGGATCGTACGACGTTCGGTCGAGCCACCTCCAGACCCTTCCGGTGGAATCGACTCGACCGCGGTACGGTCGACCGATGGCCACC
>CAJWHS010000067.1 GCA_913041415.1 uncultured Acidimicrobiaceae bacterium | reverse complement strand
GCCCGACACGAGCGGGGTCGAGCGGCCGTCGGTCGTCTCGATGCGTGTCGCATCGCCTGCTGCGAGCACGGAAGCGGCGACCGAGCCGGCGATCGACGTGGTGCGATCGAGGGCGCGGGCGGTGTCGCCGGGGGGTCGCGTGTCGATCACGACCGAGAGGCGGCCGTGTCGCGGAGGACGGAACTGCCGAACCTGGAGTTCGTCGCCCCGAGCCGAACTGGGCCAGTGGATCTTGCGGAGGTCATCGCCGGGCACGTAGGGCCGAAGCCCGTCGAATTCTTCATCGCTGAGACCGAGCGATTGGCGCAGTTCCTCGCCGAGCAGGGGGTCATCGCCGGCCGGGACCCGGATCGGCGGAAGCGCTTCGATCGGCGGGTGGACGATCAGCCGAACCTGGGTGTCGATGCGGTGCCGCTTGCGCGCAAGCCCGAGTCCTTCGAGGTCGTCGATCCGGATGGGCCCGAGGTCAAGCACCCCTCGACGGGTAGTGGGCAGACGGTAGGCCCCGTGGACCGAAGCGTTGCCGGCGATCGGGGCGAGCGCGAGCTCGACACCCCGGCTTCCAGCAACGGCGTCGAGCAATCGCAGAACGGGGGACCGGCTGCGACTTCGGTTGACTACCTCGAGGTCGACGCGGGCCGGTTCGCCGGCCGGCACCAGCGGGGGCGTGAGTTGGCGGACGACCGAGAGTCGGCTTGGTCGAAGTTGACGCACCAGCACGGCCATGAGCACCGCTGTGACCGCTGCGATCCCGACGACGAGGAACTCGATCGCACCGAATAAACGGCCGGACACCACGAAGATGGCCCCGGCGACCAACAACCCCCAGCCGGTGCGGGTCGGCACCTCAGCCCCCGCCGGGGCGGGGGACGGGAACGCCGTCGAGAATCTCCGTGACGATGTCGATCGGCCGTGTGCCTCGCATGCGACTCTCGGGTGTGACGAGTAGGCGATGGGGGATGACGTACCAGGCGAGTTTCTTGACATCGTCGGGCGTGGCGTACGCACGGCCCTCGGCTGCGGCGTGAGCGCGAACGATCCGTTGCAGAGCCAGCACACCGCGGGGTGACATGCCGAGCGACAGTGCGGGGTGGCGACGAGTGGCGTCAGCGAGGTCGAGGAGATAGCTCTGCAGCGCCGGAGCCAGGTAGATGCGTTCGAGCGAGGTCGACATGGCGTTGATCTGGGCCGAGGTCAGCACCGGTGCGAGTTGGTCGGCGGGCTCACTGGTATCGCCGTGCGATTCGAGGATCTCCAACTCGGCGGCGCGGTCGGGGTAACCGATCTCAAGACGCATCAAGAACCGGTCGAGTTGGGCTTCAGGCAGCGCGTAGGTGCCTTCGTGCTCAATCGGGTTCTGGGTGGCGATCACCATGAAGGGCGATGCCAACTGGTGCGTGATGCCGTCGGACGTGACCTGTCGCTCGGCCATGGCCTCGAGGAGGGCGGATTGGGTCTTCGGCGACGCCCGGTTGATTTCGTCGGCCAGCAACACGTTGCTGAACACCGGGCCCGGCCGGAACTCGAAGGTGTCGGATCCTCGGTTCCAGACACTCACTCCGGTGACGTCGGTCGGGAGGAGGTCGGGGGTGAACTGCACTCGACCGAAGCGGCCGTCGACGCTGCGAGCCAGTGCTTTGCCCAGGCTGGTCTTGCCGACACCGGGGACGTCCTCGACCAAGACGTGGCCGTCGGCGATCAGGGCCAACGCCATGAGGTGGATCACGGTGCTCTTGCCCTTGATCACCGCGGCGATGTTGGCGGTGAGCGAGGAGAACTCAGCGGTGAAGTTCGCGCTTGCTCCGAACGAGCCTTCGGTGTCGGGCTCGCCGGCCGGTTGATCGGTTGTCTTCACGCGGCCTCCACCGTCGGTTCTGCCGGGCCAGCGTAAAGCGTCTGACATTTCCCTGGCGTTCGGCTTACGGTCCGTGGGGGCCGAACGGATGCGGCTCTACGATGCCGTTCGTGGAGCAGGTCCTGGCGGTCGATATCGGTGGCACGAAGATCGAGGTCGGCATCGTCGATGTGGACGGGACGATCGTTCATCGGCGGCGTGCCCCGTCCACGGATGTCGCCGATGCCGAGGAACTGTTCGTTCGGCTGACGGAACTCATCGATGAGGTCGAGGCGCATGCCTCGATGTCGTCCGTGCGTGTCTGCGGCGTGGGCTGCGGAGGTCCCATGCGGCAAGCCGGCGAGGCGGTGTCGCCGATCAACATCCCTGTGTGGCGAGACTTCCCACTTCGAGCGCGGCTTGCTGAGCACACGGGTCTGGTCGTGCACGTCGACAACGACGCAAAGGCGCTTGCGCTGGGCGAGGCCTGGAAGGGCAGGGCTCGCGGCGTGGCGAACTTCATCGGCATGGTCGTGTCGACCGGCGTCGGCGGGGGCATCGTCCTCGATGGCCGGCTGCTTGAGGGCAACGCCGGCAACGCCGGCCACATCGGTCATGTCGTGGTCGAACCCGAGGGCACCGACCTTGACACCCATGTGCAGGGCGTGTTGGAGGCCGAGGTCAGCGGCACCGGTATCGCCGCCCGCACGGGTCGTCCCGCTGAAGCGGCCAACGAAGTCGAACGCATCCGGGCCGGCAGGCTCGTCGGCCGAGCGGTTGGTTCGATTGCCAATTTGCTCGATCTGCGGCTTGCGGTGGTGGCCGGTTCGGTCGCCTTGGGGTTCGGTGACACGTTCTTCGCTGCTGCCCAAGTCGAGATCGACAGGGTGGCCGATCTGCAACACTCGAAGGGCACGATCATTGCACCGGCCGAACTCGGCGCCGACAGTCCGCTGATCGGCGCTACCGCGGTGGGACTCCGCGGTGAGGGTCACGACGTGGGAGTCAAATGAATCCGATCAAGACGATGGTGGTGGCGATCAGGGTTCTGGCCCTGCGCCCGTGGCTGTGGCCGACGGCGCTACGCCAGCTCCGCAACTTCGCCCCCGATGGCTGGTGGCGGCGAGCGCCGTTCATGCCGATCCCTGATCGAGCACTCCTTGAGTTCCGCGGTGTTACCCAGTACGGCGACCCGAATCATGCCACTGAAGCCGACGATCTGCTCGCTTGGCTCGAGTGGTGTCGCGCCGAGGCGCGCCGGGTGGCGTGACCGGTCGGTTCGACGTCGAGCACGTCACCGCCGACGCCGCAACTCTTCACGAGTTTCGTCCGCCCGAGACGCCCCACCCGACGCTCGTCGTCGGTGAGGTCACGGCACCAGCCCTCGTACTCGGTTCGACCCAACCCGACACCCACGCCGATCCGGCCAGGGCCGTCGCCGGCGGGTACGAGATCGTCCGACGGCGGAGCGGGGGAGGATCGGTGTGGCTCGCTCCCGGCGCCCAGGTGTGGGTCGATGTGTGGCTCCCCGCCGGTGACCCGTGGTGGGACGACGACGTCGCCCGAGCTGCAGTGCCGGTCGGAGAGGCGTGGCGCTCAGCGCTTGAGGTTGTTGGTCTCGGTGACGGCTTCCACGTTCACCGCGGTGGGGTCGAGTCCCGGACGTGGTCGACGCTCGTCTGTTTCGCCGGCATCGGTCCGGGTGAAGTCCTCGATGGTGCCGGACGGAAGTGGGTCGGTATCAGCCAGCGCCGGACCCGCGACTGGATTCGGCTGCAGACGATGGCCCATCGCCGGTGGTCACCCGCCGACGCCGTCGATGGCCTCCTCGGCCATGAGGGACCCGATGCCGTCCTCGCCGACGCTGTCGGGGAGATCCACGGTGCTGACGTGCTTGCTGCGCTGATTCCCGCACTGGGCTGATCTCGAGCGACGCCGAGAGGCGTGGTTGTCGCCCGGGGAGCCGAAAGCGACGTGTCGCGCCCGAAAGCGGAGCTGAGCCCTCCCCGTGAGGAACGAACAGGCGTTCGGACTGGCATTTCGTGGAGGAAATGCTTGCGAGATGGAGGGATAGGGAGTAATGTGGAGTGATATGGAGGACAAGGGGGATTCCAGGGGCATCCAGATGCCCACGGGAGATCCCGAATCCGAGCGTCAACCGACGCACCAGGACGCAGCCGATTCACACACTGAGAGGGGGAACGCCGATGGCCCGATTCGTGGGCAACTTCGAGCACACGCTCGACGAGAAGGGACGAATCATCCTTCCCTCGGCCTTCCGCCCGAAGTTGGCCGAGGGGGCCTTCATCACCCCGCTCGACCATTGCCTGGCGATCCTTCCGGCCGAGGAGTTCGACCGGATGGCGGATCGTCTGGAGTCGCAGGTTGCGGCCGGCGGGGTCGACGTGAACGCACTCCGACACTTCGCCTCCCAGGCCGACGAGGTCACACCCGACTCGCAGGGGCGGGTGCGGCTGCTTCCGCATCTGCGGGAACTCGGCGGGCTCGACCGCAACGTGATCGTGACCGGCGCGCTCCGGCGCATCGAGATTTGGTCACCGGAGCGCTGGAACCAGCTCGGTACCGCTGGTGCCGAGTCGCTGACTTCGGCCATCGAACGAGGTCACGGCCTCGGATGAGACCCGAGACCGACATCTGATCTTCCCGCACATCCACAACGACGCGAAAGGACCCAACCCACAAGCCCAGCGACCTCGACCATCCGCAGTCTTCCGATCAGCAAATGGAAGACCCGCACTCCGCCCGCTTGCCATTAGAACGACCGGGGAGACATCCCGGCGTGCGCTGCGGATCGGGAGACTGCGGATGGCCGAGATCGCTGGCAACTCAGGTGGGTCGCTGCAATGGCCGCAAACGACACCCCAACGGTAGGAAGCGGAGCGCACGGCGATGCGACCGGATTCGCCCATGTGTCGGTCATGCGTGACGAGATCGTCGAGGTTCTCTCCGAGGTGCCGGACGGCATCGTCGTCGACGCCACGCTTGGCGGGGCCGGCCATACCGCCGCGTTATTGGCCGCAAACGACGGCATCTCGATCCTCGGTCTCGATCGCGACGAGATGGCCCTGGCCGCCGCTAGCGCTCGACTCGCTGCGGAAGGTGAGCGGGTCGCCCTTCGCCACACCCGCTTCGACGGTCTCGCTGCGGCGGTGCATTCGCTCGGCGCCGACCGGTTGTCGGGCGCACTGTTCGACCTCGGAGTGAGTTCGCCGCAGTTCGATCTCGCCGATCGAGGTTTCAGCTTCCGCAACGACGGGCCGCTCGACATGCGGATGGATCGCAGCCAGGGCCGCACCGCCGCCGATCTCGTCAACACCAGCGACGAACGGACCCTCGCAGGGATCCTTCAACGCAACGGCGATGAGCGTCACGCCCGCCGCATTGCCCGGGCGATCGTCGCCGCTTGCCCGATTTCTACCACTGGTGAGCTGGCCGAAATCGTGCGCGATGCCGTTCCCGCTGCGGCTCGCCGCCAAGCCGGCCATCCGGCCCGCAAAACCTTTCAGGCGATCCGCATCGAAATCAACGAAGAGCTTGCCATTCTCGAAGACGCGCTGACCCAGGCCTTGAAGTTGCTCGCTCCGCAGGGCCGATGCGCCGTGCTGAGCTATCACTCTGGCGAGGACCGCATCGTCAAGCACGTCTTCCGCGACGCCGCAGGCGAGGCCCCACGGCTGCGACCCGATCTCCCCCCGCCACCTGGTCACGAAGCTTCGGCTTCGTTGCTGTGGCGCGGCGCTCGGCGTCCGAGCGATGCCGAGGTCGAGCGCAACCCTCGTGCGGAAGCAGCCCGCTTCCGCGCGGTCGAGAAGCTCGGGGCGGTCGCCTGATGGTCGCCACCCAGCCTGTCCGCCGCCCTGCAGCACGTCCTGCCCGCTCGTCGCAGCCGCGGCCAGCGAATCTTCGTGTCGTCCGCCCGGATCATCGAATCCGAGTCGTCGGCATGCTCGGTACCTCGGTCGTCGTGGCCCTCTTCGCCGTCTTGTTCGTTGTCGCCGCCCTCCACGCCGTGCTCGTGCAAACTCAGGCCCAAATCGATGCCCAGCGTGCCGCTAACGCCGCCGTGCAGGCTGAACTCGCCGCCGTCACTGCCGATCTGGCTCGTGTCGATTCGCCGGAGGGCCTTGAGCAGTGGGCGATCAACGCTGGACTCGTGCTGGCCCCCGAGGTCGTGATCCTCTCGCCGGTTGCGCTGGACACGCTGGCCCCGCCGACGTCGGGCAACCCGTTCTCGGAGGCGGTGGGGTGAGTCCGGTGGGTCGCCGACCGGGCCGGAGCCGCTCGACCACCTCGGCCCGTCCAACGGTCTGCCCGTATCGAGTTCGTTCGCTCTGCGCCCTCTTCATCATCGTGATTAGCGGGTTCGGGTATCGCCTTGCCGATCTCCAGCTGACGCCCGACCAGGCGCTCGCCGAGCCGATCAGTCGCACACTGCGCGCGGAGGACCTGTCCGCTCAACGCGGGTCGATCGTCGATCGCCTCGGCCGACCGTTGGCCTACTCACGGCCTGCTCCGACGATCGTTGCGGACCCCCGTCTGATGAGTACGGAGCAGGTGCCGTATGCCGTAGGGCAACTCGCCGCCTTGCTCGACACCGACCCCGAGGTGATGGCGCGTCGACTTTCGAGCGACAGCCGCTTCGTGTACCTCGAGCGTCAGGTCGATCCAGAGATTGGCGATGCAGTGATGGCCTTGGGCCTTCCTGGGGTGTGGAGCTACGAGGAGCTGCGCCGCGAGCACCCCAACGGCGACTGCACGGGCCTCTCGCTGATGGGACGCGTCGACATCGACCACCTCGGCATCTCTGGTCTGGAGAAGATTCACGACGAAACCCTCACTGGAACGCCCGGTACCCGTGCCGTCGAGGTCAGTGCCGATCGCAGCGCCACCATCGTCGGCGGGCAACAGGTTCTCGAGCTGGCGATCCCCGGCGAGGATGTGGCCACGACCCTCGACCGCGACGTTCAGTTCAAATCCCAGGAGTTGATCGAGGCCGCCGTCGCACAGTTCGACGCCGATCTCGGCATGGCGATCGTCACCCGCATCGACGACGGCTCTGTGCTCGCAGCGGTCGGTGCGGTCGTCGACGAGGAGACCGGCCTCGTCCGATGCACCTCGAACAACTTGCCGTTCACGCACACCTTCGAGCCGGGCTCGACGATGAAAATCGTGTCGGTCGCCGCTGCGCTTGAGTCCGGGGCCGTCGACCTCTACACCCGCATCGACGTGCCGGCGGAGAAGCCGTACCCGGTCGACGACGGCCGGGTGTTTCACGTGCGAGATACGGGTCGCTACGAAGACCGTGTGTACACGACGCCCGAGATCCTGATCCGATCGTCCAACGTCGGCTCGTCCACGCTTGCCGAAGTCGCCGGCCCCGATGCCGTCTGGGATCTCATGCACGGTTTCGGTTTCGGGTCGGTGAGCGGCGTCGACTTCCCGGGGGAGAGCACCGGCATTCTCGAGCCCTTCCTCTCGACGGTCGCGTTGCCCACTGCCAGCTACGGCCAGGGCGTCTCGGTGACCGCCGCCCAAGTCGTCGAGTCGTTCAACACGGTTGCCAATGGTGGCGTTCGGCTCCCGCTATCACTGACAAGTGCCGAGCTCGGAACCAAGGCGGGTGAACGGGTGATCAGCGAGCAGACGTCCGACCTCGTCATGGACATGATGCAAGGCGTTGTCGAGCACGAGAACGGCACGGGCCCCAACGCTGCCGTGCGGGGCTACACGGTCTCGGGCAAGACCTCCACGGCTTGGCAGCCCTGCGAAGGCGGTGTCGCCTATCGGTGCGGCGAAGACGACCCCGACGGGCGGGCCCATCACTACACTTCTGGATTCGCGGGAATCATCAGCAACGACCAGGGACCCCAGTTCTCCGTGTACGTCATGATCGACAACCCGAAGGGTGCAAAGTTCGGCAACGAGGTCGCCGCCCCTGCGTTCGTCGAGATCGCCGCCTACACCGCCCGCCAGCTCCAGATCCCCCAGGTCGCCTCGGGTGTGACCACGACTGCCGTGCGTGCCGAAACCGCCGTCACCACTACCACGACGACGCTCGCTCCGGAGTCCCAGGACGGCTGAGGTGCGGCTCGACGATCTCTGCGCCTCACTGCCCATGGTGGTCGAGGCCGACCACTCGATCGTCGACATCATCGACGTCGAACACGACTCAAGGCGGGTCGGTCCGGGCCACCTCTTCGCCTGTGTTCCCGGCCAGACAACCGACGGCCATGACCACGCGCCAGCGGCCATCGAGGCTGGTGCCGTCGCCGTGCTTGTCGAACGTCGCCTCAATGCGCGAGTGCCTCAACTTGTCGTGCCGAGCGTCCGCGCGGCGATGGGCCCCGCAGCCGCCGCCGTCCACGGTGACCCGTCCTCTCACATCCCGGTCATCGGTGTCACCGGGACCAACGGCAAGACCACGACCGTTCGGCTGATCGGGGATCTGCTCAAACAACTTGGCGAGTCTGCTACCGAGATCGGCACACTCAGCGGCGTGCGAACCACCCCGGAGGCGCCAGAACTGCAGCGGACCCTGGCCGAGGCCCACCGGCAGGGTCACGCAGCGGTGGCGATGGAGGTCTCGAGCCACGCACTTGATCTGCATCGGATTGACGGCACTCGCTTTGCCGTCGGGGTCTTCACCAACCTTGGCATTGACCATCTCGATTTCCACGGCGATCTCCAGAGTTACGAGGCGGCGAAGGCTCGTCTCTTCACGCCGGAACTCACCGATCTCGGCATCGTTTCGACCGACACGGAGGCGGGTGAGCGGATCGCTGCAACCGCGGGAATCTCGATCATCCCCGTTGACACGACCGCCCGCGAGGCTGCCTCCAACGACCCGACCGGCAGCCGATTTCGCTGGCGAGGCCACGATGTGTCACTCCCGTTGGCCGGCCCCTTCAACGTCACGAATGCCGCACTGGCAGCTGAAGCCGTCGCTGCCATCGGGTACGACGACGCCGACGTCGCCGCTGCCCTCGGAAGAGTGCAGGGCGTACCTGGCCGTTTCGAGACTGTGCACGCCGGCCAAGCGTTCACCGTCGTGGTCGACTACGCACACACCCCGGACGGGCTAGAGGCCGTGCTCGCTGCGGCCCGGGAGATCACCGAACAGACACTCATCGTCGTTTTCGGCGCCGGCGGCGACCGAGATCAGGGCAAGCGGCCCCAGATGGGCGAGGTCGCCCGCCGTCTTGCCGACCGGGTCGTCGTCACCAGCGATAACCCCCGAAGTGAAGCCCCGGACGCCATCATCGCTGCGATTGTTTCCGGTATGGACGCACCCCCGGAGCTCGTCGAAGTCAACCGTCGCCGCGCCATCCGCCACGCAATCGCCGGCGCCCGCGAAGGTGACGTTGTGCTGATCGCCGGAAAGGGCCACGAGACAACCCAGACAATCGGCGACGAGGTTCTCGAATTCGACGATCGTGTCGTCGCTCACGAGGAGCTTTCGCGGCTCGGAGCTTTCGACGCATGACCCGCCTGCTCTTCGCCGGGGCCCTCGCAATGCTGATCTCCCTGTTCGGCACCAAGGCGCTGATCAATTGGCTCACCACCCATCGGATCGGCCAGCCCATCCGCGATGACGGCCCCGAGGGGCATCAGGTGAAGGCCGGCACCCCCACGATGGGAGGTCTTGCGGTTGTTGCGGGTGCGACGGTCGGCTACGTGGTCTCTGACCTCGTCGGCGCCATCTACACGCGCACCGGCATCTTCGTGATGCTTGCGATCATCGGCGGTGGTGCGGTGGGGCTGGTCGACGACTGGATCAAGGTCGTGGCCGCTCGCAACCTGGGCCTGAACAAGCGAGCGAAGATGGTCGGTTTGTTGATCGTCGGTGTCGGGTTCGCATTCCTCGTGACCCAGTACACGAATGTGCCGACGACCCTGTCGTTCACCCGCTTCGACAACCCGGGCTGGGATCTCGGGCGCATCGGCTGGATGGCGTGGGCGTTGCTATTGATCACGGCCACCACCAACGCCGTGAATCTCACCGACGGACTCGACGGGCTTGCCGCGGGTGCTGGAGCATTCGGCTTTGCTGCCTTCACGGTCATCGGGTTCTGGCAGTTCCGCCACGCCGACTTCTACGGAAACCCCCACGCGCTTGATCTCGCGGTCGTGGCCGCTGCAATGGCCGGGGGCATCATCGGGTTTCTGTGGTGGAACGCGGCGCCAGCCCAGATCTTCATGGGTGACACGGGATCGCTCGCGATCGGAAGTGGCCTCGCCGCACTCGCTCTCACGACCAGCACCCATCTCTTGTTGCCGATCATCGGTGGTCTCTTCGTGATGGAGACGGTCTCGGTGATTTTGCAGATCGTGGTGTTCCGGCGTCTTGGCGGGAAACGTCTCTTCCGGATGGCGCCGATCCACCACCATTTCGAGCTCTCCGGCTGGCCCGAAACCACTGTGATCGTGCGACTCTGGATCATGTCAGGCCTGTGCACGGGTGTTGGACTCGGCCTGTTCTACGCCGACGCGATCAACCTCGGGATCACCGCCTGATGGCAGCTCCGTCCCTCGACGAGATACTCGCCTCGCCGGCGTCGGCGCTTCTCGTCGGCATGGGTGCGGCGAACCGAGCGGTTGCTGGCGCCCTCACCCGTCGCGGTCACACAGTCGTAGCCGTCGACGACAACCCGTCCGACGAGCTGCGTGCCGATGCAGATGTACTCGACATCACGCTCGGTTCGAGCGACGAAGTCGCCGATCTTGTCGCCGCTGCGGCGTTCGTCGTCACGACTCCCGGCCTCCCGGAGTGGCACGACGCGTTCACCATCGCCGACGTCGCCGGTGTGGCGGTCGTGTCGGAGTTCGATCTTGCGGCGGTCTGGGACGATCGGCCGATCGTCGCCGTTACTGGCACCAACGGAAAGACCACGACGGTCGAGCTCGCCGTCGCTGCGCTCGCTGCCGATGGTCGTGTCGGAGTGGCCGCCGGGAATACCGACATCCCGCTTGTCACGGCGATTGACGGTCCGGGCACCGACGTCTTCGTTGTCGAGGCATCGTCGTTTCGACTTGCACGCGCCACCCGGTTCCGCCCGACCGTCGCCACCTGGTTGAACTTCGCCCCCGATCACCTCGACGTACACAGCGGCCTCGAAAGCTATGAGGCAGCCAAGGCGCATCTCTTCTCGCTCGCCGTAGGCGGGACCGTTGTCGCCAATGCTGCTGATCCCGTCGTGATGCGCAATGTCCCGGCCGGTGCAACGGCGGTCACCTTCGGCATCGGCGGCGATTGGTACCTCGACGGTGACGTCCTCGCCGGTCCCGACGGTCCGTTCACGGCCACCGGGGAGCTCTGGCGAGCCTTGCCCCACGACATCGACAATGCGCTGGCAGTCGCAGCGTCGCTTGCCCCGCTGGGCGTGTCGCCCGAGGCCGTCGCCCGGGCGGCGAGCACCTTTGCTCCGCTGGCGCATCGGGTCACCCCGGTCGGTGAGCTCGACGGACAGACCTACTACGACGACTCCAAGGCCACGACCCCCCACGCAACGCTGTCGGCTCTCCGCGGCTTCGACCGGGTCGTCTTGATCGCCGGTGGCCGCAACAAGGGCATCGATCTGACGCCAATGGCATCAGCGTCAGACCGTGTTGTGGCCGTCGTCGCGATCGGTGACTCGGCTAACGAGATCGAGCGGGCCTTCGCTCCAGACACCCCGGTTATCATCGCTGGCGATATGGGAGGAGCGGTTTCCGCCGCCCGTCGACTCGCCGCATCCAGCGTCCCTGTCCTGTTGTCGCCGGGCTGTGCCTCCTTCGACTGGTATCGCAATTACGGCGAACGCGGTGATGATTTCGCTCGGGCGGTTACTGCGGAGGCGGCTCGATGACCGCCACCCAGCCTCGAAGCAAGAAGGTCCAGCAGGGTGCTGCGCGTCGGCGGCATCCGACGGCCCGGTCGAGTCCCGACGGACGTGGTCCCCGCCGCCCTGTTGGTCGCCGCACCACGGTCTTTCTCGCCCTGTTCGGCGCCACCTCGATCCTCACTGCGCTCGGTGCCGTCATGGTGTTGTCCGCTAGTGCCGCGTCGAGCATCGCCGAGACCGAGAGCGCGTGGAGCTTGTTCCAGCGTCAGCTGATGTGGGTTGCCATCGGGGCGATCGTGATGTTCGGAACCATGCGGGTGGACTACCACCGGTGGCGCATCCTCGCCGCCCCGTCGATCATAGGTTGCGGCGTGCTTCTCGTCGTCGTCCTCATTCCGGGGGTCGGCCTGTCGGCCAACGGTGCGACCCGTTGGCTCGGTGTGGGGCCATTCACCATGCAGCCGTCGGAGCTGCTCAAGTTCGCGATCGTGCTCTTCGTCGCTGATCTGTTGGGCCGGCCGGGTCGACCGATCGTGAACACGAAGATCACGGTGCGCCCGATCCTGTTCGTGACGGCCGTATTCGCCGGCCTCCTGATGCTCCAGCCGCATCTCGGCGCCGTGCTCGTGATCGGCATCACGGTCTTTGCCATGCTGTTCCTCGCCGGAGCGCCCCTCGGCCATCTCGTTGCCACGGGTGCCGCCGCCGGCGGGTTCGCCGCCGCAATGGTGCTTGTCACGCCATGGCGTCGCGACCGTTTCCTCGCCGTCCTCGACCCGTGGGCGGATCCGGCGGGTGTCAGCTACCAGCCACTGCAGTCGCTTCACGCGATCACCAAGGGCGGATGGAGCGGTGTCGGCCTCGGCGCCAGCTACGCGAAGTGGGGCTTCCTTCCGTTTGCCCACACCGACTTCATTTTTGCGATCGTCGCCGAGGAACTGGGCATGCTCGGCGCGGCGTCGGTGATCTGGGGCTTCGTCGTTATCGGTGTCGCCGGGATCATGGCAGCGCTGCGGGCGCCCGATCGCTTCGGCATGCTCCTCGCCGTCGGCATCACGACCTGGGTTGTCGGACAAGCGCTGCTTAACATGGGCGCGGTCATGGCGGTCCTCCCGGTCATGGGTGTGACCCTGCCGTTCCTCTCGCTCGGCGGCTCCTCGATGGTGGCGACCCTCGGTGCGATGGGCGTGCTGATGAACGTCGCCCGTCAGGGTCACTGAGATGACAAGGGCCCATGCGATCATCGCTGGCGGCGGCACGGCGGGCCACGTCCTTCCTGGCCTGGCGATCGCCTCCGAACTCGTTGCCCGTGGCGTGCCGCCGGAGCAGCTGCACTATGTCGGCTCGACCCGCGGTATCGAGACCCGCCTCGTTCCCGAGGCCGGCTTCCCGCTGACGGTGTTGCCGGGGAGAGGGATCCAGCGTCGCCTGACCCTGGAGAATGTCCGCTCGGTCTTTGGTCTACTCGCCGCGATCGTCGCCGGCATCCGGCTGGTGCGTCGTCTCCGACCCGCTGTCGTTGTCGGTCTCGGTGGTTACGCCTCGGTCCCGTGTGTGATCGGGGCGGTGCTGTGGCGTGTGCCCATCGTCGTGGCCGAGCAGAACGCCGTGCCGGGCGCTGCCAACCGGCTGGCCGGGCGGTTCGCGAAGGCCTGTGCCGTGTCCTTCGACGGCGTCGACTTGCCGAACGCCATCTGGACCGGCAATCCGGTCCGCCCCGAGGTGCGGGCACTTGCCACCCCTGATCCCGACCGCCGGGCGAGTGCTCGCCGGGCTCTCGGCGTGCCGGACGACCATCTCTTCTTCGCGATCTTCGGAGGGTCGCTGGGCGCCCGGCGGATCAATCACGCCGCGGCAGACGCCGCTCCCCGGTGGTGTGATCGAGTTGCGATGACGATCCGACACGTCTCCGGGACTCGAGATCATGCCGCCATCGCCGAGCGCCTCGATCTGGGCGAGCACCGTCTGATTATGGGCGACGAAGGCGTGCCGGCTGCCGTCCCAACGGTTCTCGACCAGCGCATGACGGATGAAGAGTTCTCGGGCGAGGATCGGATCGACGCGCTGCAGGTTGACCTGGCGGTTCGGGATCGCCGGCAGGCCGTA